>JADFWT010000223.1 GCA_015233785.1 Magnetococcales bacterium
ACCGCCACCCGGATGATCCGCGCTTGGGAACGGCAACAGTGTGCCAGCCCCACCCCCATCATCGCCTTGACAGCCGATGCCCTGCAAAGCACTTTGCTAAAATGCAAGCAGGCCGGCATGACCGATGCCCTGACCAAGCCGATTCGGATTCAGAACATCCATACCATTATCGCCCAATACAACCCGAATATCTCCGTCAACAGCGAAGACGGAGACGAACCAGGTCCACCCTTACCGGCAAACCCCACCAATAAAACAGGCCCAATAGAGCTGAATACAGCAGATTTGGACGCTAATATCGGCTTCATGCTCCCAAAAGCCCGAAAGGAGCTGATAGAACGCTCACAAGGAAATATAGACCAATATGTCCATGCTATCGCCCAGGCTGTCGAACAGCAGGATTGGGCAACCATGGAGCAAATGAGCCATAAACTGGCCGGTGGGGCCGCTTCACTGTTCTTGGACGCTACCGCACAACGGGCCAGGACCATGGAAACCGCTTTGCAGGCTGGGAATACATCGTTGGCAGTGGATCTTTTCGCCCAATTGCAAACCGCACTGGGCAGTGCCCTTCAGGCGCTACAACGATGGAATTCACCCTAACCCACCGGTTGAAGTAACCATGGCCAGCTACGCCTTGTGTATACAGATTGCAAGCTTGTCAACAATCACGGTGGGTGCCAAAGGGGAGGTCACGTTTAGACCTGGCCACTACCTCTACCTGGGTTCCGCCCGTGGCCAATGGACGCATCGACTTGCACGCCATTTTCGGGCGGATAAAAAACAGCGCTGGCATATAGATTACATTCTGATGGCCCCAGGTGTGGAACTGCAACAGGCTTGGATAGGGCCGGATGGTTTGGAATGTTCCCTGGCCAAAGCCTTCCTCGATCAGGGAGCCTATGTTCCCCATCCAGGACTGGGAGCCTCCGACTGTCGCTGTCCGGCCCATTTCTTGATGTGGCTTGATCAGGCACATAAAAAAGCGGAAATATTGACGCGCAGGGAATGCCGGCCATTGGCCTTGGAAGAGCTGAATCAAGCCAATTCAGTGCTTTCATAGGCAGCCTTTGTCCGGATATCCGCGGTTTTGACCAAATACCGGGAGTCAGCAATGGCTGAAATTGATGAAAAATCTCTTGAAGAGCGCCGTGACCGCAAGGTTGTGGCCCAGCAGGCCGCGCTTATTGAGAAGAGAAAAAGCCGCCGCCAATTCCTGATGGTGGTGATTGGCGGAGTTGTGGTGCTTAGCCTGACCAGTGCGGCGGCGTTGCACTTTGAAGTTGTCAAACTTCCCAGCGACAAAGCGAACACCACCCCAGCCATCAAAAGTCCCTATCGGGAGGCCGATACCTTCAGCTCCCACGCCGAGCAGTCACGCCGCCATGCCGATCGTCTATGGGAACGCAGAGCCAAGCAGGGTATGCCCTGATTAGTGTACCCACCATTTTCACCGACTCTGCATAGTTGGTACATCCCGGAAGAGAAAAAAAAGGGCGCCACCTTTTCAGGGAGCGCCCTTTTTTCGTTATCAGTTACCTTACTTAAAAGCGATCAAATTGGGCATCATCCACATCATCCCCCAAATCAATCTCCACCCCACCGGATGAACCAGCTGCCTTTGGAGCGGGCAGCCCCCGGCTGCTGGATACCGCACCCGGGCGTTTGGCAGAAGAGGTTGCCGTCCGGCTTACTGGGGCAGCCTCTTTGCGCATGGGTAGGGAACGGCGAGACTTGTTGGTCTGTTGTACTTTGAAGAAATTCATCGCCTCTTGCAGTTGCTCTGCCTGAGCGGAAAGCTGCTCAGAGGTACTGGCCATCTCTTCACTGGTACCAGCATTGCTCTGGATAACCCGGTCCAACTGCTGCACCGCACTGTTGATCTGATCCACCCCTTGAGCCTGCTCCAGGGAGGCTGCTGTGATCTCTGATACCAACTCGGCTGTTTTCTGAATATCCGGCACCAATTTGTTGATGATACTCCCCGCACGTTCGGACACTTCCACAGAAGAGGCTGACAGTTGGGAAATCTCGCTGGCCGCCGATTGGGAACGCTCTGCCAATTTACGCACTTCGGCGGCCACTACCGCAAAGCCTTTGCCGTGCTCTCCAGCCCGGGCCGCTTCAATGGCTGCATTCAACGCCAGCAGATTGGTCTGACGGGAGATCTCTTCGATGATGGAGATCTTGCTGGCGATCTGCTTCATCGCCTCCACCGCTTCACCCACCGCATCGCCACCCTCTTTGGCATCCTTGGCGGCCTGCTGGGCAATGCCCTGAGTTTGCTGGGCGTTGTCGGAGTTTTGTGAGATGTTTCCTGCCATCTCCTCCATGGCGGAGCTGGTCTCTTCCACGCTGGCTGCCGCCTGATTGGCCCCATCGGCGAGTGTGCTGGAGGAATCGGAAAGCTCGGCTGACCCGCTACCGACATTTTCCGCCGAAATAATCACCTCGCCAACAACCGTGCGCAACCGATCCACCATGCCGCCCATGGAAGCCAGCAAACTACTGGTGTCACCGACCTTGACCTGAATATCCACGGTCAAATCACCCTGGGCCACCCGTCCGACCAGTTTGGCCAGCATGCCCGGCTCGCCTCCCAGAGGGCGCAGCACCAAGCGGGTGATAAACCAGGCGATAAAGATGGCCACGAAAACACTCAGAGCCGAGACCACCAACACCAGGGTCACAGTGCTGGCATTATTAGCCTGTACTGCCGGCCCCAATTCGTCCTGATCATCCTTAACCGACAGCTTGACGTTCTCCACCTCCTTGGCGATTTCCGGCCCCAAACGGTCGAGAATATTCTGAATGATGTCGTTACGCTCCTCGATGATTTTGACAGCTTCCTTGAAAGCCGCTACATAGCTGTTGCGGGCTGTGTGGGCACTTTTCATCAACTGACGACGATGGGGGTTCTGCAACTCCTTGTCCATGGTGGCGAAGAGAGGATCCAGATTCCTTTCCAACTCCATCAGCGCACGGTCGGCGTCTTTTTGTTCGTTGGTGTTGAGAAACTTCAACGCATACAGGCGCCCCAATAGCAGATGCTCTTGAGCACGCCCGGCATAAAAGGCTCCGCTTGGATCCCCATCATTGAAGGCGGATTCCATGATCTGGGTCAGGTCCTTGCGCATACTCAGGCCATTGGGGTCCATCCCCTCATACACCGCCTTGTTACGAGCAACTCGAAGGGTTTGCACCTTCTCAAAAGCCCGGGAATAGGCGTCGATTTTGCTATCTGCCTGGGCGATCAGGCTGGCCCGCTTGGTGTCTTTAATCTCTTTTTTGGCCTCTTCCAGAAAACCTTCCATCTTCTGCCGGTAGGCTTCGTACTCCTCCACATCCTTGGCCGACCCGGTAATGTTGAAATCCTTTACATTCATGCGCACCATCAACATATTGGCCTGCAACCGTCCGGCCAAATTGGTATGCCGGGCCAATGTGCGGTATTCGCTGAAACCGGTAACCGCTTTCTCCAACCCCATATAGGAGGCACCGGAAACCACCAACAACAGTACAATCACAATGCCGAACCCCAAAGCCATGATTTGGGACATTTTAAAGTGGCTCATATTCAAACTCCCTGTAAATCCCATATTCTTGAAAGCGGCCCATCGTATCCATTCACTAACCATCCGGTCACCAATACTATACGATTTTCG
>JADFWT010000224.1 GCA_015233785.1 Magnetococcales bacterium
CTGTTTCTGGATGAGATCTCAGAACTTCCGCTCTCTGTTCAGTCTAAGCTGTTGCGGATGCTGGAGAATGGCGAGTGTCAGGTAGTGGGTCAGACCCGCACCATTGAGGTTGATGTACGGGTGATTGCCGCCACCAACCGTAACCTTTCCCAGATGGTTCGGGAGGGGCGTTTTCGAGCTGATCTGTTTTACCGGCTCCACGTGGTGCCGTTGGATCTTCCGCCGCTTCGGGAGCGTTCTGGCGATGTGCTTTTGTTGAGTCGCGCTTTTCTGGAGCAGTTTTCACAACACAATCAGATAGCGCCTGCCAGAATCGATAGTGCCGCCATGCGTGTGCTGGAGTGCTATGACTGGCCGGGGAATATTCGTGAGCTACGCAATCTCTGTGAGCGGCTTTCGATTCTGCACGCCGGGCAGTTGGTGGGGCCGGATGATCTGCCGGAAGATATTCGCACGCCGTCCAGGCCGGGTCATGGGCGGGGAGGTGTGCTGTTTACCCTGCCGGCATCGGGCATCGATCTGGGAGAGCTGGAGCAGAGTCTCATGGCTCAGGCGCTGGAGCTGGCCGCCGGCAACAAGAGCCGGGCGGCTCGGCTATTGGGGCTCTCTCGCGATACGTTTCTCTACCGGCTTAAGAAGTGGGTGGTGTTGGGTTGAGCCATGTTCGGGGACACCGGTGGTCGTGGCCATCAGGTTCCGCAGAAGGTCTGGTAGACACGTTCTCCAGGCGCAGATGGCGACTGGTAGGGTTCTAGTTCCGGACGATCTTCATACGGGCGATCCAGCGCTGCCAGCAGCTCTTGCAAGGGTTTCATATCGTTATGGTTGGCGGCGGCGTCCAGGGCTTGTTCCACCTTGTGGTTGCGCGGAATAACGGCGGGGTTGGCGTTGCGCATCATGGCGAGGGTCTCTTTTGCGTCGCCTGGTTGACGGGCCTGCCGATCTTTCCACTGTTGGTGCCACGTTTGAAACGCCTTGTCCTGGAATAGCGGGTCTGAAGGGGTGTTGCCGTAGGTCAAGGCGCGGAAGGTTTCGGTGTAATCTGCGCCCTGTTGTTTCATCTGTTCGAGCAGCGTGTCCACCAGGGCGGCGTCCCCATCTTCCCGCCCGATCAACCCCAGTTTGCGGCGCATCATCTCCAACCAGCGCTGTTGAAAGATCTCCCCAAATCCGTTGATGGTCTCCTCGGCCATGGCGATGGCTTTATCTTGGTCATTGTGCAGTAGGGGCAGCAGCGTCTCAGCGAACCGTGCACCGTTCCATTTAGCGATGCGAGGCTGCGCGGCGAAGGCGTATCGACCGGCGTGATCGATGGAGCTGAAGAGTGTGCCGGGATCGTAGGCATCCATGAACGCGCACGGACCGTAATCGATGGTCTCTCCCGAGATGGCCATGTTATCGGTGTTCATCACCCCGTGGATGAAGCCGACCCGCATCCAGTGGATGATCAGGTCCATCTGACGATTCATCACCCCTTTCAAGAGGGTCAGGGCGTTGTTCTCTTTGGGTGCGGATTCAAAGCCGTGGCGTTGGCAGGCGTAGTCGGTCAACTGTTGCAGCAGCTGGATCTCCCGGCGCATGGCGGCGTATTCGAAGGTTCCCACCCGCAGATGGCTGGCCGCGACCCGTGTCAGTACGGCCCCTCGCAGGGGCTGCTCCCGATGGACCGGCTCCCCGGTGGTGGCGATGGCCAAAGCGCGCGTGGTGGGAACGCCCAGGGCGTGCATGGCTTCACTGATGATGTACTCTCTCAGCATGGGGCCCAGGGCGGCTCGACCATCTCCATTGCGGGAGTAGGGCGTTCTGCCTGAGCCCTTGAGCTGGATGTCGAACCGTTTTCCATCCGGCGCGACCTGTTCGCCCAACACGATAGCCCGCCCATCGCCCAGCATGGTGAAGTGTCCAAACTGGTGTCCGGCATAGGCTTGAGCGATAGGCTCGGCCCCTTCGGGCAGTCTGTTGCCGGCGAATAAGGCGGCGCAGCTCTGTTCATCCATATCCGAAAAATCGAGCCCAAGTTTGTTGGCCAGCACGTGGTTCAGCAGCACCAGGCCGGGCGCTCTGGCGGGGGTTGGTGCCAGACGGGTATAGAGTATCTCAGGCAACTGTGCGTAGGTGTTGTCGAATGACCAGCCGATCTTGTTCATGATGCTGTATCCATGGTGTTCTCCGTCATCATGCCTGTTGGTGCGTGGGGTGGTTTGCCTCATTGGGTCGTTTGATCAATGACCTTCAGGAGGAATTGTTTGCGGATGGGTTTGGTCAGATGCAGATCGCACCCTGCTGAGCGGATCTGCTCTGACTCTTCGGCCATGGCGTGGGCGGTCAATGCGATAATCGGTGTGGGTTTCGCGTTGCATGTCTGCTCCCAGGCCCGAATGGTCCGGGTCGCCTCATAGCCATCCATCACCGGCATCTGGATATCCATCAACACCAAATCAAATGGCGAGTGTTTGAACTTGGCGACCGCCTCCTCACCGTTGACGGCCATCTCCAGATGGTAGGGGCGGCGTTTTAGAAAGGCTTGGATCAGCAGTCGGTTATCCTTGGCATCGTCCACCAGAAGAATGTTTAGCGGGCGTTGAGAGGAGATTGTAGCTTGCATCTTCTGCAGAGGTGTTGTGCGCTTCTCGCCAGCTATCTCCGCGATGTCTGCGTTTGGTTTGGTAGGCTTCAAGGGGAGGTGCAGCGTGAATGTGCTGCCTCTCCCCGGCTCGCTTGTCAGCGCCAGATGGCCCTCCATCAGGTTGGTCAGGCGGCGGCAAATTGTTAGTCCGAGACCGGTGCCGCCATACTGCCGTGTCGTGGAGGCGTCCGCTTGGGTGAAGGGTTGAAAGATTTCCTCGATTTTCTCTTTATCAATGCCGCAGCCAGTATCCATGATGGCAAAGCTTCCCACCTGTCCGGCCTCCTGTCGTACCGCCACGTTCACCGACCCTTTTGAGGTGAACTTGATGGCGTTTCCGATCAAATTCAGCAGAATCTGCCGCAGCCGCGCCGGATCTCCCAACACCCACTCCGGCAGCGCCGGATCAATATGGTGGGAGAGCGTAATGCCCTTATCCAGCGCCGTGAAGGTAAAGAGTGTCACGGTCTCATGGACGACGTGCGGCAAATTCATGGGGATTCGTTCGAGCACCAACTGGCCCGCTTCGATCTTGGATAGATCGAGAATATCGTTAATAATCGAGAGCAGTGAGTGTGAGGAGTGGGAGATTTTTTCCAGATGGTCGATGATCTTCCGCTTATCCTGACTCTGTAGAGCCAGGTCAGTGAGGCTGATAATGGCGTTCATTGGGGTACGGATTTCGTGGCTCATATTGGCCAGAAACTGTCCTTTGATCACACTGGCCGCCTCTGCTTCCTCTTTGGCCTGTAGTAGTGCTACCTGGGTGGTTTTAAGATCAGAGATATCCCGCCAGATGAGGCGGCTGAATTTTGGTTTGCCCTGCTCATCTTCGGCAATACTGATATTGAGTATGACCGGAATCAAATGATTTCCCTTGCTTCTCAAAATCAGTTCTGCTGAGGGAACAGTTCCCTCTGTATTGAAAAGATGGAGAG
>JADFWT010000225.1 GCA_015233785.1 Magnetococcales bacterium
ACATCATGCCTCGTGGAACCTCACCCAGAGATCCGCCTTCTTTACTGGTCACATCGTCGGAGTAGTGGCGCGCGGCTTCTGCAAAAGAGAGCTTGCCATTGGCGATTTTCATGCGGGCCTGGGTCAGCTTGGAGATGGCCGTGGACTCCTCGACACCCTCTTTGGACTGCACCAGAATATGGCTCAGATGCCGAGATTCATTGGCGCGGAACATCTGCGAATTATTGGCATAGAAGGTCTCCACCTCCTGATCGGTGATGGAGATCTCATCCGCCACGCTGTGGGCATCCAGCACCACATCAGTTACTAGCCCTTTTTTTCCCGAACTGCTAAGGGTCACCACTACGTCGGTGATGCGAAACAGTCGAAACACTTTGACGATGCGCACCATGCGCATGGCGTGAAATACCCAGGGTTGATTGCTGTGCAGAAGCATCAGCAGCAGGTCAAAGGGGATGGTGGCCAGCAGATCCAGGGAGAACCATCCGCGCAGATAGTGCCGGGCGGTATCCTTTTTATCGGTGATCAGTTCGCCGTTTTCCAGATAGGGGTGGCGAAAGTTGAGGAAGATGTCCACCACAAAGAAGCAGGTCCAGACGATATCCAGGGCGAAGGACCACCCCTGGCTATCCAGATCCAGGGCGATATAGATGGGCACCGTGACGGCGTACCAACTGATGCCCAGCAGTACCAGATAGTTCCATATGACGCGAAAACGGCTCTCGCCCTGGAGCGAGGTGTGGCTGACATGGTTTTCGTGCACGCTGTTTCCCTGCTATTGGATGGGGTTATGGTTATCCAGGGAAAGTCTAATGGCAGGCGGGGCGGGGCGCAACGAAAGGCGGCAGAGAGGCGCGACGACTGGGGGTTTGTGCGCCTCTCTGCGAATGGGTGAAGATTAACGGCAGATGGCGTCGGGGTTGGCTATATAGCCGGGAAGCCCTTGTGCATCGGGGATTCCGGCGCAGCCTATGGCGCGTGTCATGATGGGGGTGTTGCAGAAGCTGAGCTTTTGACTCTCTTTAGCGTCCACGGTTCCCATGCAGTTTTCCTGGTAGAGGGGATCCTTTTTCAGTTTTCCTTCGGGCTTGAACGTTTCGGGATCAAGAGGTTTATTCTGGATCGTCTCCCGGAGGCGGTCGTTGGTCATACCCAGCTTGCCGCGCAGATAGTAGGCCCACCTGAACTCGGTGAATGGTGTGGGGGATTTGGTGTAGCCGCCGCACTCACGTACCATCCAGGCGAGGCTGCGGTATGGGTTGTCGCGCTTTCCCTTGCTGAGCTTGGCCACGCTTGGCAGGTCGTATGGATCCTGAGGTCCGCCGCCATCAACCCCGAAAGGGTAGAACCAGGTGTTGCCCAGCATGATGTTCCAGAACGCCTCGTCGTCGCTTTTGGCGTTGATTTGCTTTTTGCGCTTCGCGACATCCTCTTTGCTGACCTTGCCGATGATGGTGCCGAATACTTTCTGCTCCGGGTTCCCGGTGGCAATGCGCAAGGCCGAGGACATGTGATGGTGATCGGTGAAATAGTATTTTCCATCGTGTTCGACAAACGGCACCGGGTGTGAGAGAAGGTAGCTCTTCAGTTTTTTATCGCTTTTGTCTTTGAGCTTGATCGCTTTGCAGTTGACTGATTTCATGCCGACGGAGTACTGCGTGGTATGCATATCTTTCAAGCTGATTTGAAAGCAGCTGATCTCTGCATCATTCAAGGTGCATGCATCCTTGGCGGTCGCTTCTTGGCTGATAAAAAAGGCCATAGGTGCAGCAAGTAGTGCGGTGAAAAGTCGTCTCCCCTTCATGGTCCCTCCGAGATGATATGTGGGTGTGTGATTATATTAATAGAGTGATCTTGTATAATTTATATTTAGTAAAAGATAATTTAACTAATCCAGAGTTACAAGGCCAAACGTGATGGCGCTTGATGTCGGCGGGCGGGAAGGCTACACCGGGTGGCCCTGGGGGCGCTCCGAGAGAGTGCGGATGCAGAAGACAAAGGCGGCGCGAAGATCCTCTCGCCAGTAGGAGATGACATCATCAAATCGGGGTACCAGATAGAGCAGCGCCTCGAACACCTCCTCCATGTCGATGCGAATATCGGCATCAAGCATCTCCTGTAGATCGGCGTTGTCCTTAACCAGAATAGCCAGGATCAGGGACGCGGTGGCGTTGGGGGAGAGTTCGGCCATCTGGTGTTGCTCGTTCCAGAGTAGAAAGCGGGTGCTGTCGGTAAAAGCGCGCATGGCCTCCTGGCGGTTGTGCTCCTGAGCGGCGGGGGGCTCCAGTTGCTCCAGCAGCGCCATCAACTCCACCTCCAGGCGTTGGTGATCCTCTTCTTCATCAAGG
Organism: Magnetococcales bacterium; assembly: GCA_015233785.1. Classification (GTDB taxonomy): domain Bacteria; phylum Pseudomonadota; class Magnetococcia; order Magnetococcales; family JADFWT01; genus JADFWT01. Next base: position 2,349 of record JADFWT010000225.1, read on the forward strand.
GGAGAAATATCATGGAGTGTGTGTCGTCTGTCCAGAGGTTCATTCTGCCCGGTATCTTCCTCGTCTTGGTGGATGATCTCCATCATCCGGTCGATCTCTTCCGAGGAGAGCAGTGATTCGGAAGAGGTATCACTGGGAAGGGGGCCGCTCCTCTCTGGAGGGAGGCGTCCGTACGCCTCAAGAAACAGCCCCGGTCGCTCGATACTGCTCTGTTCTGACACTGCAAACAGATCGTTGGGGTTTTCCAGGATAACAATGAACAACTCTTGCAGGGCTTGGAGAATCTTACCGAAGTCGATGCGAATGCCGGTGGCGGCTCCGCTCTCGATGGTGGCAAAGGCCTGCATCAGATCCACCATCAGTTTGGCGGTGATGGGGCCGGTATCCATCTCTATATGCGGACCTTTGCGGCTGGTGACAAAGGTTTCGGCGGGTCCGTAGAAAGCGGGCGCAATGGAGCTGTTGAGTACCAGTCCGTCTTCAATGGTGAGGCGCGGCACCGTCATGGCGCGCGCCTCATCGTGGTGCGCGTTGAGATCAACGTCCTTGCACCCACTTCATCACCAGTTGCGCCACGGTGGCGGTGAGTTGGGAGCCATTGCTCATATCGAGCTTGCCTGCAGAGGCCATGGATTGCACTTGGGTGACGATGGTGGAGACATCCTCGCCGGAGAAGGGGAGGCCGGTGGCCTGGAGCTTCTGTTGCACCATCTGTTTGACGGCGTTGAAGGCCATATCCTTAAAAGAAGGGGTGGCCGGTACTTGAACTTGCGGGGTCTGGCCTTGAACCGCCTCTTGAGCAGCTCCTTGAGCGGCTCCTTTGAGGGCATCCAGTCCAAAGGCGTGGAGCGGTGCGGCACCGGCCAGACTCAGGGTCAGGACCACGGCCCATAGTGTGAAGTGGCGGTAGAGGTGGTTGTGAATTGATTTCATAGTTGTTCTCCCAGTATATCCGTGTTCGAATAGTTGGTTTGTCGCAGCTTGGTGTCCTAGCATGGTGTGCATGATATCAGATTCAGATCTTCTGGGGCTCTGTCCCTTGGTGACGCCATAGGTAGAGTAGAGCAAACAGCCCCCAGAAAAACCAAATACCGATCCAGACAATGCTGGGGATCAGGGTCAACCCAGCCAGAGTTTGGCTATCGCCGCTCAGCTCCGGATGCAGCAGATGCAGCGGAGAGCGGATTGCCTGAAGCAGAACGAAGATACC
>JADFWT010000226.1 GCA_015233785.1 Magnetococcales bacterium
ATCAATGGTTACTTCTAAATCGACATGATTTCACCATGGAGCAATTGCAGGCCGCCCGACATGATCCAGCCCAGACCCCCCTGGCTGAAGATGAACGGGCCTTGCTATTGGTGATTCTAAAAATGGTGGCCGACTCCAACAGTCTGACCACCGATGATATGGAGCAACTTAAGGGGCTGGGCTGGCGTGAGGCGGATATCTTTGAGGCCATCTCCCACGCCACCTCCATGGTGGGCATGGATATGCTGCTGAATGCCTTTCATGTCCGAGAGATGTGATCCTTCAGCGCTTCGGTCAACTCCAGCAGTGCACCAGACCAATCCCCGACCTGCTGCTGAACAAAGAGCCGCGCCTGGGGATACCAAGGGCTTGCCACCCCCTGTCGGTCCCGCCAACGCCAGTCGTGGTTGGCGGGAATCAATACCCAGAGCGGCACACCAAGCGCACCAGCCAGATGCGCCATGGCGCTATCGATGCAGATCATGAGATCCATCTGCACCACCATGGCAGCGGTATCCTGAAAATCCTGCCAACCACCCCCCTGATAAGGCTGCCAGCCACGCCTCTCAAGCACCTCCTCCTCACCGGGGCGCAACTCTTTCTGCATCGGGTGGGCGGCCACATTGGAGATATTCACCAAGGGGTGAAGCGACTCCAGTGGGATGGAACGGTTCCAGTCGTTGCCCTGAGTGGCGCGTCCAGCCCAGGTGATTCCCACATGAACCTTTCTGGAAATCATCAGGGAATCACGCTTGATATCAAAGCTTTGAACAGAATACTCCATCCGAGAACTGGCCGCTAAACAAGGTTCACCATCCGGCACGCCTGATATAAAATAGGGAATCTCTGCAGGGATCGTATCCAGGGTGGTACTGAAAACATGCGGCAGATTTAACAACGGCATATGTAGATCAAATGGCGGTAGAAGAGCTTCCTGAGAGATAACGTCAACCGTGCTGGAGAGGTGATGATCGGCACGCCCCTGCGCCATGGATTGCGCTAAACGCACCAGAGCCCCTGGCAACTCTAAAATCAGATGCCCCACACGCCTGCGTATCATGGGTAGATAACGCAGCAACTGAATAGTATCGCCAAACCCCTGCTCGGCGTGCAGAAGAAGCCTGTCACCCGGGCATGGCGTACCGTCCCATAGCGGCTGATCAAAGGGGCGGGAAGGTGTCGCGGCCCGCCTGAAACGCCACGCAACATACTCGGACCAACCCCGCTGATAATCACCCAGAGCCAGCCTCAACAGCGCCCGGTTACAGCGCGCTTCGGCAAATTCGGGGCGCTGGGAAATAGCCCGCTCCAGCAACTCAGCGGCCTCAGTAAAATCACCCAGATTGCTACGAACCGTAGCCAAACTATTCAAGGCTTCGGGATAGTCGGGACGCTTTTTCAGGGCCGCGCGATAGTGCCGCTCCGCCTGCTGAAAATCTCCCCTACTAAAAAGCAGCCCGGCAAGGTTGTTATGGGCTTCTGGAAATTCTGCACGCCGCTCAATCGCCGCCCGGTAGCAGGTCTCCTCCTCTTCCGGGGCACCCGCCATCCGATAACAGAGCGCCAAATTAAACAGCCCCTCAGGAAGATCGGCCCCCCGCACGAGCGCCTCTTGAAACGCCGCCGCCGCACCCTCTACATCGCCCTCTGCCAAAAGCTCCCCACCTCGATGATAATCGGGCAGGACGCTCTCTTGCAAACGGTGGCCAACCACGACCTATCCTCCGACACTCTGCGAATCAGACGCCTCCTTCAGCGCTGCAATACGGGCTAAAACCAGCTCCGTAAGCCGCTCCACCTCCTCATAACCCACCAAACGAATCACCCGATTATTCTTCAATTTCATCATCAAAGAAGGCCCTTCTCGCCAACGCTTCTGCGGTTGGGCAATAGCCACGTCTTGAAGGTCCAGGCGGCTCTCTTCGTCCCCAGTGCGAAACCAAATGCCATCGTCATGCACTTCCAGGACATGCCGACGAATCTTTAATACATAACGCACATGCCCTGTAACATGGATCACGGCAAAGAGCCCAAAAAAAGCCAGCACCGACAAGAGCAGCACAGCATTATATTTTTCACTCTGCTGAAGATGCCCCATATAGACCAGCACACAAAATATGGTGCCCAGCACACCACCGACGATCAGGTTCATATTCCGTCGCCGGATCTCAGCCGCTGCCACGCGAAAAGTGGGAACAGGCGCAACCTCAACTTCACGCTCTTCCATCACGGATCTCCCATCAATTAAATACAATGCATACGCGAAACATAGCAAAAGGGCGCCGCCTCCAAACCGGAAACGACGCCCTTCATACCTACCTACAGCGACACGCCAAACAACCCTTTGCTGCATTAAGCAGTTGGCCGTTGGAAATGTCCCGTAACAATACTAGCCGTCGATGATGGCGTTCATAGTGGCGCTGGGACGCATAGCCGCCGCCGTTTTATCATCCGGGCAGTGGAAGTATCCACCCAGATCTACCGCAGAACCCTGAGCTGCTTCCATCTCCGCCATGATCTTGGCTTCGTTGGCGACCAGGGCCTCGGCAATGGGGCCGAAGTGTGCACTCAGCTCGGCATCCTCGCACTTGGCCAGCTCCTGGGCCCAATACATGGCCAGATAGAAATGGCTACCGCGATTGTCCAGCTGATTAACCTTACGCAGGGGCGACTTGTTGTTGATCAGCACATTCTCGGTGGCCTTGTCGATGGTCCTGCCGAGAATCGCCGCCTTGGGATTGTTCTTCACCTCGGCAAGATGCACAAAGGAAGCCCCCAGCGCGGCAAACTCACCCAGCGAATCCCAGCGAAGATGACCTTCAGCCGCCATCTGCTGAACATGCTTGGGCGCCGAACCGCCGGCACCGGTCTCAAACAGACCGCCACCCTTCATCAGCGGCACGATGGAGAGCATCTTGGCGCTGGTGCCGACTTCGAGGATGGGGAAGAGGTCGGTGAGGTAGTCACGCAGCACGTTACCGGTGCAGGAGATGGTGTTCTTACCTTCACGAATGCGCTCGATGGAGTACTGGCAAGCATCGACGGGCGCTTTGGTGAGGATGGTCAGACCGCTGGTGTCGTGATCTTTCAGGTAGGTGTTGACCTTTGCGATCAGCTGAGCGTCGTGGGCACGGTCTTTATTGAGCCAAAAGACAGCATCATCGCCGGTGGCACGAGCGCGGTTGACGGCCAGTTTCACCCAGTCTTGAATGGGGGCGTCCTGGGTCCGGCACAATAAAACAGCTGCGGCACTGATTCATACTTTTCATAGTATCATGGATATACTTCAGTGGTCTCAGGCAAAGATTCATATCAATATAAAAATAGGAATAACAGCAATATCTTGAAATAGAAGAACTCATAGTGCGTTTTTTCAGTATTTTTTATGAATTTTTTTTGATTTATTTAG
>JADFWT010000227.1 GCA_015233785.1 Magnetococcales bacterium
GGCCAAGGCATTTGACGGCTCCTGCCCCCTCTCTCCCTTTATCCCGTCGGAGCAGGTGGAGGATCCTTATGAATTGCTGTTTGCTCTGGAGGTGAATGGCGTCGAGCGTCAGAACGGCGATCCGCGTTTGATGTTGTGGGATATGTTTGAACTGGCGGCGCACATCTCCTGGCGTTTTACCCTGTTGCCCGGCGATGTGGTGTTGACCGGCACGCCGTCGGGTGTGGCCCCCTTGAAGCCTGATGATCGCTTGCGGTTGATGCTGCGCGGGGCGCAGCCGTTTGAAGCGCGGGCCGGGACGCCATGGGCAGACCCATCGGCTCCCAGCCTTCGGGAGGGGTGATGCAGAGTTCGGTAGAGAGAACCCAGCGGTTGGCCTGGGAGGCCAATCGATTTTTCAAGCAGGGCAAGCTGCCCGATCCATTCACCTGCGCCCGTCTGGAGAAGGGGGCCGAGCAGGCCAAGGTGACCGACCCGCTCAACGCCCATCTGATTTTGGCGCGTCTTGCGTCCATGCAGCAGCAGCCCCAGAGGATGCGCGGCCACCACCTCTCCATCATCAATCTGACCCCGGATCGGCCCAAGAGCCACGTTGACTATGCCGACTCGTTGATGAAGCTGGGCTTTTTCTCCGAAGCGCAGGAGCGGCTGCGTATTGCCAACGAGCTGCTGCCGGACGATGGCGGTATTTTGCAGAATCTGGTGCGAGGCAGCATGTTGGCAGGGCGCTTTCGGGAGGCGGCCATCACCATGGATCAGTTGTTTGATCTGGATCGACAGGTGACCATCCGCCAGTACCATTTTATTCGTGAGGCGCTGGAGCTGGTGCAGAAGAGGGAGATCAGCGACGACGCGCTGGAGGCGTTGCAGAAGAGCGCGTCCGGCTATCTGCACCAGCAGGGTCACTTCACCTCCGGCTCCTTGCGGGCTCCGTCGGTGCAGATGGAGCTGGTCAATCCCGGCGCGGGGGTGACGCTGCCCGGCGGCGGACGGATCACCGGGCTGTTTCTGCGCTGGGGGCTGCAACTGGAGGCGGAAAAAGCGCAGATCGGCACGTTAAACCAAGGGCTCCAGGCGCACTTGAAGGATCAGGTGTTTGACGAGGCGTTGATGGGCACTGTCCGCATGCGCTTCACCCCCTGGCGCAACGGTACCCACGGCACCAATGCCTTTTTCTCCTAACGCCGGCGTCAACTTTTGACGGATCTGCCCAGCCGTTTTTCTACGCTTTTGATTTTTCCGGTAAGCCGCCCTTCACGCCCTTTTCGGACATCCATTTTTACCGAGATGGTGATGCGGTTGCACTCTTGTTCCATGCGCTCTTTGCAGGCTTTAACCACCGCCATCACCTCGTCCCACTCTCCCTCGATACAGGTACCCATGGGGCCGAGTTTATAGGGAAGACCGCTCTGATCGATAATATCCAGGGAGCGGGCCACATAGGGGCTGACGCTCTCCCCTTTGTCCAGGGGGGTCATGGAGAATTCAAGCAGTACACTCATGGTGATCAACTTTCATGATGGTGGTGAGATGTATGATGTGGATGGATTTTTACATCCGGCATTTCACAATTCAGCCAGTAAAGCATACGCATCCATACTCTAACTTAAGACGAAAAAGGTCCAGTTTTATTTGATGGACGTGTTATAGAGCCGTGCCCTGTCATCCATTTTTTCTTAGTGGGCGTTGGTGGTTGCATTTGTTACTCTTTACCATTGGAGGGGGGGGCTGCATGCGCGGCCGTCATCAGGTATTGAAGAGCGCTTGTTACACATCAGTGAGGATTTCCCATGAATAGCCTGAGCATTCGTGTCAAGACCATTGCCGTCTTTACACTCATTGCCGTGGTGACTTTGGTCTCCAGTGCGGTGGTGATTTTGTCGCTTAATAACGCCAAGGACGATGCGGCCTACGTCAACGCCCTTGGACGCCAGCGGATGCTGACCCAGGCCATGGGGAAGTCGGTGCTGGGCTACGCCATGAGTAAAAGCAGCCTGCAAACCATTGAAGAGCGCGTACTGACCCTGGATCGCTACATCACCGAGATGCGGAACGTCTATACCGACCACATTATTGAGGCGGTACAAAAAGGGGGTGTAGATCTCTCCAAGGATCCCACCAAGGATGCGGACTCTTCGGTTCCTTATCCGGCCACCTTCACCCGGATGGTGAATGAGGCGTTTGGCCAGGAGAGCGGCTTGGCGGTGGATCTGATCTCCGACCGACCGGTCAATCCCAAGCAGGGTCTTAAAGATGGGGAGGATCACAAGGCGTTCAAGGCCATCAATAGCGGAACCGTAAAACTCCACAAGGCGCATCGAGAGCTGGGTGGTGGTCTCACGCTTCAGTTTTATACCGGTGACCGGGCCACCTCCAACGTGTGTATCAACTGCCATATGGGGTTGATTGAGCGCGACGGAAAATTGGGTGAGCTGTTCGGTATTCGTCGCTACGATCTACGCTTTGCCGAGAACGCCGCTTTGGGCAGGACCGAGCTTAATCCCAGTCTGGCCGAGTACAACACCGCCCGTGAGATTTTTTCCCGTACCCTGAATGCGGTCAAGCGCGGCGGGGCCTATCCTACCGACCTCAAGATGACCAAGAGCCGTACCGTAGAGCCCATCACAGATGCCGACGCCCAGTCGAAAATGGTGGAGATCGAAGCCAAGTTCACAGCGTTTACCGGCATTGTCGAGACGCTTCTTTCGGCCAAGCCGGGTTCCACCACCTATCGCAAAGCGCGCCAGGATGTATTGGTGCAGTCCAACAAACTGCGCAAGCTGAGCAACGATCTGGTCACCATCTCCACCCGCATCGCCGGGCGCAACCAGACCCGCATCTTTTGGGCGGCCATCGTCACTGGCATCTTGATTGTCGGGATGCTGTTTGTGGCGGCCATCTACGTTAATGCGGCCCTGTTGAAGCCGGTGACTCAGATTGCCGCCGTCATCGAGAAGGTGGGGGGCGGTGATCTTACCGTCGATGTGGATCTCGGCAAAAATGACGAGATTGGGCGTATGCGCAGCGCGGTACACGGCATGGTGGAGAATCTGCGGCGCATCATGGGTCAGGTGGATCACTCGGCGGACAAGGTGCTGGGCGACAGCCAATCCATGAGTGGGCAGTCGAGTTTGCTCTCTCAGGGTGCTTCTGATCAGGCCGCTTCCATTGAGCAGACCTCCTCGGCCATGGAGGAGATGGCGGCCAACATTCAGCAAAACACCGACAACGCCCACCAAACCGAGAAGATCGCCAGTATGGCGGCGAATGATGCCGTACAGGGTGGTGAAGCGGTGGATAAGGCGGTGGTGGCCATGAAGGAGATTGCCGACAAGATCGGCATCATTGAGGACATCGCCCGTCAGACCAATCTTCTGGCCCTCAACGCGGCCATTGAGGCGGCTCGGGCCGGTGAGCACGGTAAAGGATTTGCCGTGGTGGCCGCCGAGGTGCGCAAGTTGGCCGAGCGGAGTCAATTGGCGGCCGGCGAGATCAGTCAGCTCTCCGCCTCAAGCGTGGAAGTGGCGGA
>JADFWT010000228.1 GCA_015233785.1 Magnetococcales bacterium
CTCCCCGCCCATCCGTTCCGCCAACCGTCTGGAGATGCTCAGTCCCAGCCCCGTTCCACCATATTTTCGGCTGATGAAAGCTCCCCCCTGGTGAAACTCCTCGAAGACTGTCTTCTGGTGATTCCGGGGAATGCCGATGCCGGTGTCATGCACCGAAAAGCGCACCTGCACCCCATCGTCGGAGGCGCCCAGACTCTGAACCACCAGGGAGACGCTGCCCTCTTCGGTAAATTTAATGGCGTTGCCCAGCAGGTTGATGAGGATCTGCCGGAGTCGCAGGGGATCGCCCATCACCCGGCGGGGCAGGTCGTGATCAATGTGTAGGTCCAGCTCCAACCGTTTGGTGTGGGCCTTGATGGCCAGGGCGTTGCACGCTTTCTCCGTTTCAGCCCAGAGGTCAAAGTCGATCCGCTCCAAGTTGAGCTGATCCGCCTCAATTTTGGAGAGATCGAGGACGGTATTGATCAGCTCCAGGAGGGAATAGGAGGATTGCTGGACAATCTCCAGATTGGTGCGCTGCTCTTCCTGAGAGAGAGGGGTGTTGAGAACCAGATCGGTCATGCCGATGATGGCGTTCATGGGGCTGCGGATTTCGTGGCTCATGTTGGCCAAAAACTCGCTTTTGGCCCGGCTGGCCGATTCTGCTACCTCCAGAGTCTCCCGTAGTGAGGTGATGTACTGCTTTTTTGCGGTGATATCTTTTAGAAAACCGGTAAACAGCAGCTCTCCATGGTGGACCACGCTCACCAGCGCCACCTCCAGATCGATGAGTGATCCGTCGGAACGCAGGCCCTGTACCTCAAAGCGGCGTTTGATCTTTGGCGGCGAGGTGATGTCGGCGGATTGGGCGTAACGTGCCAGGGCTTCCCGGTGCTGGTTGCGGTACGCCTGAGGGACGATCTTTGCGCCCAGCTCCTGACCTTTCAGGCTGTTTTTCGGATAGCCGAATAGCGCGTCTGCGGCTGGATTGGACTCTACGATGATGCCGTGGCGGTCGATGGTGAGAATGGCATCCAGAGAGGTGTTGAGAATGGCGCTGAGCTGCTCCTGTTGCTCCTTGAGGGTGACGATATGGTCCACCAGATCGACATTTTGCGCCACGCGTGAGAGCAGTTCTTCGATAAGGAACGGCTTGTTGATGAAGTCGTTGGCCCCATGTTTGATAAATTTGGCTGAGAGAATATTGTTGCCGTAGATGGAGATGCCCATGATGGCCAGCTCGTTTCGCGCGTAGTGTCGGCGTATGAGTTTGGTGAGCTGAAAGCCGTCCATCTCCGGCATGTTGTAGTCAACAATGGCCAGCCGGATTCCTTTGTGCTGCTTCAGGATCTCCATGGCCTCTTTGCCGCCGGATGCCTGAAGGGCGACGTAGTTGTGGCGGGAGAGTACCCAGGAGATGTGCTCGCGTGCGCTGAGAGAGTCGTCCACCACCAGGATTTTTTTGTTGCTGTTGGAGCGGTAGCGCTCGATGAAGGAGATGACGTGATCGGTGGTCTCCTGATCCTCTTTGATGAAGTAGTCGAGAATTTTTTTCGACTGCATTCTCTCGCGCATGTTGTCATCGAGAATGCCGGTAAAGACCACGGCGGGAATCTTTTTCTGGCGGATGTAATCGACGATTTCGCCATCCGGGGCATCCGGCAGTTGCAGGTCCAGCACCGCCATAAAGAATTGATCGCCCTGTTCGTTCACCAACGTTTCCGCTTCGGCGAAGTTGGTGGCCCAACGGACCTCAAAATCGGTGCGCTCTTCGATGCGTCTCTTGAAAGCAGAGCCAAAGCTTTTTGAGTCTTCGACAATGAGCAGTTTGTCCATAAGTCAGCAAACCAGGGTGGGCTGGGAAGAGGGTGAAATGGAGCGGGGCGTGATCAATAATGCGCGGGGGTCGTATCAGCGCTTCACCCAGGATCCCGAGGGTGTCATATAGAACTCACCAGGCTGAACGCGGCCTTGCAGCTTTTTTCCAACCATGGCCTCTATCGAGCTGAGAGGCGCTCCGTTGCGGCGGGAGATCTCCTGGTATTTGGCGCGGCGTTTTTGGTTGATGCGTTTGGCCATCTGGCGGGCGGAAGGGGGAGCATTCGGGGCGACGACGCCCACATAGCCATTGGGTTTTTCACCAAGAATGCCCGCGCTTTTGGCCTGCGAAAGCGGGTTGGCGCTGAGTGGCGGTGTCAGGGTGATCAGGGCCACAATAGCGGCCAGAATGGCGATCAGTCGATGGGGCATGTCGGCCTCCCTTGGGCGCTAAAATATATCGGAGTTTTGGTCGAGCAGGGCATCCACGTCTTTCTCTATCTTGATGCGCATCTCGTGTTCAATCTTGAGATTGAGGTTGATAACGATGGGTTTGTCCGGCGCTTTGACCTCCACGGTCGGGGCGCAGGCTACCAAGAGCGTGCAGACGAACATCAGTTGCACCAGCCGCTTTATAACAGTCACCAGGGGGATCTCCTTGTGTTGCGGATAAGCTTACGCCTTTTAAGATCTTAGCTTGTGTTGTGTTGGGTTTCCAGAGTTGGTGATGGTGGCTGGGAAATTAGTCAGCGGCGTCTTTTATTTCTAATTTTTCGCAGCTGCTCGGTGGGGTCGAAGCCGGTCAGTTCGCTCAGAAGGATTTTGCCCAGTTTGCCCTGAACGTTCAGGTTGAGCACGATGGGATAGCCGTTATAGAAGTCGGGATTTTTTCCATCAATGCTTCCCGTTAGGGTGACCTCGCCCATGGCCTCGCCGTCCAGATTGATTCGAAAGCGTTTGTAGTGAAAGTTTTCAAGCGCCTTGACCAGCAGGTTGGTGCTCTCGCCACCGGAGGCGAGAGCCTCCGTTCCCACAGGATCTCGGTAGCGGATCACGCCCCCCTTCTCCGAGGCGATCCAGCCGTTATTTAGATAAACCTTCTCGCCCTGGATGCGCAGGGGGATTTTGCCGTCCATGTGTCCTTTGGCATCGATGCCGCTGGATTTAAATGCGGCGGAGAGCGGTGCCAGATTCAGTGTGTCAGCGGTCATGGTCAGCTTCTGGTGTTTGGCACCTGATGTAAAGCTTGGGGCCTGAAGTCGAATCTTACCTTCTGCCAGGGAGCCGTTGACATCGATGCCTGTGATTCTGCCGTTGGGGCGGAGTTGAAAGCGGCTGTCGATACGGGTGATGTCCAGGCCGGGGTTCAGGCGGGCGATGGCTACCTTCAGCCGTTGTCTGGGAGGCGTGGTGAGTGGATGGAGGCTGTTAAAGCGGATCTGTCCGTTGATCCCCTGCACCGCACCCCAAGGGGCGGCAAAGCCCAGGTCGGCAAGGCGGAGCGTCATGCCGGAGCCCTTCTTTCGGCCCCAGTCGTAGTGGCCGCGCGCGCTCAGCTTGCCGGCGATGGATTGCAGGGGTAGATCCGCCAATGGGGTGATGGCCTGAGGTTGCAGTCCGTCGGCGACAAAGCGCACCGGTGCCAGTCGAAAGGTGGCCCGGCCCGAGGCCCTTTTAAGGTCGTGACGGATAGAGGTTTGTCACCGCCAACGTCCGGCG
>JADFWT010000229.1 GCA_015233785.1 Magnetococcales bacterium
GATAATGAGATCAATCAACAGGTGGCCAAGGAGCTGTTGGAAGAGGAGGGCATTCAGGTTGATGTGGCCAGCAATGGAGTCAAAAATTCCGTTGGCGAAACCGAGCATGTGATCCGAACGATCTGCCTCTACAATGGCGGTCTCCTGATAGATATCCAGCAGACGCAGTGCCGATGAAACCGTGGCACCCAGATTTTGCCATTCATCATCCCTACTAACTGCGTGGAGATGGTCAATCCAAGGCCGGTCCCGCCATGCTTGCGGGTCATGGCGCCATCCATTTGGGTAAATCGCTCGAAAATCCGCTTTTTCTGGTCATCGGGGATACCCATACCGGTATCATGCACCGAAAAGTGGAGCGTAAAATACTGACTGTCACGGTTCTCCGGCTCTGCGACGGTGCGAATACGGACCACCACTTCGCCATGATCGGTAAACTTGATGGCATTACCTACCAGATTGACCAGCACCTGCCGCAACCGAAACGGATCACCAAGCAGCGTCACAGGCAGGTAGCAGTGCAGATCACTGTAGAGCTCCAGCCCCTTTTCATGGGCCTTGACCGCCATGGTTTCGCAAAGTTTGTTCACCTGACCGAACAGATCAAAGGGGATGATTTCCAACTGGACGTGCCCGGCTTCTATTTTTGAATAATCTAGAATATCATTGATCAGCTCCAGCAGCGCGTAGGAGGATTGCTGGACAATCTTGAGCATGTTTTTCTGCTCTTTGGACTCCAGTTCGGTGTTGAGGGCCAAATCGGTCATGCCGATAATGGCATTCATGGGACTGCGGATTTCGTGGCTCATATTGGCCAGAAACTGGCTCTTGGCCCGATTGCCCGCTTCGGCACTCTCCTTGGCGGCCACCAACTGCTCTTCCATGTGTTTCAGGCCGGTGATGTCCCTTGAAACCACCACCACTCCGGCAATCTTTCCGCCGGCATCCCGGTAGGGATGATAGTGGACATCCATCCAACGTGGTTTCTCCCAGGCAGAAAACTCGAAAGGGGCCTGATATGTGACCGTGCGGCCTTCCAAGCAGCGATCCAGCAGCGGTTTAACCCTCTTCTTAAATTGCTTTTTTCCCAACAACTCTGCCACCGTATGGCCGACAATCTCTCGGCGGGATTTACCGTGCGCAGCAATATAGGCATCGTTGACCGCCATGTAGCGATAATCCCGGCCCAAAAGCGCCATGTGGTCGTCGGAGGCGGCAACGATGCTGGTGTAACGGGAGAGATCCTCTTCCTGGCGGTGGCGTTCGGTGAGATCCTGCACCGCAATGATCACCCGCCTCCAACGGCGCGCTCTACCGGGCGTCAGGGTGAACGTAACGTGAATCCACATTTTCTCGCCGGCCAGATTTGAATGGGTCACTTCGCCGGAACAGCTCTCTTGACCAGCAAGAAACGCCCGCAACACCTGACCGAACAGCGCGAGGTATTCCACAGTATGGAGCCGGTGCATGCGGGCCTGTAGATGGTCCTGGCCCCGGGCCTGATAGAGGGTGATGGCCGCTTGGTTAAGTCGCCGCAGAGACACGCTATTAAGCCACGCCGCCATCTGGTCTGGATGGGCCTCAAAATGGGCATCCCAATCGTCAACACCTCGATCCTGCAAGCGTGTCAGATCCGCCCGAATTTTGGAGAAGTCGGCTTCCATGAGCGCGATGGGAGCGTGTTGGAACAGCGTGCGAAAATGGGCCTCGTTGTGCTTTAATTTCTCCTCGAAGAGTCGCCGCTGACCACGGGCCTCCCGAGCCATGATCTCCCGTTGCAGGGCGATGCGCAGCCGCACCAAGTTACGCTTTTCCAGAAAATCCCGCGCCCCGGCGTCCAGCAGATCGATCGCCTCAATGTCCCTGATGACGCCAGAGATGATGATCACCGGCAGATCGTCCGCCAACGCCTGGACCACCTCAAGCGCCGTCAACGGATTGAGTTGCGGCATGCTGAAGTCGCACAATACCGCCTGCCAGGGGATATCACCGCTCAACGCTGTCCGCAAATCGGGCTCGGTATCCACCCGCTGCCACTCGATGGGATGAGGCCCCTCCTCCAACTCCATGGCCAGGATCTCGGCATCCTCCGGTGAGTCGTCAACAATCAGGATATGGCGCGTTTCAGACAACGGTCTTTACCCTTGTAGGCGTCCGGTTGATATCCAACCAGTAGATGCCCAGCTCCCGAACCACCTCAAACAACCGTTGGGAAAGATGAGGCTTGCGGATAAAGCTGTTGGCACCTAGCTGGTAGCCTTTGACCACATCATGTTCGTTGTTGGATGTGGTGAGTATCACGATCGGCAGCAGCGAGGTCTTTTTTGACCGGCGCAATTCGGCCAACACCTCCAGACCGCCTATGTCTGGCAGATCAAGATCCAGCAGCACCATCTTCGGCGGCCAGATCCCCACATGATCGGCCTGTTCATCCAAAAGCAGCTCCAGGGCCTGACGACCGTTGGTGGCGATCTCCAACGAGACATCCACCGTGTACTCATCAAAGGCCATCTGGACCAGTTCCACCAGGTCGGGATTGTCATCTACCACCACGATACTGGGTCTCTTCATCTCTCTCCCCTCGGCTCCATTACTACATAAAAACGAGCCCCTTCGCCCGGTGACGACCGGCCGCTAATGGTGCCGCCATGACGGTGGATGATGCGCTGAACCGTACTCAACCCGATGCCGCTGCCCTTGAATATGCTGTCATCATGCAGGCGCTGAAAGGGTCGAAACAGGCGGTCAGCCTGTGCCATATCAAACCCCGCACCATTGTCCTCCACCATAAAGCCGTTCGAAATCGCCCGGCAAACGATTTTTGCATAGGGTTGTTTAGCTGTATATTTCCAAGCATTTCCCAATAGATTTTCCAACACTACTTTCAAAAAACGCGGATCGGCCATGATCCGCATGTCGGCTTCAACCTCAGTTTCCATCGACCGGTCGGGCTCACGACCATGCAGTTGATCCAAGACGTTTTTGACGTGGGATGTGAGATCACAATCCTGTATTTTCAGCTCGCCTCGGGTTGAACGGGAGAGTTTGAGCAGGTCATCGATCAGTTGTCCCATGCGTAACGCCCCGGAACGTATCCTCTCCAGATAGTGGCGATGCTTATCGGACAGATGCTCCTTAAGCTGCCGCTCCAGATGGCGGCTGAACCCCTCAATACCAAGAAGCGGCTGCTGGAGATCGTGGGAGACCGCATAGGTGAACGCCTCCAACTCATCGTTGAGCACCCCCAACTCCTTAACCCGTTTCTCCAGATTGTCGTTGAGCCGCGAAATCTTCTTGGAATCCCGAACCCGGGCACGCATGGTGCGCGCATTATGTACAGCCAGGGCGATCACCGGCACAATGGCCAGTACGGTGTTGAGATAGCGGTCCCGGTGTTCAGAAAAGGCAAGACCTTTGATCTCCAGCGCTGCCATAGCCTCCCCGGAACGAACGATGCAGAGACGAAACCCCTCTTCGAACGTTTCATACCCCCCCTCAA
>JADFWT010000022.1 GCA_015233785.1 Magnetococcales bacterium
CACCTGGGGTATGACGCCGGTACAGCCCACACCGTCCCGTCGCACCCCGCTTAAATATTTCAACTATATCTATCCGTTGCTGGGGTTGGTGACGCTGCTCTCCGCCCTGACCATCGCCGTCATCTGGCTGGAGTCCGGGCAGAAGGGGCTGGTGGGGCGCGGCACGCTGGTGCTTTGTGGCGTGGCGCTCGGTTTTGTGCTGCACCGTAGTCGATTCTGCTTCTCCAAGGCGTTTCGCGAACCGCTCGTGAACGGCGATGGGGAGCAGACGCGGGCGGTAATGCTCTCTCTGATGCTGGGCATGCTCTCCTTTTCACTGGTGTTTCAAAAGGAGCTCATCGACCCTTTCCGTGCGGTGCCGCCCACCTTCTGGCTCGGTTCACTGGCGGGGGGTGTGATCTTCGGGATTGGCATGCTGCTGGCGGGGGGCTGCGCCTCCGGTTCGCTGTGGCGGGCTGCCGAGGGTCAAGTGAAGCTGATCATCGCCCTGATCTTCTTTGCCTGGGGCGGATCCACTTTCAGCGCTCTGATCAAACAGGCCGGTTGGCTCACGCGTGAGATGAATATGGATCTTCTGGAGGAGACGGCGTTGGGTTTTCAGGCCTTTATGCCGCAAATTCTCGACGGTTGGACCTGGACCTATCTGGTTAATTTTTCGCTGCTGGCGCTCTGGTACCTCATTATTAAATATAACGAAGTGAGCCACCGTTTCACCGTGATGTGATGGGGCGATTTACACGCTTGGCGGTGCGTTCTCCCCGTTGGGGCATGGGGCGCTGGATCATCCTGTTGACCGTGCTGGGAGGGCCTCTTTGCGCCATGGCCGCCTCGGATCCGGTAGCGCACCACTGGCATCACCCCAACGCTGGTCGCATCCCGGATGCCGCACAAAAGAGCGACGGCCATGCCGAGGTGTGCCGAGCGTGTCACGAAGTGCAGTGGAGCAACTGGAGCGGGAGTCGCCACGCCAACGCCTTCTCGCCTGGGCTGCTAGCGGCCCTGCTGGAGCGCTCTCGCCAAGGGGTAGATGCCTGTCTGCGTTGCCACGCCCCGCTGGTCGAACAGCGTGAGGCGCTGCATCGCCAAGACCCTTTCTTCGAGTGGCAGGATCAAGCCGCATGGCCCCAGCGGTTGGCGGATGGTATCGCCTGTCCTATCTGCCACCAGCGCCAAGGCCGTCTCATCACACCACGCTCGACATCAGAAAAATCCACTGCATCCGATCAAGAACTGACCATTCATCGACAACGTCAGCCGTCAGAGTGGCTTTCCCAAAGCCATTTCTGCGCTGCCTGCCACCAAGCCGACCCGCAGCAGAAACGCACCATAGGCGATGGGGAACCGCTGCTGCACAACACCTTTTCGGAGTGGAGAAAAAGCCCTTTTGCCGCACGCGGTCTCCACTGTCAGGGGTGTCATATGCCTAAACGTCACCATCTATTTAGAGGCATCCATGATCCAGCCATGACCCGTAGCGGCGTTACCGTCTGTATGGATGTCACGCATCCCGAAAAGGTGGTGCTCACCCTACGTTCCACACGAGTGGGACATATGTTTCCCACCTATGCCACCCCGCGTATTGTGCTGCTGGGCACCCGTCTGGATTCCGCATCACACCCTCTGGATCCGGCCCCACAGCGTTGGGTCATCCAACGTCGCATGCGTTGGAGCCAGGGGGGTTGGCATCCATGGCGCGATACACGGCTAGCCCCTGGTGCTACCGCGAGTCTGGAGGTGCCGTGGCAACGTGCGGGTGTGCTCGCCTCCAGCATAAATCTTCAGATACGCGTCGAGCCGGATCATCTCTACACAACGCACATTCACCCAAGGCGTTTGGTAGAAAGTGCCGACCCAACGGTACGCAAGCTATTGCAACGCGCCATCGGCGAAGGCGAGGCCAACAACTACACTCTATGGGCGCAGACCGCCCACCGAAATCGGGTGGACGACCAGATTACACGCTCACCGCCCATGTGGCACCCTAACACGCGAGAACATAACCCGCTGGACCATATCCCCATACCGCCGGTTGGGGATACGACATGCCCATGACCAACTGCATCACGATCAAGCTGCGCAACGGTGGTGACCATGCGAACTTGGTATCACCGTTGATAGCGTATGGAACATGCCTGTTGATGAGTCGTTGGCGCAATGCATCAACGACACAAGGAACGCTCCATCTGCCGACTTCATGATTCAGCAAGGGTGAGTTCTCAAGTCGTTCCTAAACGCCCTGTGGCAGCTCCTGCCTCCACATTGGAAGAAGGCGTCGTTGACACAGTGATGAGAGGGGGCGACACGGACACCAACGCAGCGATCTGTGGGACGCTGCTCGGGGCCGTCTATGGTCTTGATGAGGTGCCTGATCAATGGGTGGAATGCATCGTCAACTATCGCCCATCCGCTTACCGGCAGCTGACGGAGATCGTCCATCTCAGGCCCGACACCCTGGCCTGGCTGGCGAAGATCGAATAAAACGTCATTTTCCTCCCGTGCTCTGTTTCCTGAGACGTTCCAGTGCACTGGCCATGCCCCGGTCCAGGGTCAGCAGTTGTAGCTGGAGGATCAGCACCGTGGCGGCAATGATGGCGTCAAGCAGTTTGAACATGCCACTACGGCGCAGTAGGATGATCTGCTGTTCGATGGTCTCATCGATCGTGATGACTTCACCGCACGCCTCCAGAAATGACAGAACAGCGCGCTCTTCCTCCCCGGTCAGGCCGGGGAATCCCAGGAGTTACATGCGGGTGATTTGGCTGACAGCAACGCGCTCCAGGGCCAACCCGTATCTTTCGGCCAGTTCAACGGCAGCCTCCCGTCCTTTGAGAAGGCCGATCACCATGCTGGTGTCCAGAAGCCACTCACTCCCACTCATCGCGCATCGCCTTCTGGGCCTCCACAGGATCACCCCTGAAGTGGGGGGAGTCCTTGATTATCCCGGCGAACCTTCGCCAATCCTGGAGGGCCGAAGCCCGCCGACGACCACTGATATCCTCATCTTCCATGGGCCCCAGCACCGTCACAACGGCCCGATGTCGGCCGCGTAACGCCAACGGTTCCCGCAGCCGCACCGCGCCATTCTCGTCAACCCCCCTGCACAAACCAAGAAAGAAACGACCATCACGCCCAAAGCGACAGAGGATCCGGTCATGAAGGTCATGACGGTCAAGACATCCACCGCCGGAAAGCTGGGCCGGGACGGCGGCGGCGTCCGCTACGAGCTGGGCATTGCCGAAGGTGACAACGGCATGCCTTCCGTCCAGGTCCGCATGGTGGAGAACATCGACTCCAAGGGGGTCTACGGCAGGAGCTGGGTGGCGGTCTCGGGGCTGATCAAGGCGGCCAAAGATGGGACCGGCAAGGACGGCACCTTCGCATCCAGCGCCCTGTTCTCCGCCTGCCCCAGCAGGAGCCGCAATGATCCGTCCTTCATGGCAGCCATCCTGGTGCAGGAGGGTCTCGTGGAGCGTGCGCCCGAGCATCGGCTGAGGTTCACCGATCTGTCCATGGACACCTGGATCAAGCAGGTCACAGGTAACGAGGGCACAGATGGCTATGAGAAACCGGCCCGGAAACCCCAACGGAAGAAGGGCAAGAAGACCAACGGATGACAGATACGGGGGAAGGCCATACCGACCTTCCCCTCACCATCCATGTGTATACGACATCCATGAAGAAAAGGAGAACGGAGAGCCATGATCATACAGAAAGGACCGTACCGACTGGCGCTGTCGAAGCGCCTACTTGGAATCATCCAGGGTGAGGTGGAGAAGGCCGGTGTTGAATGTGACGGCGGGATCGCTGTCATCTTTCGGGATCCGGATTACTCGATGACCAGGGGCAGCTACCACCCGGTGGAAATCGGCATCGATGCCAAGGGACGCATCACCCACATCACTGACTTCTCCTACGTGGGCTCGCCGCCCTATGCGGAGCTGGTCAAGGAGATCGACTTCGACCTCGCCCAGGCGGCATTCCAGCACATGGGGCGGGAGTTCCATATCGACAAGGGCCGGGGTTTGTTCAGGACTTGGCAGAAGAACTTCTGCGACTACCACGGGTGGGGCGTCTTCCAGGTGGAGGTGACTCCCCTATGATCCGGGGTCCGCTTCGACAGGATCAAGGCATTCAGGGGCATTGTAGCGAGGGCTGTTCACCTGCCTGTCCACGGCGTGAATGGAGAGCTCGTCGGACGGTGTGTAGTCCAAGATGGCCTGGAGCACCTGAGGGGACGCCGCACCGTCCAACCAGGCCGATGCCCGCCTGACGCCCAGCATCAGAGGCATGCGGTGGTGGAGCGTCCGCAGCGCCGGGTTGGCCCCAGTGGTGAGGATAGTGAAGGTCCTGAGCACCTTGCCTGCTGGGTCCTGCCACGCGTCCCACAGCCCAGCCAGGACCATGGGACCGCCATCGGCCCGCCTGATCCACCACGGCTGCTTGCCGCCTTCCGCCTCTGTCCACTCGTAGAAGCCGTCCACTGGAACGAGACACCGCCGCACCTTGAAAGCGTCCCGGAAGCTGGGCTTCTCCGTGACGGTCTCCACACGGGCGTTGATGGGACGGCGACCCTTCTCCTTCGACCACGCGGGTATCAGCCCCCATGACATCATGGCCATCTGGGCTTCGCCCTGCTGGATGATCACGTGGGCGTCCTGGCTCGGGGCAACGTTGTAGCTGGGCTCCAGGCACACATCACCCATCGCACCCCCGAGCACCTCCAGGGCACGGCGTTCAGCATTGATCTGGGCGAAGCGTCCACACATGCATGCCAGAGTCATGGAAACGGGGCCAAGGCGCAACCCGGCAAGGAGCGTCTTGGCAACGCTGTCTCTGTTGCCACCCCTCCCACGCACTGTTCACGAACTCACCCCATCCACAACAGGAGAGACCGACATGATCGTCTTCCGATCCATGGGCGATGTGCTGCGTGCGCGTCGCCTTCTGACCGGTGACGCCTACGGCATCGTCACCCGTGAGGTTCATGACCTCATCGACAGCCATGCCAACCTTCCCGGCGGCATCGACCCCGAGACGGGAGGCTTCGTTTCCTTGCTCGACTCCGAACGGGAGCCAACAGCCGAGGAGCTCCTGGCCATCGGCATCCACCAGCCGCTCACAGACACCTACGCCATAACCGTGGAGACCGCCACCGCCGAGGGGTCTTTCATCATCGCCACGTCCGAGTTCAGCCAGGAGTGCACAGCCACCTTCCTCATCCCCCAGGAGGCGGCGTGGCTGCCGCAGTGGCTGATCGAGGCAATCGGTGATGCCTTGGAGATCCCAGACACCGGTACGCAACGAGGAGAGATCAATGATCGAGATCACATGTAGAAACGACCTAACGAAGCTACAGGGCGTCGATCCGGCCATCGCGTCCCTGGTCGCCGATGAGCTACTGCCGGGCTTCGAGCAGGCCGCCGAGGATGAAGGCGAAGAGCTGGACCCGGAGGTCCACGGCTACATCACCATCATCGAGAGCATGGCTGATATCGAAGTGGGCGACGAGGACATCGCCTACTGGGACGGAGACGAGCCGTACTGGGAGTACATCATGGGCTATCCAAAGGCCAAGGCATTCGTGACGGAGACCGGGACCAACCGCATCGTCTGCGTCGTCTTCCCTGATCAGAAGTGGCTGAACGGACCGGTCAGAAGGAGGATAGAGGAGATGCTGGGGCGCGTGGCGTGAGCTATGTTGAGCAGCGGATGTCGGGTACGTGGGTCACTGTACAGCAGTCACCCACTGCCATTCCCATGCCGCAATGCCCGAGCCTGTTTCGATAGACCGACAATAGACCAGCGGCACACGGGAAGGTGTTCCGTTGACCTTGCAGAGCCCTTTGGAATGCTAGACATCCCGGTGCAATTCGAACACACGACCCGCTGATTTAGAAACAGTGGCACGCTGGAGACAAGATGGCCATGATTTCGGCATGACGAATTCAGTCATGCTATCATTTGAGAAAGCCTTGAGAGGGTCGCCTAACCCGGGAGCGTTGAGATGTCGTACCATGACCGCATCACACTGGAGCCCGGCAAGCGGGGGGGACGCCCCTGCATCCGGGGCATGCGCATCACCGTCTATGACGTGCTGGAGATGATGGCGTCGGGGATGCCCGAGGCCGAAATCCTGGCGGACTACCCCGAGCTGGAGAAGGAGGACATCCAGGCCTGCCTTTCCTACGCCGCCGAACGGGAGCATCAGACACTGGTGGTGCCTGCCGCATTTCCTGGATCAGAACCTGTCACGGCGGAGGGGATTCTATGCCCACCATCTTGACCATCAACGGCTATCGGTTCTTCTTCTTCAGCAATGAGGGACAAGAGCCCGTTCATATCCATGTGGAGAAGGCGGAAGGCTACGCCAAGTTTTGGATTAAACCGGTATCGCTGGCACGCACCAGAGGGTTCAAGGCCCGACAGTTAGCAGAGCTTCACAAGTTGGTGGAAGAGCACAAAGGGACATTCGAGGAGAGATGGAATGAATTCTTTAGCGGTTAAGCTGGACCCCCTGGCGGTGGATGTCTCTCTGTCCGATGAGGCGCTTCATGTGACCCTGGCCGATGGTCGGGAGATCTCCGCCCCCTTGGCTTGGTTCCCCAGGTTGCACAATGCCACCCAGGAACAGCGCCAAGCGTGGCGGCTGATCGGTGGGGGCGTTGGGATCCACTGGGATGGGGTGGATGAGGATATTTCCATTGAAGGTCTGTTAAAATGACCTTTCAAGAACGCATCACACATCCAGATACCCCAATGCCTCCTGCACCAGAGTGAGATTCTCGCTACCGACTCGGTACACGGCATAGGCTTGTCTTTTAAAGGGGACTGCATCCTCCACCCGGTAGAGCTGTCCCGCCTTCAGCTTGGGCGTCACCGCACTCACTGTTATTCCGCGGTGCCCACAGGAGGGGCAAGCAAATGTTGAGATCACCAAACCCGGCAGATGAGAAGACGCTATAATGATCGGATGATATTCGCTCATCCGGTCACTACCTACAAGAAGGCCACGAACATAGCCCCACCCCAATGCCCGCAAGGGAAAGCCGCCCCGGTCTGCACCGACGGCCTGAGGCGCGCCTTTTCATAGCAACCCGCTGAGCATAACTCATCCGATCATCGGCCACATTCGGCCCACAATCCCGCGTAACCCTATGCCCCCAAAGGGAAAACGATAGACCGCCGATAGACCGGAGCGGATTTCCGATACTCAGCCGATTGTCATAAGTGATTGAAAATGTGGAGCTGGCGATGGGACTCGAACCCGCAACCTGCTGATTACAAATCAGCTGCTCTACCAATTGAGCTACGCCAGCATCGACAGGATTAACCAACACCAGGATCCGCACACAGAAGGCGCGGAAGAGGTGGTGTTAAACGGCGAGATAGTACCCCAATACGCGGCGCGGTGCAATGGCGAAGCCGCCTTGGAGGCCCATAAAAAGAGGCCCGGCAGAATCTCTCCCGCCGAGCCCCACTTTCGGCCCATCCATGTGCCTTAAACGCTGGTGCTACTTGCGCTCAATCAGAATGGTCTTAACCGACCGCGCATCACACTCTTTCACGGTAAACCGTGTGTCGCATGTGGTAATGAACTCGCCCTCTTTGGGGATATGGCAGAGTTTGTTCTCAATCAGGCCGCCCAGAGTATGGGACTCACCCACTGGCAGTTGCAGATAGAGTGACTCGTTGATGCGCGATACCGGCACGCGTGCATCCACCAAATAGGCGCCACCATCTTCATCTTGGGGCTGGAGATCAAACTGACGCTTATGGGGGTTGAGATCTTCGAAATCGTACCCAACCGTCATATCGCCCACCACCTCCTCGAAGATGTCATCCAGGGTGAGAATGCCAATGGCCGAGCCAAACTCATCCACTACAACCGCCATGTGATCATCACGCTTCTGCATCTCGGGAAGGACCTGATCGATCATCTGACGGGGCGAGATGTAGTAGGGTTCATGGACAAAATTCATCAGAGACTTCTTGAGAACATCCTTCTTGTTCATGATGTCCCAGGTGCTCATGGTCAGGATACCGGTGATGTTGGTGATGTTGGTATCATACACCGGCAAACGGTTATAGCCGTACTGCAACACCTCTGCCAGCACATGGCGAATGTCATCATCTTCCGATACGCCGATCACCTCTGCCAGGGGAATCATCGCCTCGCCTGCCGTGGTATCGGCAAAGCGAATAATCCGACCCACACGCTCTTTGTCGAACTGCTCAAGGTCCGGATTGGACTCCGACATCTCCAGAATCATACGGATACCCTCGCGGGTGATACCGTTCTCATTATCTGCCGTGCCGCCTACCAGACGGGTGGCAAAACGGGCCACACGGCTGAAAATGAAAATCACCGGATAGAATACCAGCGACGAAAAACGCAAAGGATAGATGATCACCTTGGCGAATTCATTGGCCTTCTGCTGGTAAACGCTCTTCGGCACGATCTCGCCGAGAATCAGCAGAAAGGGGGTCATCACGATCACCGCAAGGGGATCGCCAATGGAACCGAAGGCGTCGATAAAGATCAACGCGCCCATGGTGGAGACCGTTACCGTGGCGATGTTGGTACCCACCAGCGTGGTGCCGAGAATTACATCGGGGGTCTCAAACAGGTCCAGCACACGCTGGGCACCCTTGTTGCCCATCTTCGCCCAGTGACGCATTTTGATTTTGTCACAGTTCACCATGGCGATTTCGGAACCGGAATAAAATCCCTTCAGGAGAAGGAAGATCAGCATGATGATAAGTTGAATTGCAAGCTCCATGGGAGTCGCCTTTCTCTCTATTTGCTCGTCGTTCGTTCTGCCTGTGTTTAGGCGCTCTTGGCTTCGCTCTTGGTATCGCCTGCATCCGTATCATCGGCGCTGGCTTCCCCATCAGTTGCCACTTCATCGGTTACCGCTTCAGCTTCGTCAGTTACCGCTTCAGCTTCGTCAGTTACCGCTTCATCAGAGCGCTTATCGGAATCGTCGTCCGCTACAGGAACCATGCCCTCTTCGGCCTTATTGTGCTCCGAAGTTTTGGCTCTCTGCTCGAAACTCTCCTTGATGGTCAACTGCAAGGACTTGATACGCAGCCCTTCCATCTTGGTGACGGTGTAGACGAAGTTCTGATGAGAGATGGAATCCCCTTCATGGGGAAGATAGCCGAACTGGCTGAAGACAAAACCGGCCACCGTGGTGGTGCGTGGATGGTTAAAGTCGGTACGGAACATGTCATTGAACTCACGCAGACGCATATCGCCGGGGAGGTTAAACGTCCCTTCATGCTCCAGAATCTGGTCCAACTGCTCGCTGCTGGAGATGCCACCGAAGGTGAACATCAATACATCACGCAGCGTCACCAGACCAACCATGCCGCCATCCTCCGAGAGAATGAGCGCCACACGTGTGTTGTGGGCCTGGAAGTAGTCGAACATTTGATCGACTTTTTTAGTAGGCGGAACAAAGCGGGCCGGTTGAATGATATCCTCAATCTCCAGCTTGGAGAAATCGGCACCCTTCTCTACCAGTCGCAGAATATCCTCCGAATGCATCATACCGATGATATTGTCCTTATGCCCTTTGACAATCGGGATGCGCGGACGCCGCCACTCGCGGAAGGTATCCACCAGCTCCGGTAGAGGGCTATCGGCATTGAGATATTGAACCCGCGTACGGGGGGTCATGATCTCCACCACCTCTACGGCATTAGCGTCGAGCATGTTGTTGATCAATACACGCTCGGTGCCACTCAAGGCACCATCCTGCTCGCCATACTCAATGAGCGTCTGAAACTCATCCTGGGCCAGAATGTTACTCGATTCAGAGGCCGTGCCGACGAAGAAGGTCGTCACCATGTCCGCCACCACCCGAACCACCTCACGCAGCGGCGTAATCAGCTTGATCCACTTCGGCAACAGAGGACCGGTAAGCTGGGAGGCAAACTTGGCCGGAAAGGTCACAGCGATGGTCTTGGGCGTCACCTCACCCACCAACAGCAGTACCGGCACCATGATCAGAATGTTCACCCAACTGGCGTCTTCGGCACCTACCAGCATGATCAGAATAGCTGCCATGTTGGCCGAAGAGGCGATGTTGACCAGTTCGTTGCCGCACAGAATGGAGACGATCAGGCGGCGCGGCTCATCCAGAAGGGCATGAATCGTATCCGACATGGGATCGTTGCTGGTACGGAGCTTTTGAAGGTGCAGCTTGGAGAGCGAAAAGAGCGCGGTCTCCGAACCGGAAAAAAAGGCCGATGCGGTGAGCAAAACGGCCTGAACGCAAAATCGAATGATAATCTCTAGTTGCTGCGCGCTTGTGAGTGCGGCATCAGCAGCGGCGGCGGCGGTTGCAGTATCCATACTCGGTGTCCATTCGTCACATCAGGGGGTCTATGATTGGATTGCGGGAGGGTCATGGATCCCCTCGCGGAAGGGCGTGCGCTTCAAACCTTTGTGCGTTACGTTCAGCGGCCATCGAACGGTGAAGCGCTTCACCATCAAGCGAGGAATATATAAGGAAAAAGTGTATTTTGGCAAGGGCACACAACCCGATAAATGAGACTTTTTCCCTAATGTCGACGACCATGTCACATAGGGGTCATAAATTCGTTGCAAATACTTCTCTTCAAAAGAGCGCCATGATGCCATTTTTTTTTATCCACAATCCCCCATAATCCATATGGTGCCTTGCCGAAGGGGCCACGATCCTGTAGTTAGAGTTGATTATGGATAAGATTCTCGTCCGGGGCGGTAATCCCCTCATAGGCTCGATACCCATCAGCGGCGCAAAAAATGCGACCCTTCCCGCTCTGGCGGCCTCTCTGCTCACCGCAGAAAAGGTTCACCTTTCGGGTATTCCGCATCTGCGGGACGTCACCACCATGCTGGAGCTTTTGGGCCAGCACGGGGCGTCCATCACCATTGATGAACGGCTCGGCGTCGAAATCGACTGCTCCGGGATCAATAACACCTGCGCACCTTATAACCTGGTACGCACCATGCGCGCCTCGATCCTGGTGATGGGACCGCTGGTAGCCCGCTTCGGCGAGGCGGAGATCTCCCTTCCCGGAGGATGCGCCATCGGATCACGTCCGGTGGATCTGCACCTGCGTGGTCTGGAAGCGATGGGCGCTAAAATTGAACTGGGAGGCGGCTATATTCGCGCCACCGCGTCGCGCCTCCACGGAGCCCGCATCGTCTTTGATCTGGTGACCGTCACCGGCACTGAAAACCTGATGATGGCCGCCACCCTGGCCAACGGGCGCACTATCCTGGAAAATGCCGCCTGCGAACCGGAAGTGGTGGATCTGGCCAACTGCCTTAACAGCATGGGCGCCCATGTGGAAGGGGCCGGCACCTCCACCATCACCATCCATGGCGTGGATAAGCTCACGGGTGGCCAACATCGCATTCTGCCGGATCGTATTGAGACCGCTACGTTCATGGTGGCTGCGGCCCTCACCAACGGCGATGTAACCCTTACCGATACCGACCCAAGCCTGCTCCACTCCCCCATCGCCAAGCTGCGTGAGGCCGGTGTGGAGATCGATATGGGACAAGATACAATCACCGTACGCGGCCCGGAAAAGTTGAAAGCAGTCAGCCTCAAAACCTTCCCCTATCCAGGCTTTCCCACCGACCTACAGGCCCAAATGATGGTGCTGATGTCCCTCTCTGAAGGGGCTGGAACCGTCACCGAAACCATCTTTGAGAATCGCTTTATGCATGTCTCGGAGCTGCAACGACTGGGGGCCGATATCACCGTGCGCGGCAACTCCGCCATGGTCATGGGTAAACCCAAGCTGGTGGGGGCGCCGGTTATGGCTACCGATCTGCGCGCTTCGGCCTGTCTGGTACTGGCCGGTCTGGCGGCCGAAGGGGAGACCATCATCTCGCGGGTCTACCATATCGACCGTGGCTACGAGCGCATCGAAGAGAAGTTACTCGCTCTGGGTGCTGATATTCAGCGAATTAGCGGTTGATTGATATGGGGGCACTGCCCCCCCTGGAGGGTGCCGCTCTTCACCCGCCAGAAGGCACGGACAGGTCCTCAAGATCCAAAAAATAATTACGGAGCGTTCCCCTCATGCTGCGCTTAACGTCCCAAGACGCCGACTTTGAAGCCCGTTTCCAGAAGCTCATTCACTGGGATGCCGGGGATCTATCCGCCATCGAAGCCACCGTTGCTAAAATCGTCGCCCAGGTACGAAGCGATGGGGATGCCGCGCTGCTGGCACTCACAGAACGCTTCGACCGCATCGCCCTGAAGCCGGATGCCATCGCCTTCACCGAACAGGAGATTGATGACGCCATCGCCCAGGTTCCCGCCGCAGAGATGGCGGCACTGGAGCAAGCCGCCGAACGCATCTGGAGCTACCATAGCTGGCAGATGCCCACCACAGGCATCGAACGCTATCAAGACTTCCAGGGCGTGCAGTTAGGCCAACGCACCACGCCATTGGCCCGGGCCGGCCTTTATGTTCCCGGCGGATTGGCCAGCTACCCATCATCGGTGCTCATGAACGCCCTCCCCGCTCGGGTGGCCGGCGTTCCGGAGCTCTACATGGTGGTGCCCACACCGGATGGCGACGTAAACCCGCTGGTGCTGGCAGCCGCCAAGATTTCAGGGGTGACCAGAGCCTTTCGTATCGGCGGCGCTCAAGCCGTTGCTGCGCTGGCCTTCGGCACCGAGAGTGTGCCCCGCGTCGATAAAATCGTCGGGCCGGGTAATATCTACGTCGCCACCGCCAAGCGGCAGGTGTTCGGCCAGGTGGATATCGATATGATCGCTGGGCCTTCAGAGATTCTAGTGGTCGCCGACAGCAAGAATGATCCCCGCTGGATTGCCGCCGATCTGCTCTCGCAGGCTGAACATGACAGCGCCGCCCAATCGATCTTGATCACCGACAACGCCCCCTTTGCCGATGCGGTGGAAGCGGCCATCAAGATCCATCTCAAAACCCTGGACCGGCGGGAAATATGCCATACCTCACTTCAGAATCGCGGCGCAGCGATTATCACCCGCAACCTTACCGAAGCGTGTGAGATTGCTTCTCGAGTTGCACCAGAACATCTTGAATTGGCAGTGGAATCACCAGAGGATTATCTGGATCTGGTGCAGAATGCCGGGGCGATCTTTCTGGGGCGCTACACCCCAGAGGCCATGGGAGATTACGTGGCCGGACCAAATCACGTGCTACCCACCAGCGGCACAGCGCGCTTCTCCAGCCCCCTGGGCGTACATGATTTTCTCAAGCGTACCAGCCTGATTCAGTGCGATGAACAATCCGCCCGCAAGATCGGCCCTGCGGCGGCGGTTCTGGCCGGAAGCGAAGGGCTGACCGCCCACCGGCTCAGTGTAGAGCTGCGGATGGAGAAAGCTGCCGGGCATCTTCTCCACCCTGACAGAGACTGAAAAGACCTAGAGACCTTATTGGCTGGATTTTCCATTCACGGCGGTTGATCCGGGGCGCATCAATGATCTGTAACTATCCCAGCATGAACAGCGAAGCAGCCCCCCTCTATGGCCCCATATTCTGCATATAGCGAATCGGCGATGTGAAGCTACCCAGGCCGTAATTTATATCCCGCGACATGACACCTACATTGCGGTTCATGTTGCTGACATTGCCGGTCATCACCGTTAGATTCCCCGCCATGGAACCCACGCTTGTGGTCATGGTGCGCATATCCCGACGCATCACACTCAAATCCTTGCTCATCTGATCCATATCCACCGACATGTCGGTCTGAATCTTATGGATGGTCTGGTCCATGGCCACCATGTTTTTATCCATCGCCTGAATGCTGTCGGTCATGACGTTCATGGAGCTGTCCATCTCTCTCATGTAGTGCGTGATATCCACCATATTTTTATCCATGGACTGCACGCTGGACGTCATCACCGACATGTACCCCACCATCTGGTAGAAGAGATACCCCATAAAGGCAGCGCCCACCATGCCGACAATCATCAATAGCCGCTTAACGAGTGCACCGCTTTGAGAGGTAACTTCACGCATAAGGGTTCCTAAAGGAGAGGGGTGAAACTGTGCGCCAATTATTGCGCAGAGCATACCAATAACTCAAGAAACATTAACTTTAATGGATGCAGAAACTAAGAAAAATTATACATATTATTAGCATAATTACCTGAATAATATTCACTGCGAGACTATATCATTAACCCCGTCACCCCGCTCAAAATCCATCTGCATATGGAGCACGTCGCCATCAAAATTACGAGTGATCTTCATACCGCTGTTTTCAAACAGCGCCCGCATGGCACCATTTTGGGTAAACATTTCAGCCGTGAATCCCTGTATACCAGCGCTACGCGCCATCTTGGCCAGATGGTTGAACAGACGTCTTCCCAAACCACGCCCCTGCCATTTATCCCGAATCACCAATGCAATCTCCGCACGGTTGCTCTCCTGGTCCAAATAGTATCCGGCCACCCCCACAATCCGCTCACCGGCCGGTACCGGGATGGTGGCAATCACAACCACCTCCCGTCGATGATCGACATAGATAAAATGGCGAATGCGTTGCAAAGTAAAGTGACGAAGCGGACTCATAAAACGACGATAGACCGCATCTGCCGACAACGAATAGAGAAATTTCTTTACCCGACGCTCATCCTGGGGCTGAACCGAGCGCACCGTTAGCCGACTGCCGTCCTTCAGGCTCAGCGTGGTACGGCCCTCATCGGGATTAACCAGAATTTTCCCCTCTACCGTGGCCAACTCGGGCCGAAGGTAGTGGGACTCAATAGCCTGATGAATCAACGGCCCCCGAAAATCGGGATGGGCAATGGCAATGAGCGCCATCACCCGCTCCTGAATGCTCTTACCGTGCAGATAGGCCACCCCATATTCGGTGACCACATAGTGAACCTCGCCACGGGTGGTCACAACACCAGCCCCAGGTGAGAGCCGCGCCACAATGCGGGAGACCACCTCGCCTCCGATATTCGCCGTGGCAGGCAGCGCAATGATCGCCTTGCCCCCCTCAGACCGGGACGCCCCCCAATTGAAATCCACCTGACCACCCACGCCACTGTAAAACCGTTCGCCGATAGAGTCCGCACACACCTGACCGGTAAGATCCACCTCCAGCGCCGTATTGACCGCCACCATGCGATGCTGCCGGGCAATGACGGTGATGTCGTTGACATACTCCGTAGGATGCATGGAGAAGATCGGGTTGTCGTCCATATAGTCAAACAGGCGCTGACTGCCCAAACAGAAGCTGGCCACTACCTGGCCGCAATCCACGCTCTTTTCGGCCCCATTCACCGCCCCGGACTCTACCAGATCAATCATCGCATCCGTGAGCATCTCGGTGTGAATACCTAAATTCTGCTTATTGCCCAAATGCTCCAGCGCAGCCTGGGGAATGCGACCAATCCCCACCTCCAGCGTCGCGCCATCCTCCACCAGCGTAGCAATCAGACGGCCTATCTTCTGAGTCACCGGATCCGGCCCGGGAATCTGGGCCTCTACCAAAGGCTCCTCATAAGGCACCAACAGATCGATTTCATCCACCCGCATAAAGGCATCGCCCCAGGTGCGCGGCATGCGCGGATTCACCTGGGCAATCACCATGCGAGCCGCAGCGGCCGCGCTCTTAACAATATCCACCGAGACCCCAAGAGAGACCATGCCGCGCTTATCCGGCGGGGTCACCTGAATCAGCGCCACATCCAACGGTAGGCGCAAACTGGAAAATAGTCGGGGAATATCAGAGAGTAATATGGGGGTATAGCTGCCAAGCCCTGCCTGGATGGCATGGCGCACATTCTGCGAAATAAAAAAGCTGTTGACAGAGAAGCAGGAGGCCAGCTCCCGCGCCGCATAAGGCGCATCGCCGATGGTCAGTAGATGCGCCACCTCCACATCGGCCAACTGCCCGGAACGGCAACACAACGCATGAACCAGAATCTGGGGAACCCCGCAACCAGTGCCGATAAATACCCGCTGCCCAGGTCGTACATGAGCTACAGCCTGCTCCGGCGTGCGGATCTTCTCCCGGCAGGTCTCACGCCAATCTGGATTGTAATCCGGTCTCATGTCACGCATTCCCAAGACACTACACTGAAAACATCAGTATGCCTGAACCGCCCCGGAAAGAAACGTCCAACCATCCTGCACGATCACAACTCGGGAAACAGCACCCCGGTTTTGTGGCACGCATGATCACCAAGTTATTGGCCGCACGCGCAGAAGCGCACCCAGCCAATTTCCCTAGCGGCCCCCCTTGGGGTACAATCCCCAGGTCAAAAACCCTCCGACCCTGGAGAAACCATCGTGAAGCGCACAGCCACCATCAGCCGAAAAACCGGTGAAACCGATATCCGACTCACCCTTAATCTGGACGGAACCGGTCAGCGGGAGATCAATACCGGCATCGGCTTTCTGGATCACATGCTCGAACAGATTGCCCGCCACGGCTTGATCGATCTCACCGTACACGCCAAGGGGGATCTGCACGTCGATTACCACCACACCGTAGAGGATGTGGGCATCGCCATGGGACAGGCGCTGAAAGAGGCCCTGGGAGATCGACGAGGTATCCGACGCTTTGGGCATGCCATGGCCCCTCTGGATGAGGCGCTATCGCGCGTGGTGCTGGATCTCTCCAATCGACCCATGCTGGTGTGGCACGTTGAGTTTCCCTGCGAAACCATCGGCACCTTTCCCACCGAAATGTTCCGGGAGTGGTTTCAAGCCCTGGCCAATAGCGCCGCCATCACCCTCCATGTGGAGTCGCTCTATGGAGTGAATGCCCACCACATCATCGAATCCTGCTTCAAAGCCCTGGCTCGGGCACTGCGGGAGGCGTGTGAAAACGATCCGCGAATCGGAAATGACGTGCCCAGCAGCAAAGGCACTTTGTCGGCATAATGCCCCGCAGGTCCACACCGCCCCGCGATAAGATGACGGGCACATGATCACCATGAACCGACCACGACATGCCCATGAAGACAAACCACGCCGTCATCGATCTCCCAATGGCCCTATCTCAGGCCATTCAGCACCACCAAAGCGGCCATCTGACCGAAGCCGAAGCGCTCTATCGACAGATTCTCCAGGCCCACCCCCAGCAGCCGGATGCCCTGCATCTACTGGGCTGCATCGCCCTGCAATCCGGTCAGGTGCAACAGGCTGAACAGTGGATTCGTCAGGCCGTGACCCTTCAGCCCCAGCGCGCCGATTTCCACAGCAATCTCGGCAACACCCTGGCCGCTTCCGGGCGCGGCTCATCGGCAGTTCGCAGCTTTGAACAGGCCCTGATGCTGGATCCCCATCTCGACGATGCCCGGCGTAATCTGGTCAACACCCTCAATGAACTGGGAAACCGCGCCCTGGAGAGTGGACGTGTTGATCGGGCTATCGCTCAATTTCAAAAGGCGCTTGCACGCGCCGATACCGACCAGAAGTCGGTGCTCTATAGCAATCTCTGCAACGCCTACTGGCACAAAGGAGAAGAAGCGGACCTGCTAAAGGGGCTCGAAGCGGGCCGCATGGGTCTGGAACTGAACCCAAACTCTGCGGCGATACAGACCAACCTCGGCAATCTGCTCGAAAGCCTGGGGCGGCTCTCCGAAGCCTCCGAGAAGTTCCAGACCGCCCTAAAGCTGAATCCACAGAGCCTGGATGCCCATAGCAATCTTGGCGTGACGCTTATGAGCCAGGGCAGAATGGCTGAAGCGCAGGAGATCTTTCACAAAGCCCTGACCATCCGTCACGACTTCCAGCAGGTCAAGAGCCTGCTGAGCAGCTACCTCTATCAGCCTGGAATCCCGGTTGATGAACTCTTTGCCGCCCATAAGCACCACATCAACGCCTGCCTGCCCGACACCATCACACCGCAAGTCACCGCACCCCCCACCATCATGCCCAAACGGCTGCGGGTGGGCTATCTCTCATCGGACCTGTTCGGCCATCCAGTGGGACGTAATATTGCGTCGCTGTTGATGCACCACCATCCGGAGCGCATTGAGAGCTTCTGCTACGCCCTCTCCAGCCGTGAAGATGCCCTGACCCACCAACTACGCGGTAAGGTGGACCACTGGCGACAACTGCTGGATCTCCATGATGAAGCCATCGCCCAGCGCATTCACGAAGACCATATTGATATTTTGGTGATTCTGGCCGGACTGTTCGATGAGAATCGCCCTCTGGTGGCCGCTTGGCGTCCGGCTCCGATTCAGGTCTCCTTTCATGCCGGGACCAGTAGCGGTCTT
Organism: Magnetococcales bacterium; assembly: GCA_015233785.1. Taxonomy (GTDB): domain Bacteria; phylum Pseudomonadota; class Magnetococcia; order Magnetococcales; family JADFWT01; genus JADFWT01. The sequence continues at coordinate 18,249 of JADFWT010000022.1, forward strand.
GACGCCATGGATTATTGGCTCACCGACACCATTCTTCACCCGGAAGAGAGCCCGGAATGCTTCACCGAACAACTCGTCCGCTTGCCCAACTTCTATCTCTACCTCCCTATAAAAAACGCTCCGCCACCCGGACCGCTCCCCGTCTTGCAAAATGGCTATATCACCTTCGGCTGCTTCAATAATCCCGCAAAAATCAATCCGGAGCTGATCGATGACTGGGCACACATTCTAACCCAACTTCCCCAAGCACGGCTGCGGCTCAAATATCGCAACCTGTGGCAGGATCAGGGACTACGCAAGCGCATCCTGGAGGGATTCCAACACCACGGCATCGACCCCCAACGCATCGAGATGATCCACGCCTTAGAAGATAGCAAAGCCCACCTCAAGCACTATCAAACCATCGATATCGCCCTGGACACCTTCCCCTTTACCGGGGCCGCCACCAATTTCCAGGCCCTCTGGATGGGCGTACCGGTGGTCTCTCGGCTGGGTGATCGGTTTATCCAGCGCATGGGGGGCTCTATTATCGCCCACGCCGGGTTGCCGGAACTCAATGGTGCCTCTAGGGAAGCCTACGTGGAGATCGCCGTCACGCTGGCAAGCGACCGGAAACGGCTACAACATCTTCGGAATAACTTGAGAGAGCAGGTGGCCGGCTCGGTACTCTGCGACGGCGAACGCTATGCACGGGCGGTAGAGCACGCCTATCGGGAGATGTGGCGCATAAAGTTCGATTAAGAGACAGCCCCCTTGCCCGCCGCCACCCATGCATGCCAAGCGCCTCGCAACGCATCACTGACATCGCGGGCATACTGAGGCTGGTCGCAGATTGGCGAGTCGGCCATCCGCTCCCGCAAACCGCTTCGAAGCTGCACCAACCTGGCAGGATCCGAAGCCAGCGCCACCACACGCTCCACATACGCCGCCAAATCTCTGCACACCAGCTCATCCAGTCCCAGAGTCTTCAGAAAACTGGTGGCGTGGCGGCTGGCAAAGGTCTCCCCATGCACCGTGACCATGGGCACCCCCATCCAGAGCGCCTCCAGCGTCGTCAAGCCCCCGGAGTAGGGCTGGGTATCCAAGGCCAGATCGATGCCGTTGTACTGGGCTAGTAGCGCCTCATGAGGCCGGGCACCCTCTAGAATGACCCGACTGGGCGCCACGCCGTGCCGTGCCATCACCTCATGAATGCGTGCCACGTTAAAGGGGCTGTCCATACCGTTGTACATTAGCCATAACGTGCAGTGAGGCAGACGCTGCAAGATCTTAGACCACGTCTCAAGAATCGGCCCGTTGATCTTGGAAGGATTGCCGAAATTACCCAGCACAAAGCCACGCTGCATCGCCTCCAGAGGGCGGGGAGACACCGGCGGAGCGTACGACGGCGGGGTGTAACTGAGCCAAGCGTGAGGCAGTGTGATAATTCGCTCGGTATAATAGCGCTGCTCCTCCTCGGCAATGGCGTGGCGGTCACCGATCATCCAATCCATGGTGGGCAGACCTGTGGTGCTGACATAGCCGCACCAGGCAATTTGAACCGGGGCGGGCTTCTGGGCAAACACGCCCATACGGTTGTGGGCCGTGTGACCTGCCAGATCCATGAGAATATCAATCCCATCAGCATGGATGCGCCGGGCCAGCTCGTCATGCGCCATCGGCAACGTAAAGTGCCACTGGTGGGCATACCCCTCCAGCTGCTTGGTCATGGTATCCGGCCTGCGATCCGAATAGACGATGATCTCCAACTCATCCGGCGGATAGTGCGCCAAAAACCCGGCCATCAGATAGCCCACCGGGTGCTGGCCTAAATCCGGCGATGAGAGGCCGATACGCAACCTTCGATCCGGATTTGGATCGTTGCGATGCGGAAACGGCATCGGTAGAACCAGCCCCGAACCCCACGATCTGTGCAGCGCGTAGAGACGCTCCAAACTCTGACCGGGCATGTACTGCTGACACAGAAGAAGATTGCTGTTGGCACCAGGATTATCCGGTTGAACGGCCAATACCTCCCGGTAACAAGCAACCGCTTCATCAAAGCGACCCAATGTATAATGAATATTTCCTAGATTACTGATTGCATTTAGGAAATTATGCTTCAATGCCATGGCCTTCCGATAGGCCTCACCGGCATCGTCCAGCGCCCCTTGCTCTTTCAGCGCGTTGCCCAGATGGTTGTACGCTTCAGCAAAATCGCCCCGCAGCGCAATGGCCTTGCGTGCACACGCTACCGATTCATCCAGACGCCCCATAAGCCGCAAGGCATTGCTGAGATTGCAGTAACCCTCGGCATAGTCCGGCTGAACGGCCGTGGCCCGCTGATGATGGGCAATGGCCTCCTCCAGTTGACCATGGGTCTCCAGCAAGTTACCGAGATTGCTAAGTAACTGGGGCGAATCAGGCGCAAACGCCACCCCCTGCCGATAACAGGCCAGCGCCTCAAAAGGCTTCTGTCGTTGCATATAGAGATTGCCCAAGCTATTGAGAAACAAAGCACTCTCTGGCTGCAGCGCCAGCGCGGCCTTAAAACTGTCCGTAGCCGCTTGCCACTGACCCCGAGCACTCTGCATATGACCCAGTTGATGATGCAGCTCGGCAGCGTCCGGCTGCACCCGGAGCAACGTCTGAAAACTGAGGATGGCATCATCCAACTGCCCAAGCGCCTGCTGCGCCTGTCCGAGATTATGCAGTGTCTGGGCATCATTCGGTTGAATGGCCAACGCCTGTTCATAGCACGACACCGCCTCGGCCAGCCCGCCCAACATATGGTATGCCCCGCCAAGATTACTCAGGGCCGGAACGTTTTGCGGCTGCACCGCCAACACCTGCTGATAACAGGCCATGGCTCGCTCCAGCTCGCCGGCCTGATGCCAGGCTAAACCTTGATCAAGCGCCTGCTGCGCCTCGGCAGCCTGGGAAGATGGGATGTGTTGATTCATACCACTCTTTCACGGGATGTTGACCTGCCGCCAGAATGGCAGACCGCTCTTCTCAGCACCATCCTGCCTGAAATTCACAGCAAACGCCATTCGAACCCAATGTCCTGATGCCATCTATCATAACCTTAATACAATCGGATTATTATAACCATCCAGATGCCATTGGAGAGGATGCTTGACTTGCTGTCTCATCTGACTCAGCCTGGATGGATGACTATCTCACCAAGCCCGCACGCTGGCGTATGTGCTGGAACATGTGCTGGAGACGTAGAAGAGTGCCGCATCCAACAGCTCCATAGACACCACTCATTCCACCTCACGAGAGACCGCTGGCGACACCCCCACAACACACCCATCTTTCCCACCGCGCCCATTGGGTATACAATTCAGCAAAGAGCACCCTCCCCCGTCGGCGCGCCCCATGGTCGCCAACCGGATCGGTTGCCCTTGGGACGCATGGTACAATGCGCCCTTTGTCTATCCATCTATCGTGAAAAGAGGCCCTGATGATCACCGTCATTGACTATGGTTCCGGCAATCTGCGCTCGGTGGCCAAGGCGCTGGAGAAAGTCGGCGGAAACCAAGTCACCGTGAGCGGCAAGCCTGAAGACCTGATGAATGCCGACCGGCTGTTGCTGCCAGGGGTCGGAGCCTTTGCCGACTGCCTGCAAAATCTACAGAAAGCTGAACTGGACGAACCGATCCTGGAACATATTCGCAAGGGTAAGCCCTTTCTTGGAATATGTGTCGGCATGCAGCTGCTCTTTTCCAGAAGCTTTGAGTTCGGCGAGCACAACGGGCTGGATCTGCTGGCCGGAGATGTGCTGGCCTTCAAGAAGGACATGACCGATCCGCTGGATCAAAGCCGCCACCTTAAGGTGCCGCACATGGGCTGGAGTCCGGTCCAACAGCAGCAGGAGCACCCCATGTGGGATGGTATTCCCGACGCCACGCACTTCTACTTTGTCCACTCTTTTTACGCCAAGCCAAACGATGAAAAGTTAACCGTCGGGGCGGCGGATTATGGCATGCGCTTCTGTGCAGCGGTCAGCCATGAAAATCTCTTTGCAACCCAATTTCACCCGGAAAAGAGCCAAGCCCACGGGCTGAAGCTGCTTGAGAACTTTGTCACCTGGAGAGCCTAAATCATGATCGTCATTCCCGCTATCGACCTGAAAGATGGCCACTGCGTTCGCCTGTTTCAGGGCGACATGAGCAAAGATACCGTCTACTCCGACGACCCTGGAGCCATGGCTAAAAAGTGGCAGGATCTGGGGGCAGAACGGCTCCACATGGTGGATCTCAACGGTGCCTTCGCCGGTGAGCCGGTCAATGCCGATGCCATCCGCGCCATTCTTGAAGCCGTCTCCATTCCGGTGCAGCTCGGCGGCGGGCTGCGCAATATGGAGACCCTGGAAGCCTGCTTTAAAATCGGCCTGCAAACCGCCATTCTCGGCACCGTCGCCTATCGGGACCCCAAGTTTGTCGGCGAGGCGTGCCGCGCCTTTCCCGGACACATCTCGGTAGGTATCGACGCCAGAGGCGGCATGGTGGCCGTTGAAGGGTGGGCCGAAGCCACCAATATCGACGCCCTAACCCTGGCCCAGCAGTTCGAGGATGTGGGCGTGGCCGAGGTGATCTTTACCGACATCAGCCGCGATGGTGCCATGACCGGCCCCAACTACGACGCCACCCGAGAGCTGGCCGAGACCATCTCGATTCCAGTGATTCTCTCCGGCGGCATCTCCTCCCTGGAGGATGTCAAGCAGGCTGCCGCCAATGCCGGCCCCTTCACCAACGGCAACCGCATCTCCGGAGCCATCACCGGGCGGGCGCTCTATGACGGCAGTCTCGATTTTTCCGAGGCGGTGCGGGTGACGCAGGAGATGGCTGGGTGACGGTTGCTGCACCAGAAAGTTGGGATGCGGCATTCGCCTATGAACTGCTGCCCATGCTGGAAACCTCGCCACCAACGCTTCTTGGCGCAAAGTCGATCTCATGGGAGCCGGGAAGGAGGAGGGGCCGGAAATAGAAATTCGCTTTCCAATCCCATGGATCAGCGTCGAAAAGAACGTTGCCCTGGAGTGTGCCCTGATCGAACGCTGTATGGAAAAAAAATTGTCCGCCCATGTGATGCGCTGGATCTCGATTAAGTTCTATTAAGCCATGACCATTCAACCTAATGAGCTATTGCAATTCGCCCAGGAACTGTTGTGGCATGAAAACGAAGTGGCATGGCGCACCTCATGCAGCCGTGCTTACTACGCCGCCTGCCAAGGGGATGACATGACCTTCACCCCTCCCCCACCCCACCCCCATCTATGTTAGACTCCCGACGGGGGATCGGATCCGCCGGATGGTGATGAAACCTACCGGCATGGGGGCCATAGATGTTTGATTTTCAAAATTTTACACTGCAAAGCATGACCCGTTGCGGACAGCAGATTGAACAGGGGTGCGCACCCGCCACCACTCTGGAACAGGCCAGCACCCTCATTTCCCGTTTCTTTTTTGACCACTTTATCGACCGAAAAAACGACGAAAAATCATGTGTTTTGGTGCAGTGTTTCTGTGTGCAGGCGTTCAAAACCCTCGATGGCGTGCTGAGAGAGGCCGCCATCCAGAGCATGTCTCCTATCAACATCGCTCCCAATGCCAAATTTCTCACCCTGATGGGCACCGCCGGTGTTGAGGCCGATTGGTGCTTTCCGGAACGCGCCGAAGAGCACCTGGCAACGCCCCTGGTCGATGAAAAACAGGTGATGGCCAACCCCATGTTGCGCCATCTGCTCTACCAGCTGGAGATCAACCCCAAACACCTCATCAATCCCACCTCGAAACAGATGGAGACCCTTAGCGAAACAACCTTTAACCTGTTTCACATCGCCCAGGCCCAGGGAAGCGCCTACATCCCCGATCAGAAGCGCATGATCCGACCCTACGGCGTGCGCTCCCTGCTGGGCATTACCAACGCACTGCCCACCGGCAACCTCTATCTCACCCTGATCTACTCCAAAACCCCCATCCCCTACCGAACCGCCCATCTGTTTCGCAACATCGCTCTCAATATCAAAATGGCACTGGTCCCGGCCATGAGCGCTCGCTACCTGCTTGACGAAATGCGCGAAAGCTATCAGACCCGCTATAAAAATGATGCCCGCATGCAGTTAGAAACCCGTGGAGACACCTACCATAAGCTGTTGGATATATTCCGAGAAACCGCTATCGAGCAGGCCAATCGCCACCACCATATGCTGGCTTACGCCCACGGCATCCTCACCTCTTTGGAAGATCTGGTACTGGTAACGCATCGCGGCTTCGTAGAGTCGGTTAACCTCGACCACTGGCTCGGCTACGCCAAAGGCGACCTGATGGGACGCCCGCTGGAAGAGACGCTGCGCGAAGTGAGAGCCATTGTCTTCACCCCACGCCTGATCAACAAACTGCGACGGGAGGGAACACTCTCCGCTGTAGAGACCGCACTGCTGGACCGGAGCGGTGAGAGCATCCCCATGCTGATCTCCGCCTCCATGATGGAGAGCGGCGATATCGGCCATGGCGAACGACTGATCTACGTCTGCAAAAATATCTCCGAGTTCAAAAGCGCCCAGCAGGAGCTGCACTCCAAAGAGGCCGAACTGCTGGCCGCAGAAAGCACCAACCGCGCCAAAAGCGAGTTCCTGGCCAATATGAGCCACGAGATCCGTACCCCTATGAATGCCGTCATCGGTCTCACCGATCTGGCGCTGCAACACCACCCAACACCCGATATTCAGGACTATCTGACAAAAATCTCCAGCGCCTCCCGCTCCCTGCTGAGAATTATTAACGACATCCTCGACTTCTCCAAAATAGAAGCCGGAAAGCTCGATCTGGAGTCCCAACCCTTCCTACTGCGGGAGACCTTTGAAAACCTGGCCGATCTATTTCGTGCCCAGGCCGCTGAAAAGGGTGTGGAGCTGATTCTCTGCGTGGCCGAAGCGTGCCGGTTTCAACTGGTGGGCGACTCGCTGCGCCTGGAACAGATCCTCATGAACCTGATCGGCAATGCCCTAAAGTTCACCCAGAACGGCGAAATCGAAGTGCAGGTGGAGAGCACCCGGGAGACCGCTTCCTATCTGATGCTGCGTTTTTCGGTACGCGATACCGGTGTCGGCATGACCCCGGAACAGGTCAAGCGCATCTTTGGCGCCTTCTCTCAGGCCGATAGCTCTACCACTCGTAAATATGGTGGAGCCGGACTGGGTCTCACCATCAGCCGTCGCCTCACCGCTATGATGGGGGGTGATCTCTGGGTGGAATCCAGACGGCACCAGGGCAGTACCTTCTTCTTTACCGCCCGTTTCGGTCGCCGACTGAAGCCGGAGACAGAACAACTCATCCCCCCCGATAAGATACTCCATCTCCGGGTGCTGGTGGTGGATGACAACCCCGCCGCCAGGAATGCCATCTGCCGCATGCTGAACGCCTTTGGCCTCCAAACCACCAGCGCCGCCTCCGGTAAAGAGGCGATCCGCTGCTTGCAACAGCATGCCGAAAGCCCTATGCAACTGGCCCTGGTGGATAAAGAGATGCCGCACATGGATGGGCTGGAAACCTGCCGCCGCCTCAAAGCCGTTAATCCGGTGAGCGCACTTAAAACCGTCCTTATGCACCCCTTTGACCCCAACACCTCCCAAAACCAACACCGCTTTCACAGCGCCATCAACGCCAAGCTGATCAAACCTGTCAACTGCGCCCTGCTGTTTGAAACCATCATGGGACTGTTTGGCCAACCGCTTCCCCCATCACTCCGCACACAGGTCCCCAACCTCAATACCGAGCGCGTGGTGGAGTGTATCGGAGGAGCCCGTGTGCTGCTGGTGGAAGATAATCCCATCAACCAACAGGTGGCCGGGGAGATCCTCGCAGGCGTCGGTCTCACTGTGGCGTTCGCCGATAATGGCCGCATTGCTATTGAAAAAGTGGAGGTTGGCGCCTTCGATGTGGTGCTGATGGATATCCAGATGCCGGAGATGGATGGCTACGCCGCCACCGCCGCCATTCGCGCCATGCCGCCACCGTGCAAAGGGTTGCCGATTCTGGCCATGACCGCCCACGCCATGAGCGGTGATCGGGAACGCTGCCTCTCGGCCGGTATGGATGACTACATCACCAAACCCATCGACCGCAGCAAGCTCTATGCAGCGCTCGTGCGCTGGATCAAACCCCGTGACCGCTCCGCACCCCCCTCCGTCACGCCGTCACAGACCGCCGCCACCCCTCAATCGGTACTGCCGGCCTCGATGCCGGGAATCGATCTTCCCAGTGCCCTGGATCGGCTCGGGGGCAATCGAACGCTGCTGGAGTCGCTACTAAGAACCTTTCATAGCGACCATGCCGACGCCCACCAGACCCTGACCCAAACCCTGGCCGGTCAACGGGCTGATGACCAAGCGCAAGCCCGGCAACAGGCCCATGCCATCAAGGGCATCGCCGGTAATCTCTCCGCCACCGGACTCTTTGAGGTTGCCAAAGCACTGGAGAGCGCCATCAAAAGACGGGAAGCCGATCTCTACACCCCCCTTATGAAACGCTTCGAGCAGGCCCTGAATGAGGTGATGGAGGCCATTGCCGCTCTACCGCCACCCATTACGGCAGAGCAAGAGCCGCTGGATACGGATGCCCCCCTGGAGATGGAGAAAATCAGGCCGCTGACAGAGAGACTCGCCCGACAACTCCAGGAAGCCGCCATCGACGCCGAAGAGACCCTGAAGCAACTAACGCCGCTGATGCGTCCCGCTTCCCCCCCGGTGCATGACCTCATGCAAAAGGTTCAAAATGCCGTGGATCAATTTGATTTTGAAATAGCTTCGGAAGCGCTCACTAAAATGATGCAAGCACTCTCTTCAGACGGCTGAAGCAAACGGCATTCAGACAACACTGGCGTCCCCTCGTCCGGCACGGCACAATCGTCATAAATCGAACCGCCCAACGTTCGGCATGCCCGGCGATGGGCGCTTGGCAACCCATCATCAGCACCAAGGAACCGCACCCATGCCCCAGGATGAGATTCAACCCGTTATCCTCATTGTGGATCGGAGTCAGGAGAACATCGATACCCTGACGGACATGTTGCAAGAGAGCGGTATCGTGCGCCATGCCAGCCAGGCCGAGCAGGCACTGCAAGAGGCCTATGAAAGCGTGCCGGACCTGATTCTTCTGGCCATGGACCAGGCGTCCGAAGAGGGGTTTGAGATCTGCCGCCGACTCAAGGCAGAAGATATCACCCGTGACGCCCCTATCATCATGATGGGCAAGGGCATCCATGCCGTGGATGCCGAAATGGGGCTGGAAGCCGGGGCGGTGGATTTTATCTCCCAACCCATTATCGCACCCATCCTGCGGGCACGCGTGGCCCACCACATTGCCATGCACCATCAACGGGATGTCCTGGAGAGCCTGGCTATTATCGATCCCATCACCGACCTACCCAACCGGCGCCATTTTGAACAGACCCTGGAGATGGAGTGGCGACGAGCCGCACGGGCCAAAGATCACCTGTCACTGCTGCTCATCGATGTAGACCCCTTCAACGATATCGCCAACCGGTTTGGTTACGACGCCGCCGAAGAGCTGCTGCAACAAGTGGCCAGAGCCATGGCCGATACGCTGCTGCGCGCCACCGATCTGATCTCCTATCTCCAGGATGCCACCTTTGTGGCGCTACTGCCGGAAGTAGACCCGGATGGCGCTAACGACACCGCCGAACGGCTCCGTGCCCAGGCCGCCGCCATCTCCAACGACCCGGAGAACCATCCCATCTCCATCAGCATTGGCTGCGCCACCACCACTCCCCAGCCTGGCAGCAGCCCCGAAGAGCTGATGGATGCCGCCGACAATATGCTCAATACCGCCATCGACGAAGGACGGGACCGGGTGAAATCCATCCTCTGCGGCAATACCGTGGTCTACGCCGCCGCTCAACCCGCCTAAAGGGCACGCCTCTTGGAAGCACATCGCCCCTCCACTCGGCTCGACTCCACCTTGTGAACCGCAATCAACATATTGATCGTACAAATCAATATTCTATAGAAGCGCTTGGCGCATCCCACCTTGAATGTTAGCATGTGAGTGGGATGCATTATTATATTTTTTACGAGGGGATGCGGTGGGCCGCACGTCGTTCAAAGAGGGAGCTGCGCCATGAATAATCCATCTGGAAGCCCATTTCCAGCCAATGCCGAGTACCTGGTCTTCTCCATTGAAGGTCGCCAATATGCCGTGCCCGGCTCCAATGTGGTCTCGGTGATCAATATGCCGGTAGAGACCGTGATTCCACATGTGCCGCCCGCCATGCGCGGCATCATCTCCTTTCAGGAGAACAACGTCACGCTGTTTGATCTGCGAACACTGTTTGGCATCGAAGGTCGTAAAAAAGAGATCGATGCGCTCATCTCCAACATGGCAGCACGAAAACAAGACCATATCAACTGGTTGAACACGCTGCTCAAAGAGGTGGACAACCATCAAACCATCACCGTGCAAACCAATCCACACCTTTGCGCGTTCGGGAAGTGGTACGATAAGTTCACAACCGATAACCTACAGCTACGGTCCTATATGGAGCGCTTTGATACGCCCCATAAGGAGATTCACGCCCTGGCAATCACCGCTGCCGAATTGGCAGGTAATGACGATACTGCCGGCGCGCACACTCTGATTAAACAGGCCGAATCTGGGGTGCTGGCCAAACTTCTGAACCTGTTCGACGGCATCGGCGACTTGGTGCGACGCTATATGATGGAGTACGCCATTGTCTGCGAGACGGACAATGTGCAGTTCGCCATCGCTGTGGATGACATCAACTTTTTCAGCCCGCTGGAAAAAATCGAGTATCCAGCACCCAAAGGCATCGCGCGGGATGAGAACGATATTGTTCAGGCGGTGGGGCGCTATCGGGCCAAATCAGAGGATGAATACAGCAATATCCTACTGCTGGAGCTCGGACAGATTACCCAGCAGTTTGATATCGACGGTCTGGCCGACCTGGCCCCCTCACAACCGCAACCGGTGGCCACAGCCTGAGGCACCGCCCAGCTTCATCTCCTCTTGAGCCACTCCGGCATCGGAACTATGATCGTGGCCCACCGCTATCATTGATTCCGCGCCGGAGCCGCTTCATGATCCGATTCCTTGCCTTGATTCTACTGGTTGGCCTCACACTGCTGACCACGCTTCCTGCTGCGCATGCCGAACCTGTAGAGCCGCTTTCGGAGACGGAACTCCAGATGCTGGAACGTGCCGAATCGATCGATGAGATGGCCGAAACACCGTCTCTGGTACCCGAGGCTCCACCTACTCTCCATCGCGTGGTGGTGATCGCCATCCGAGATGAGAAAATTCTGATCGATGACGAAGCGCCCCAAATCATTCAACACCTGACCGTACAGCCCGAAACGCGTCAAGGCACCCCACCAAGGGGGCCTATGACGCTGGAGCGCCAACTCTGGTCGCGACAGAGTGATCAGCAAGAAGCGCTGGTCGTTGGTGATACCATCGTCGTCGCTGAAACCGCGCCGGGACAGTACCAGTTCCACGACCACTACCGGCTGCCGCAACTGGCGCTATTGCTGGGACTGTTTCTGGTGATGGTGACATTGGGGGCACGACTGCGGGGTATCACGGCTGCGCTGGGACTGGCGGTAAGCCTTCTGGTGATCTTTCAGGGGATTGCCCCGGCCCTGATCGGCGGGGCCTCGCCGCTGCTGGTCTTTCCCATCGGCGCGGCGCTGATTGCCACCTTTACACTCTATCTGGCCCACGGATTCTCCAGACGCACCACCGTCGCCTGGGTGGCCACGCTGATCTCGCTATTACTGGCGGTGGCCATCGGCTGGTTTAGCATCCGACTGCTGGGCATCAGCGGGGCCGATGGCGAAGTGGGAATGTTTGCCGATCACGGCGTCTTGAAGCATATCGACCTGCGTGGGCTGTTTCTGGGTGCTACGCTACTGGGCGCGCTGGGGGTGCTGGATGATGTCACCACCGCCCAGGCGGCCGTCGCCGAAGAGCTGCATCTGGCCAATCCCGAGCTGGATGCCAAGGCGCTCTTCACCCGAGGCATGTCGGTAGGACGAGAGCACATCGTCAGCATGGTCAATACCCTGGCTATGGCCTACGTCAGTGCCTCGTTTCCCATGTTATTGATCGCCATTCACGATGGAGAACTTCCCTGGTGGGGTATCCTCAATAGCGCCTTCATCACCGAGGAGATCATTCGCACCCTGACCGGCAGCATGGCATTGGCCCTGGCGACACCCCTCACCGCCCTGATCGCCGCCTGGACGTTTGCCCCAAGACAATCCGTAGAAACTGCTTGATGATTGCGTCTTATTTACGATATTATCACTGTGCATTCAAGGTAGGATGGTGTGCAAACCGATCGCCTCTGATGCCTCTGAATATCCTGAGATACCCCCTACGCATGATACCTCCAGCTTAGTGGACCCCATAACGCTATGTACCGACCTCACAAAGAGACCCAACAGGAGCGCATCGACCGCCTTACGCAAGAGGCGGAAAAGCGCGTTGATCAGGAAGGCACAGCGGAACCCTATACTCTGGAGCGCTTCCGAAAGACCATGTTCAGCAAGCTGCGTAAGGTGGGCGTGCGGGAGTTTGACGACCATCATGTGCAACTGGTGAACTACATTGTCGATGTCTACGAAGTGGTACAGGTGCTGCAACTGCGCGCCCCCAATCAGGAGACCCTGGACAAGCTGACCTTGGTGCTGGACAAGCTCCAAGAGTACACCGTCTTTCACTTCGGGGAGGAGGAGATCTTTTTCGAGAAAATTGAATACCCCCATCGGCAGACACATATCGCCCAACACAAAGCGTTTGTGGCGCGCTTTCTTGAGATCCGTCGAGAGATCGCCGCCGGACGCCCCCAGTTTGTCATGGACCTTTTTTTCGCCGCCTTCGGTTGGCTCTTTGACCACATCAACCAACACGACATGAAGTATAGCCGCTATGTTCAGGATAATCCTAAACTTCTAACGTCCTTGCGTCGCAGCCCACCCAAACCACGCCCATCCTGACCCACCCCACAGGTCGCTGAGAGCGGTTCTAATCGTCCCCGTGGGCTGCTATAGTGAACGCAGTTCAAAACCATAGCCTGGGGCCACCCCAAAAGATGCGAAAACGCACCCCCCACACCACCGTGATCCGCTGGCAGCCACGTACCGCCTCTACCCAGCAATCTCTACAGGCGTTTCAAGAACTCAGGCAGGCCAACCGACGCGCCAAACGCCAGCTATCGCCCCTTACACCGCTTCCCGAACGGCTGGATCCGCAACTGGACGCCGCCCTGACGCCCCCGGCCCACCCAATACCCGCTCCAGCCGAATCCACCAACGCCCATCGAGCACCCACAAACCAAACCGCCTCCCAACGGCCCTATTCCCTGGCGCGTTATCGCCAGATCATGCGGGCCAAACTGCGTAAGGTGGGCCTGGCGGAATTTGACCAGCACCACGCCCAGTTGATGGATGATGTGGTAGATCTCTATGCCGCCACCCAGTTGCGTACACCCACACCCGAAGCGCTGACTCAACTGAAACAGGCCCTGGATAAACTGCACCAAAACATTCAACACCATTTTCACGAAGAAGAGCGCTTTATGGAGACCATCGGCTATCCGGCGCTACCCTCCCATCGGGCACTGCACCGCTCGTTTATGGAACGATTTACCGAGCTGCGCCGAGAGATCGACAGCGGTCGCTACACCTCGGTAACGCCGCTATTTCTGACGGCCTTCGGCTGGCTGTTCGAACATATCAATACCCATGATATGCAGTATGCACGCTACTATCTGGAGATGAGAGATTGACCGCCGCCCCCAAACGCTCCTATACCATCCCCCCCATCATAGCAGCCCTTCTGACAGCCCTCTCCAGCTACTCTAAAAACCAGGAAAACGAACCCCCCCCCGACCAACCACACACCCCCCACGCGAT
>JADFWT010000230.1 GCA_015233785.1 Magnetococcales bacterium
CGGCGTCGTGAGGCAGAGTCCTCCCTCTATTGCCTGTAATCGGTCAAGTAGGCAAGCCTTTATAGCTTGATGAGCTTGAGGGCGTATTCCCACCTCTCTTTTTATCTGGATGCCGAAGAAAAGTGCCCATCAACTTGGCTTCATTCTGACTAAGCTTTACAAAGTCGGTGTTTTTCTGCAGCCATTCAACGATAGGCTCTTTTTTATTTTCTATGATCTCTCCATCCTTCCAGAATTCATCCACAGCCGCATTGATAAGTTCGAGATAGGGGGTGACAGCCCTACGAATTCCATGCGTACCCTGAACAACAGGGGCATTCCCGTCCAGAGGCCATATCAGCTGCATAAAAACTTTCGAGACCTCTATTTCAATGAACTGCCCATCCACCAGCGTCAGCTGTCCATAACGCCAGTCCAAGTTCCCTGCCGCCCAAGCATCTGGAGCGATCGGTTTAGGAGAGGGTGAATGCCCCTGCCAAGCTTCTTCCGGATTGACCACCTGCCACTGAGGGCGCTGGCGGTTGGAGTAGCGCCCTTTGGCCACCAGGTCACCCTCCACCAACGCTGACAACAGCTCCTGCCACGCTGCTTCCTCTTTTTGATAGATCTCCTGAGATCCCATGCCCTCGACTTGCTCAGGAATGGGCCCTTCCACACTATCAAAGGCAACCCAGGATACAGCCTGTTTCAGGCTAATCATTCCACCTGTGTCCTCAATCCGCTTTGGCATTTCCTTGATATCCCTCTATCCCACCATTTTCAAAAAAAACAAGTCCAAGGGTTCAACCCTTTTAACGCTTCAATATCAATCAATTCTACTTTTTTTATTTCTCATTTTGGAAGGGTTCATGGCCCGAGTCGAACCCGTTCGCATGTTCACGCATGATTAATTTTTCAAGACAATCATCGGGACACCAGAAAAGGAGCAACAAATGATTACTGGATATGATCCTTCTCTCATATCACCCGAAGAGCGTCTTCAAGAGGTGGCTGAGATTGTAGCTGTTGCCATCCTTCGTCGCCAACAGCGACTCAAGTTGGAGCAAGACAAGAAAGCGCTCCAGCCCATTGAAAACAGAGAATATTTGCCTGGACTCTCTACCAACAAAGAGCGTTCATGTCATTGAAAAACATATCAGAAGGAGAAACCAATGACGATGAACGTGATGAAACGCCTAGCTGAATTGCCGGAGAAGACCACTCCTCAGCTAAAAGCACTGTGGCGGGAGCTGTTTGATAAAGAACCTCCCGGTTATGACCGGCGCTTCATGATCAAGCGATTGGCTTTTCGGATCCAGGAGCTGGCCTACGGAGGCCATTCCGAGGAGACCAAGAGGCGCTTAGCCGCTCTGGCCAATGATGAGGTGCTTCAGCAGCGAGGTCAGCCTGAAAACAAACAGCCGCTGGCCGGAACGCGCCTGCTGCGGGAATGGAAAGGGGTCGAGCACTCGGTGACGGTTCTGGAGAAGGGCTTTGAGTATCAGGGTCGCCCCTTTGGCAGCCTGTCGGCCGTGGCCAGAGAGATTACTGGTACGCGCTGGTCTGGGCCGCTGTTTTTCGGTCTCAAGAAAAATGGAGGTGGGCAATGAGCCGCAAAACGGTCACGCCCAAGGTGCGCTGCGCCATCTACACCCGCAAGAGCACCGAAGAGGGGTTGGATATGGAGTTCAACTCTCTGGATGCCCAATATGAAGCATGCGCCGCTTATATCGCCAGCCAGAAGTCCCAGGGGTGGCACCTGCTGCCTGACCGCTATGACGATGGCGGCTTTTCTGGCGGCACCATGGAGCGCCCAGCGCTAAAACGGCTGATGATGGAAATTGAGGCCGGTCATGTAGACATCGTGGTCTGCTACAAGGTGGACCGGATGTCACGCTCTCTGCTGGACTTTTCCCAGCTGATTGAGGTCTTCGAAAAGCACAACACCTCCTTTGTCTCCATCACCCAGCAGTTCTCCACCACCACCTCCATGGGGCGATTGACTCTCAATATGTTGCTGAGTTTTGCCCAGTATGAGCGTGAGGTAATCGCAGAGCGGATCCGGGACAAGTTCGCCGCTTCTCGCCGCAAGGGTATGTGGATGGGTGGGGTACCACCACTTGGCTATGACGTGGTGGAGCGCAAACTGGTGATCAACTTAGATGAGGCCCAGTTGATCCAACGGATTTTCAAACGCTTCACTCAACTGGGATCAGTCACTGATCTGATGCGAGAGCTAAACGAGGCTGGCCACCACACCAAGGCTTGGACCACTCAATCAGGGCAGGTACGGGAGGGGAAGCCCTTCGACAAGGGTGCACTCTACCGCATCCTAAACAACCGCACCTACTTGGGGGAGGCCACCCACAAAGACCAGGTCTACCCCGGTGAGCACGAGGCGATCGTCTCACGGGATCTGTGGGAGCGGGTGCGCAGCATCAACGCCCGCAACACCCATCAGCGTTCCAATACCAACCGGGCGGAAACCAGCGCACCACTGAAAGGGATTATCCGCTGCGGTCATTGCAACCGCTCCATGAAGCCCAGCCATACCCGCAAGAAGGGCAAACAGTACCGCTACTACACCTGTATGAAGGCAACCAAGAGCGGCCACGATGCCTGCCCGGTGAAGAGTGTTCCAGCCGGGGAGATTGAGAGCATTGTGCTGGATCAGATCCAGGCCATTCTAACCAGTCCAGAAATGGTGGTGAAGATCTGGCGATCTATTAGCAATGAGGGTTCAACCATGCCCGAACGGGAGGTAACCCAGGCCATGCAAAATCTAGAGCCCATTTGGCAGGAGCTGTTTCCCCTGGAGCAATCCCGCCTGCTGCATCTTTTGTTGGATCGGGCCGTGGTCACCACAGACGCACTGGAGGTTCATATCCGAGGCCAGGGGCTGGAACATCTGGCTGGTGAGATTATAACTTCACACTAAGGAGAGAGATCATGCAGGCTACATTAAGCTCAGACGGGCAAAACATCATCATCCGCATTCCCTTGAGCTTGAAACGTCAAGGAGGGCGTAAAAAGATCATTCCACCCCAAGGGGCTGATAGTGCCTTTGCCACACCTCAGATTCAGGACGAGGCGCTGTTGAAAGCCTTGGGACGTGGCCTTCGATGGCTGGAGATGTTGGAAACCGGGAAGGTCGCATCCTTCAGTGAACTTGCCACAAAAGAGGGCATGGATCCTTCCTACATCATGCGCAATCTGCGTTTGACTCTGTTGGCTCCAGATATCATCAAGATAATATTGGATGGTACCCATCCAAAAAGCATCACATTGGATCAGTTCCGCAGACCATTCCCGAATAAATGGAGTGAGCAGAGAGCCCTCTTTGGTTTAACGCAATAACAAAAAAACTTGGTGAATCAACTTTATGATTATACTTTTGCATATCTAACAAAAACCTCTTTATTTTTTTACTGTTTCAATTGATTCAGTTGGACATGGATACATCAATGCCCTTAGTATGAACTGCTGCCCCAATCGTTTGGGTACGCTCAGATAC
>JADFWT010000231.1 GCA_015233785.1 Magnetococcales bacterium
TTTGAAGGTAGAGCATACTGGATCTGATGGTAAACAAGGTACTCCATAGGCATCATACTCCCTACAAAGATGCTCTCTTTTATCCTTGGTGACATGGTAGTGCGCGCAAACTTGACAAGGCCCAACAGATTATCAACCGCGCCCTAGCCGCTGAACCCAGCGCCAAACTGAAAGAGGAGATCACCGCCCTTGGCGAAGGTGCCCCCGTTCAGTTTAAGGCCTATCAACGCATGACCAACACGGGCAAGCCCATTCGCCTTGCCAAAGCGACGGGAGAACACTATCCCGCCACCTTTAGTGCCGTGGCCACCCTGATTGATACCATTAAAATTGGTGACCGTGACGCCATCAGTGCCCAAGCACAAGTTGCTCAGGCCCATATCCAAGCCTCCAGCAACGCCATATTTACCAACCTCACCTCTCTGGAGGTGGTACGTTCTAAGGCGGGTATCGCCGCAGCCAAAGGGGCCAAAGCTTACTTCTGGTTTACCATGGTGGGCATTGTGGCCGCCCTTATCTTCATTGGCCTGCTCTCTTTCATGATCATGGGCAATGTTCTCAAACGCCTGGGGGGAGACCCCGAAGATCTGGCCAAGCGGGCCTGGGAGTTTTCTGAAGGGGATCTGACCATTTTCGGTAAGGATGGTCGCGTCTCCAGCGGTATTGATCAAGCCCTCAATAAAATGGCCGCCAACATTGGCCAGGTTTTGGGCCATGTGCGTGAAAGCGCCGGGGTTTTGGCCGGTGTTGCCCAGGAGTTGGCAGATACCGCAGGGGAGATGAACAGCCACGCCAACAGCATGGCCGACAGCGCCTCCTCTACCGCCGATGAAGCGGAGAAGATGTCTGTTGA
Source organism: Magnetococcales bacterium (assembly GCA_015233785.1). Lineage (GTDB taxonomy): Bacteria > Pseudomonadota > Magnetococcia > Magnetococcales > JADFWT01 > JADFWT01. Next base: position 854 of record JADFWT010000231.1, read on the forward strand.
GATGGACAACATCGCCGTGGCTTCGGATCACGCCAGCCAGAAGATGGACACCATCGCCTCCTTTGCCCAAGATACCAGCGGCAACATGGAGAACATCTCCCAAGCCGCCGATGAGGCCAGCTACAACCTTTCTACGGTAGTGGAGTCTTCGGATAACGCCAGTGCCACCATGCGGGTGATCCAGGGAGCGGCTGACCGCTCCACGGAAGATATTCGCAATGTGAACGCCTCGGTCCAGACCATGAGTCAATCTCTAGAAGAGATTCGCAAGCAGTGCGAGACCGCCTCACGGGAGTCCAGCGAAGCCAGCGCCTATGCCAAAGAGAACAAACAGGCCATGGACAACCTGACCACCTCGGCCCGAGAGATTGGTAAGGTGCTGGATCTGATTAACGATATCGCCGAACAGACCAACATGCTGGCCCTGAACGCCTCTATTGAGGCCGCTGGTGCGGGGGATGCCGGTAAGGGTTTTGCGGTGGTGGCCAACGAAGTCAAGGATCTGGCCGGTAAAACCACCGAAGCGACCCAGATGATCGCCGCCCAGATTGATGAGATCCAGGACAACACCGCCGCGGTGGAGCGGGTTATTGGTCGCATCACCGATGTTATCGGCAGCATTGAAAAATCCAACGCGGGCATCAACCGCTCGGTGGATGAGCAGGGCTACACCCTGCAGGATATCACCCAAGCCATGGGTGAGGCCTCTGAAGAGACCGAAGCGGTCACCAGTCAGGTGGGCTCGGCTTCTGAAGGTATGCAGGATGTCAGCCGCAACATTACCGAAATCTCTGGCGGTATCTCCCATGTAACCAGCAATGTGGCTGAGGCCTCGGGGCACATGGCGGAGATGGCCAACAATGTACGTCTGGCCTATGCCACCAACGCGGAGATCTCTAACCAGCTGACCATGGCCGCCAACATCTCCCGCGCCATCAGTGGCACCATGTCGGAGGTTAAAGATTCCGCCGGTGAGGTCAACACCAACAGTGAGCGCATCAACGGGCTCTCGGAGCAGGTCTTCGCTATTACTGAAGAGCTCAACTACATCATTCAGCTGTTTAAGATGCATGATGATGAGGATGAGGAGTAGATCCCTCCCTCACCCTTGAATGTAAGACTGAAAAGCCCGCTTCCCCTCTCTGGAAGCGGGCTTTTTTGATGCAACCCAAACGCTCCACCGTTATGCCGCACCCTGCCCTCCCTTCTGGATCACAGCGGGCAGGAGCATCAAGGGCGCTGGGCCCACGGCGTCGTTCGCCCAACTGCTCTGGGGCCTGCCCCCCCTTTGTGGCACGTTCAAAATTAGTTGGGCAGCCAGAGCACGGAGACAAAAAAGCCCACCTCTATTTCAGAGGCGGGCTTCTCTATGCCTTAGCTCAAGCAGAAGGGGATTACCCCTTTTCCAACCACTTATGCCGCAGTTGGGCCAAGCGGTTAAAGTTATCCAGGGAGAGCAGGTGGGCGTGAATCAGACGTAGATAGCCACTCTTAAGCCACTTATGGGTCAGTTCGGCGGAGAGGGCATGGAAACGGTTTTCATCCACCCGGTACATGTGCATATGGCAATCAGAGCCGCCCCCCACATGCATTTCAGTCAACAGCTGGTTCTCCTCCAGAGCCTGGATGAAACGCTCCCCCTTGGGTTTCATATCCTCCATCTCCATGAGCAGCTTGTTGATGTAGTTCCAAGCGGGGGTATCCTTGCCACGGTAATCGATATAGGGGCGGTCGTTGGGCTCCAGCGCCCCTTCATCCACACAGACGATACGCTGATGGGACTCTTGACCCTGGGCGGTTTTACCCCGTTTTAGTTTAACCAGACAGAAAGGGTGGCTCCGCACATAGGCAGGCACATAATAGGGTTTACGCCAGTTGCCCTTACGGTTGATAAAGATGTTCTCTTCGGCCTTGATGCCGGTAAGAACCATGGGAATCAACGGCTGCCCCGGTGCATTGCGGGCCAACACGATGGGATAATCGCGACAGGCGGAGAAAAATTCACTCAATGAGAGCCGAATGGCAGGAACATTTAAAGCAAAGGCGTAGGAGCCAGCCTTAACACCCAAGCCACGATGGCGCACCCGGTCCAATGGACGCACAGGTCCAAATCCTGGTGGTGAGGGCCACTGTGTGGTCATGGATGTTCTCCTTCTTTTCCGACAACGCGTTTCCAATAACCAACGGCGAAGCTACCGAAAAGCCTATCCTATTCCTTTGTACCCAATCGTAACTCGATTTGGTACTGTTTTCTTCTGATTTCTATTTTCGTCACCCTTACGTCAAAAAAGAGTGACAGAGCCTCACCTAACTTAACGGTTGCTCAGGGAAAAACTTGACCAGACTTTTAACCATCGGAAGAAAAGCGTCTCACAATCCTGGTGGATTCATCACCACCCACTCCATCCCCTCAAACTGAAAAATCACCAACTCCCCACGCTCCAACCAGTCATGGGCCATGCGCCTCCAATTAATATAGTACCGAAAGGGTTCGGGGATCTGTTCCAGCTCGCCGCGCATCTCATGGATCTCCTCCATCACATCGGCGGCATCTCCGGCCAAGATCTCCAGC
>JADFWT010000232.1 GCA_015233785.1 Magnetococcales bacterium
TATGTCGGGGGTATTATAGACCGACCGCCAGTGGTCAACGGAGGTCTTTAGGCGGCGGGTGGTTTTGTCCTGCCTGGGAGAGAGCGCGTAGACGAAGGTCTCCACCTGCTGTCGGTTGTGATGGGTGATCAGAGGGAGCATGTTGTGCCCCACCGGATGGTCGCAAAAATCCGACGAGAGATAACCAATTCGCAGGCGGCCCGGTCGATAACAGGGGGCATCCACGGCATCTTCTTCAAGAAATGGTTGGATGGTGGCGGGTTGTGCAGCCTGGAGATGTTTTTGACAGAAGCGGAACAGGGTCTCGTTGCTGAGGCCCGGCTTGTAGAGCTGCGTAAGAAGCAGGTTTTTGGCGATCTCCATATAGGGCCCCCCCAGCGCCAACCCCTTCTCGAAACAGCTTTGGGCCTCATTGAGCCGGGCGCGCACCATATGGATAATGCCGAGATTATTGAGGCTCTCGGCATGGTCAGGTCGCAGGGCCAGCCCCTTCTCGAAGCAGTCGGCGGCTTCATCCAGGTGTCCCAGATCCTTGAGCGAGCTGCCTAGATTGTTATAGCCATCCACATACTCCGGGTTGATTTCCACTGCTCTGCGGCCCATCTCCACCGCCTTGTCGAATGCCCCTTTGGCTCGTAGGGCGTTACCCAGATTGCTATAGGGTTCTGGCCGTTCTGCACGCAACTTCAGGGCATTCTCATAGCACTGAATCGCCTTGTCGAGTTCTCCCGTATGCAGATAGGCGTTACCTAGATTGTTGATGGCAGTGCCGAAATCAGGACGAAGCGCTACCGCCTTCTCCAGCACCTGAACCGCTTTGGCATGGTGGCCCATCTCCCGGTAGACGTAGCCGAGATTGTGGAAGCCGTCGGCATACGTGGGGTTGACCTCTACCGCTTTGGAAAAGTGCTTTTCAGCTGCGGCAAGATCGTCCGATTCAACGGCAATACTGCCAAGACCGTTGTGGGCATCGGCCAGATTGGGATTCAATTTCAGGGCATTCTGGTAGCTGGCGGTGGCTTCCGGCAGACGCTTCAGGGCCAGCATAAGATTGCCGAGGTTGCCGTGTGCTTCGAGAAAATCGGGCACCAGAGCGATGGCCCTCTTTTGACACTCAACGGCCTCTTCAAGTCGCCCAAGTTCCTGGAGTACATTACCAAGATTACTATGAGCCGTGGGCATTTTCTCGTCAAAGCTAAGTGCCTTACGCATCATCTGTTCGGCCTGCTCAAGTTGACCCACCTGCTTGGCGATTAACCCCAATAGATGCAAGGCGCTTGGATGCTTTGGGTAAGCGGCTAATATCTGACGATAGATGCCCTCGGCTTGTTGGAGCTCCCCTTTTTGGTGGTGCTGAATAGCCAGAGACATAGCCTGCTCGATGGTGAAGGTCTGTTTTGTTTTTGGCATGGTATTGAAAGATCCAGGGGGGGTGGAGGTGGGCAACTTAGCGTGTGCCATGTTGTGGCTATGGTAAACGGGAGGGGAGTGGCATGGCTAGGCGTTTTGGGTAGGTGGTGACGGGATTGCGCCGCAAAAGAGCCCGCAAGTCATGGGGACTCACGGGCTCTTCATATTCTCTTTAAGAAGGGTGCGCCTGGCTACATGGCGTGCCCGCGAGTCACGCGGCGGATGTGACCATCATGCTGAAGGGATTGCGGCCAGATCAGTCCGGAGTCGCGGAGCTGCGCCAAGCGGTAGATGGCATCCTCATGGTGCGGCAACGGCGTTGTCTTCTCGGTGACCAGCCAGTGGAACAGTTCGCGGAGTGTATCTGTCATGCGGGCTGGGAGACGCCCTTCGGTTGGGGCCTCCTCCGTGATCTCCATCTTATGATTGGCGTAGGCTTCAAACGAGCTGAAGTAGAGCGGAGTATTGGACCTGCGACCTCTGTTTTCCCGCCTTGGGCGCTTATTCTGTTCTAATAAATCAGTGTCGTCAATAGTGGACAAGATGTGGCTGCTCATGAACATTCCCCTAGTGTGAATGGCGTCTATTCAATAGAGGCTCCCTCGGTCAATTCCGACCTCCACTACCTCTTACTTTGACATATTTGAGCAGAAAAGTTCACAAAAAAAGTGAAAATTTCACCTTCCTTTCATAAAACAATCTCTCTGCCACATCATTAATGGGGTGAATCTGGCCGTCTCAACGGGTTCCTGAGGATGTGATGTGCATTTTAGTAGGCTCGGGCAAAAATGTGATATCCTGAGCCTAATCCATGCAGACCAACTGCTATATAGCTGTTAGAAACCAAGGGAAGAGAGGGGAAAGATATGATGATCTCCAAACAGAATACACGGATCTCAAACGTGATGGGGGGCGTGCGTCTAGCTGGTTTCAGGGGGGTTGCAGCAGCACTTATGATGGGCCTGTTGTTGAGTGGTTGCGGCGGCGCCAAACAGAGTCCCAGCTACTACCCTCATATGAAAGATCCTGCGCTGTATGGCCAAGGGGGAGGCAAGCTGGTAGGGCCGCCACCGGTTCGCTATGGCATGGGGAGCAATCCACAGGTGCGCATCATGATCTATGGAGCCGTATCGTCAAAATATACCACGCAGTTTTTCAACGATACGCTTCCGGCCATTCCAGGATTGGGGCCAACTGGGACTGTGACCATTGTCTACCGTGCTCTGGTATCCACCGAATCTGACCGGGTGGCTGCCATCATGACGGCATGTATTCCGGCGGCCTCCAAGCGGCCTGCTTTTGTCAAAGCGATGATGAAGGAGACGGCAAGCATGAGTGACGATTCGTCACGGCGTGGGGCCATCATGAATCTGGGGAGAGAATATGGTGTCCAGCCTGCTCGTTACGGGCGCTGTTTTGCCAATCCACTGCTTCAGGAGTGGGTCTCTATTCAGCAGAAAGAGGCCAAAGAGGTGTTGAAGATCACCCAGATTCCGACGCTGTTTATCAATGGAAAGAAGCTCTCTGGCCCGGTAAAGGATGTCGTCTTGTCTGAGATTCAGGCGGCACTCAACGCCTCTTGATCATGCTGAACCGGCGTCCCGAGCATCGGCACAATTGATATTCGGGGTGCCGGTATATAGGCTGCGGCACGGGGCATCATTTGTTTGCTGGATGGTTATGGAGTCGTTTATTTAATGCCATTTGGGAGATCACTTGTGAACGCTTTGGCGCAGCTTTTTCAATTTCCGCTTTTGCGTAATCTGCTTTTGGCGTTTATTGCCATTTCTGTTCTCCTGCCTGTCTATGAGAATATTCGTGCCTTTCCTCTGTTTCGTCAATTGTTAACCAGCGTGGCGGAAGATCAATCGGTTCGAGTCGCGGCACACCTCTCCTCTTATGGGCCATTTAGTAAGAGTATTCTGGACAGTCCCCATGCCACACTATACCTCACCGCAAAACGGCGCCAATGCTTCCAGAAGCCGCTTTTTCCGAATCGGCTTGGAGAGA
>JADFWT010000233.1 GCA_015233785.1 Magnetococcales bacterium
AGTTACAGGCCTCCTGCAATATGCATATCAAGCTTCCAAAAAATCATGAAACCATACGAACAGTTTGCCACAATACACACTTTTGCTCTATCCATGAAAACCATTTCTATTGGACAAAGAAAAACAGAAGAGACCACACTCTATGGTTTAGTTTTGTTATAAGACAGAAATCGACATTAATCATAAAAAAGCTTATCAATTCAGTGAAACATCAAATCTATCTTAATCACGGCACATGATGCACCAACACCCGATGCTCCAGCATATCTTCCATGGCATAGCGCACCCCTTCGCGACCAAGACCAGAATCTTTTACACCACCATAGGGCATGCTATCTACTCGGAAAGAGGGTACATCGTTATGGATTACTCCCCCGACTTCCAAAACATCCATTGCCTTCATCACGGTATTAAAATCATTGGTAAAAATACCGCACTGTAAACCGTAGCGTGAATCGTTGGCCAGTTGAAATGCTTCCTCCATGGAGCGCACAGGAAAGAGTGTCACTACCGGGCCAAAAGCCTCTTCGCAGACCACTTGGCTATCACGATCAGCAGCTTCCAACACGGTGGCGTTAAGGGTATTGCCACCACCAACATCAGCCAAAGAGTTACCGGTCACTAACTGCGCCCCAGATACCAGCGCATCCGCAATCCATTTTTGCAGACGGTCACGGTTACTGCCATTAATAATGGGGCCCAAGGTGGTCTCAGTGGCCAGAGGATCCCCCGCTTTAAGAGCTTCCGCAGCCGCTTTAAAACGACTGCGAAACTCCCCCATCACCTCCTCGTGGACAAAGATCCGCTGTACGGAGATACAGACCTGACCACACTGATAGAAAGCACCCAGTACCGCCCGCTGAATCAACCAATCCCAATCGCGTACATCACGATCGATAATTAATCCTGCGTTTCCACCCAGCTCCAGCACCACCTTTTTTTTGCCAGCGTCGCGCTTCATCTGCCAGCCCACCTCGGGAGATCCCGTAAAAGAGAGCAGCTTAATGCGTTCATCTTCCACCAGCATCTGACCCGATTTGCGGTCGCTTGGAAGCAAGGAAAAAGCCTTTTTAGGCCAACCCGATTTTTCAATCTCCTCGGCCATCATTAAACTGGAAAGAGGTGTTTTTGAGGCTGGTTTTAGCAAGACAGGGCAACCAGCTGCCATGGCCGGGGCAATTTTATGAATGGCCAGATTGAGAGGAAAGTTAAAGGGTGCAATGGCCGAAACAACCCCGATGGGATAGCGCCGAACCATCCCACGACGCCCTGCCCCCATGGCGTTGATTCCCAACTCCATAATCTCGCCTGAGATGCGTGTCGCCTCCCCTGCGGCAATATCAAAGGTAGCCGCCGCACGGGCAACTTCAAGACGGGACTCGGCGATGGTCTTACCGTTCTCTTTAGAGAGCGTCTGGGCAAACTCTTCACTGCGGGCAGTGATGCCATCGCGCACCTTGATCAGCGCATCGGCCCGTTGATAGGGGGCTAGTTGACGCACCTCTTCCAAGGATTCATAGGCAAGAGCAATGGCACGCTCTATCTCAGCTTCACCACACAGAGCAACCTCTGCCACCAAAGAGTCATCATAGGGATTAATGACCTTAAGGAGTCGATCGGTCTCGACCCATTCACCACCAATATATGCGCGTTTCATGATTGAGTCCTCACTATCAGGAGCAGAGGGAATATCGGCAAGCTGAATGCCTGATTAACTCTTAGGGCATGTCGTCAGTTCATGGATTTTGATCTCTGGCAAGGCACGTTGAGCCAAAAAAACAACGCCAGGAGCCAAAAAAGGCAACTGACAACACACCCTAGCTTTTCGTAGATGCCTTGGGCTTTGTTGGCGCTTTGCGGCGACCCGTTGAAACCTTCTTTGTAGCGGGCTTTGCTGTAGCGGGCTGAACGGCTTCAAGTGCTGCCAGACGCGCTTCGGCCTCTTCTAGACGAATGCGGGTATCGCTGGCCATTCTCTTGACCACATCAAACTCTTCACGGGTGACGATATCAAAATGTTCAACCCCCTCTTGCACCGCTTCACGGATCAAGCGGATCATCTCCCAGCGGGTCTCACCCACCTTGCCGACAACACCGATCACGCCATTGGTGATACGATCGATCAATTCATTATCTACCTGCATGGTATTCTACTCCCATCAACATGTATGTTTCCAAATTTTGCTCAATCCACAAGCAAAACCATTTTACTATATATTGCCCTACTCTGGTGGAATCCAGCTAACACCCGGCTGATCCAAAAAATAGCCGTTACAGAATGTCACTCCCGGCGTGAGCGCGTTCATCATGGCCACGGCATCCACCGCAGAGAGATCACCATCAATGGCACGTCGCCACAGTGCGGCAACATGCTCGGTGACCGTCTCACCCCTCTCCTTAACCGCTTTAAGAAGGGCACCATCCGCCCCCGCCACCTGCTGAGGCGAAAGCCGCACAATGTCAACACCCGCTTGGCGAATCTGATCGACGTGGCCAATAAGATTGTGCAGGGGATCGGACATGGTCTCCACACCATTGATGGTGAGAAAGCCGACGCCGTCCTGGGTTTTTACCTTCATACCGTCGGGATAGTCACCACATTTAAAGTGACAATCGGACTTGGGCAAGTCAAAAGCCCGAGCTGTATAGCAACGCGCCGAAAAGGTGAGGGGAAGGCGTCCATGGGCAAAGAGTTCAAACTCAAAGGGTTTTTGCTCGTTGGAGAGATCACCTTCTCCGCCCTCTTCACGCTCATCATGCGCCTCTGCGGCTTCCTGCTCATAGTCTCTATAACCATCGATAATACTGGCAATGCTGTTACAGGGCAGTTCCACGGGAAAAACCGCCCGGCGGGCACCCATATCTTTCAGGATATCGACAGTTTCAGGATTATAGGTATTGATGTGTGGACCCGCCACCATGGCACAGCCTTCGTGAAGACCTACGGCGGCCATGTCATTGGCTTCCAACATCAGGCCACGCTCACGGGCCATATCGGCCAGCGCTTGAATGGTCTCCAGTTCGCCTTCATGCATCACCAGACCGTAGCTGGAAAGCACGATCTCCTTACCCGAAGGGATGATCTCATCCAGCAACTGAGCCAGACCGTCTAGCCCAAGCCCCACCCGTTTAGAACAGACCACCTCACCGATATAGATGATATCTGCCGCGGACTCAAAAGCCATACGGCGATAAAAAGTGTTCAACGTCTCTCGATTCCAGTCAAACAGAACCGGACCAATCGCAATCTTCATGCTACTGCCACGCCTCCGAGTAAGATCCCAAGGTCTGTGCAGTCCCTTCCGAGGTACGATTGAGCGTTTTTGACCACGCCGGAAGCACGCGATAGCGCTCTGGGGTTTCATAAAAACTATCGACGGCTTCACGCATCACTTTGAC
>JADFWT010000234.1 GCA_015233785.1 Magnetococcales bacterium
CAGCCTGCATAAAAAATATGCGGCCATGATCACCGTGCGCATCAAGGTGATATCCGGTATGAACATCACCGAATCCCGCGCCCCGCAGGATGGTCGGTTCACTCTGCAACTATTTGGTATGCCAGTTGATTTCCGTGTTTCCAGCATGGCGGTTACCCATGGAGAGAATGTGGTGCTGCGTATTCTGGATCGCAGCAAGGGCATTCTTTCGCTGGATGAACTGGAGCTCTCCGATCAGGCGATGCTGACCATGAAACTGTTGATGGCTCGCCCGGAGGGAATCATTCTGGTTACCGGCCCTACCGGCAGCGGCAAGACCACCACGCTTTACTCCATGCTGGATTGGCTCAACAAGGAGTCGGTGAACATCATGACCTTGGAAGATCCGGTGGAGTACCCACTCCCCATGGTGCGACAAGCCAACGTCAACCCGGATGCCAACATGGGATTCGCCCAGGGAATCCGTACCCTGATGCGCCAGGATCCCGATATTATCCTGGTGGGTGAGGTGCGGGACGAAGAGACCGCCGAAATGGCCTTCCGTGCCGCCATGACCGGCCATCAGGTCTTCTCCACCGTCCACGCCAACTCCGCCATTCGCGCCATCACACGACTCAAGGATATCGGTGTTACCCGAGAGGTGATGGTGGGCAATCTTATTGGTATTATTGCCCAACGATTGGTACGTCGTCTCTGTTCCTACTGCCGGGAGGCTTACCATCCAAATGAGACCGAACGCCGCCTGTTGGGTCTTGAAACAAGCAACCAGAACACCACTATCTACAAGCCCAAAGGGTGCCCCTATTGTGACCATCAGGGGTATAAGGGACGACGCAGTATTCTTGAGGTGCTGATGGTGGATCGGGAGATTGAGGGACTTATCGACCAGAATGCCAACCATGACACCATGCAGCGCGCCATGGAGCAGAAAGGTTTCTGGACCCTGGCCGATGACGGAGCCCGCAACGTCTTGGAGGGCCACACCAGCCTGGAGGAGATCACCCGAGTGGTGGATCTCACCGAGCGGATCCACTAGGGGCACGCCATGCCCAACTACCGCTATAGTGCCATGAATGCCAAAGGTCGTGTGGTTCGCGGCTTCATGGAGGCCAACCATGAAGATGACCTTGAGTCACGGCTCTCCAAGATTGATCTGGATCTGATCAATTTCAAGATCAAGAAGGTCCGCCGCCAGCGTATCGCCCTGCGCCGCATCACCCGAAAGGAGCTACTCACCTTCTGCTTTCACCTAGAGCAGGTGATGGATGCCGGTATTCCACTGCTGGAGGGACTGAGCGATCTGCGGGAGAGCAGCGATAATCCAGCCATGCGGGCCATGCTGACCGCCATGATCGAAGAGATCAGCGGCGGCGGAGCGCTTACCCAAGCCTTGGCCATATTTCCTCAGGTGTTTGACGAGGTGTTTCGCTCGTTGATTGCAGCGGGTGAGACCACCGGCAACGTCGCCATTGTGCTGCGTAATCTGGCCGATGATATCAAATGGCAAGATGAGTTGGCCGCCAAAACCCGACAGATGATGATCTATCCCACTTTTGTGGGCATTATCATCACGGCGATCTTCTTCTTCATGATGGTTTTTCTGGTTCCACAGCTCATCACCTTCATTAAAATCATGGAGATGGAGCTGCCCTTTCACACGCAACTTCTGATCGCCACCTCCGATTTTGTCATCGCCCACTGGCCGGTGCTGATTGGAACCCCCATCGGGCTCTATATGCTCATCTCCTGGATGATGCGGGTCAGTCCCACCTTTGCTCGCTGGATCGACTTTCTCAAGCTGCGCACCTGGATTTTCGGGCCGATTCTACAGCGGTTGATTCTGGCCCGCTTTGCCAGCGTATTTGCCCTCATGTATGCGTCGGGCATCACCGTACTGGAGTGTCTGGAGGTGAGCCGAGGTGTGATGGGCAATCGACATATGACCCGGGCTATCGAAAACGCACGAGACCAAATCTCCCAGGGTCACTCCATTGGTGAGAGCTTTAAGCTTACCGGTGTCTTTCCGCCGCTGGTACTGCGCATGATCGCCGTTGGTGAATCCACCGGCTCCCTGGACAAAGGACTGCGCAATGTGCGCTATTTCTATGATCGGGAGGCCAAAGATGCCATTGATCGACTCCAGAGCATGATCCAACCTGTGATGACCCTGATTCTGGGTGGTCTGCTGGCCTGGGTGATTCTATCGGTGCTCGGTCCCATCTATGACATCATGACCCAGGTGAAAACGTGATGTTGAACCTTTTCAACCGACGCCTGCTGTTTATGACCCGAGACCGGCTCACCGCCTACGCCTGGAAACAGGGTGGGATGGTGGGTCGGCCCAAGCGCTTTGATCCCGACGAGAAAGGGATCAAAAATTTCAAGAAATGGATCCGCAAAGATCTTCTCACTCCGTGCCATCTTTTGATAGACCTCATTGACGAGGAGTTTCATCCCGACACCGTACCCCACGTTCTGGGACCGGATCGCACCGCCATGGTGGCTCGACGCGCCACCAAGGCGTTTGGAAAAAGTCCTTTCAGTCTCGCCCTGTTTCAGGATCGCGAGTCAAAAAAAGGCCGCCGGGATGACCGCATTGTGCGGGCCGGACTACCCAACCCAGAGCCGCTGGCCCAGTGGATCGACCCACTGGTCAAGGCGCAGGTCTCTTTGGGGGGCATTCACTCTCTGCCGTTGGTGAGTCTGGCATTGCTCAGGGCCTTGAAGCTGGTTACTCCGGCCACGCTTCTGGTGAGTCAGCAGAGTACCAGCGGTCTTCGTTTTTCATTTTTCAAGGGAAAGTATCTCAAGATCAGCCGTATGGCCCGCGTGCCGGATAACGATCCGGAAAAATACAGCGATCTGCTGGTGCGTGAGCTGGAGAAGACTCAACAGTATCTTCGTAGCCTGCGTCTGCTCAGTAACGATGTGCCGCTCTCCATCGCTATTCTCTCCAGCGCGGATCATCTGGAAGCGGCCCGACCCCGCTTCCGGGACTCAGCAACGCAAAAATTTCATCTGCTCACTGTCACTGAGGTGGCCAAAACCATTCGCATCAAGCGAGACATCACCACCCCATTCAGCGATTCACTCTTTATTCAGCTTCTGGGGCTGAAGCCTGGGCGCAATCACTATGCCACTCCGAAAATGCGCCGGTTTCACCTCTCTCGTCGTCTGCGTACTGGGCTCACGGTCGCCAGCCTGGTGGTGGCATCCGGATCCTTGGGGGTTAGCGGGTTCATGCTCTATAAGGCCTCTGTACTTGAATCCCGTTGGCAGGAGAATCAACGACTGACCCAATCTCTAAGAATGGAGTATCGACAGGTTATCGGTCACCATCTGGATGTCGCCACCGATCCGGGAGATATCCGCAAGTCGGTACAGCTTGAAT
>JADFWT010000235.1 GCA_015233785.1 Magnetococcales bacterium
CCAAACCTGATGTCATGCCAATCATGATATTCCGGTGCACATGGACCAGATCATGTCCTGGTGAATCGTGTCCAAGCGTCTCGGCGGCCACAAAACCAGCGCCAACAGCTACCATGGCGGAGAGAGCACCGAGATAAATCATCCACTCGGCAAAGACCTTCGCCCGTTCGTTGCCTGTCACGGTTCGGATCAGTTCGAACAGAACGGCTGTCAACAGATAGGCGATGGGCAGATGAACCGCCATGGGATGAATAACTGCAAGATTGTCTATCAAGGGATGCTCCTTTCCGTCGCATCAGATGGTTCGTTATGTGGTGGTCAAGGCCGCCAGAGCTTGGTCGAGACGAGCACCGCCCTCATGCGCCACAGCCTCGATCTCTGGATGGTCGATGAGGGTCTTCAGTGCAAGCGGATCCAGCGCCACAACTTCGACCGTTCCGCTCGGTGTTTCTCGCACCACCACGTTGCAGGGCATCAAGGTGGAGACATCCGGCTCAGCCGTCAGCGCCCGATGCGCCAATTTCGGATTGCAGGCTCCCAGAATCAGCGTGGGCGGATGGTCGATGCCCAACTTCTTCTTGAGCGTGGCCCGCACATCGATCTCGGTCAGAATGCCGAACCCCTGTTCTCCAAGGGCGCTCTTCACTGCCTGGACGGTGGCGTCGAATGTTCCGGCAACCGAAACGGTTTTGACAAAATGGGTGGTGCTCATGGCGCGCTCCTCATGTGCTGAGAGTCGTGGTTACGCCCCGGCTGGTGGTTTGCTGCAGCAGTGGGCCACATGGTTCAGGTTGTCGATCTCGTTCTGTTCGGTGAAATGGATCCAGTCGCGCTTCTTGCGCTGCAAGAATCCGCCATCCAGTGGATATCCGATCTCGGTCAACAGTTTCTCCACCTCCTGAATGCGCACTTGCTGTAGATCGTAGGTCACCGTGACGCTGTTATTCCGCCAGTCGCCGTTCACCTCGGAGACGCCATCCAGGATGGACACGGCATCTTCAATAATCTCATCACACTCCGGGCAGACCATTTCCATGACCTTCAGCGTGTGCGTTACAGGATGGGGTTGATGGTCCGTCGTCATGGTTTTACCTCCGATCATAAAATTGATCTCTTGCACGGCGGTCGATGAAAGCCGGGAGTGACTTTCATCGACCGGCAAATAGGGCATGGCCCAACATCCCATGATGGTTATTGGCCTCAGCTATGACAGCTCCAGGTGACCTGATTCGCCGTCACCTTCTGGCCATCGTCCAACTGACTGTAGAGGGTCTTGAACGCCTCATAAGCGATCTTGCGTTGCTCTACCATGCTCTGCATGGAGGCCAGATGCTGTGGCGTGCCGGTTACAACGCCGTGCATGATTTTGAACATGTCGCCATGCAGGGTGGCCTGATCCCTGACCGTCTCGGCATAGGAGTTCCACGCCGCCTCCTGGGCCGTGGTGATGCCCAATTGGGTCTTGGTATCGGATAGATAGCGATCAACATCTGCTGCGGTTGTGGCCGGATGGGCAAATCCCATAGATCCGCCCATCATGCCCGGCCCCATGCCCATATGGTGACCATATGAACCGCCCATCATGCCGTGGTGACCGCCCCAGCCATAAGCGCCTGGACCGTGAGCAATCCCATCCGAAGCAACGTAAAGCCCCACGCCCAGCACCAGCGCCACCGCAATACCAAGAAACTGTCTCGATGATCCGTTCATGATGGTCTCCTTCTTCACCGATCAATGGGCCGCCTGAGGGAACCGGTTAAGAACCGGCTGCTGCAATCTCCTGTACCCTTGGAGTGGATTGTGGCTGAAACGATCCATGATTCATATTTATTTATTGTAATAAATCAATAACTAACATGCACAATTGGTCGCATTTGAGTTGCATCATGGCAGGTGAGTCACATGGTGTTGTAAAGCGTATTGTTGCGTAACAAACCGGTCGTATATTTCCTATTCAGTCGCATTTAAGTCGCAATTTTTTATTGGTGATTTATGCGCTGGATGTGTTTCTGTTCAGGATACAAAGAGTGGATCAACAACAACCCTGTGGAGCATGCAGCCATGTCGGAATTGGATCATGTACTGATCGTCGAGGATGATGAAGAGACGCGCGAGCTTCTTCAGGCGTATCTGGATGAGAACGGCTGCACTGTACAGGCGGTCGAAGATGGCGATGGCATGTGGCGGACACTGGGAGAGGATGGATGCCGGGTGGATATCATCATCCTGGACATCATGCTGCCCGGCGAGGATGGATTGAGTCTCTGCAAACGCCTGAGTCTGGACCCTGTGTATCAGGATGTGCCGGTCATCATGCTCACCGCTCGACGCAGCGAGACCGACCGCATTATCGGACTGGAGATGGGGGCCGACGACTATCTCCCCAAGCCGTTCAATCCGCGAGAGCTTCTGGCGCGCATTCACAGCGTACTACGCCGATCCCGCGCCATGCCCCGCACCGAAACGCCAAGAGAGCCCGAAACCTATCGGTTTGGCGGATGGGTGTTGGATGTCAAAGCGCAGCGTCTTATCTCGCCAGACGAGGTGGATATCACCTTGACCAGCGGCGAGTTCATCATGCTCTTGGCCTTTCTAAACCACCCCAATGAGGTGCTTGACCGTGACCAGATCATGGAGGTGTATCACGGTCGGGAGTCATCTATATTTGAGCGCAGCATCGATGTGCAGGTGGGCCGTTTGAGACGCAGACTCCGCGATGACCCCAAAAAGCCGAAGCTCATCAAAACGGTCTGGGGAAAAGGGTATATTTTGGCCAGTGAGGTGGAGATGTCATGAAGAAATTCTTCTGGCCGCGATCTCTGGCGGGACAGCTCACCTGGATTCTGTTTGGGGGCGTTACGCTCTCCCTGATATCCAGTGCCGCCATTCATCTCCATGATCGTAATGAGGCGATCTTCGCTGTAGGAGAGCTTCAGACGGCACAAAAATTCGCCGCCATCGTGCAGGTGATGGATCCTCTCTCCCCGCAAGAGAGGGATAAGATTGCCACCATTCTGCAAACACCGCTTCAGTTTGTCCGCCTGCTGGATAAGATTCCCCCAAGAGACACAACGTCCCATGCAGACGAACGCACAGAGCATCTGAAACAACTTATGATACGTTTTGTCGGTACGGAGCGTATCCTCCTTGTGGATGTGCTATCCGGTCCCGATCCGGGTGCTAGAAGTACTCTCAGGGGTCCACACGACCCCAAACACGCATCCAGCATGATGCCGATGGGACGCCATCACCAACATCACATGAGCATGATGGGAAACGTGCTTCCTCTTGGGCCTTCGTTTGTCGCCAGTGTTGAACTGTCCGATGGTGTCTGGCTGGAGTCTCACAATCATCTTCCTGAAGAGGCCTTTATATGGCCCTGG
>JADFWT010000236.1 GCA_015233785.1 Magnetococcales bacterium
CATCCCCCAGACAATCAATACCGGCGGTGCTGCAAAGGGCATCAGTCCCCCGCCGGATCCAATGGTCGCCCCAAGCTTGGTGGCCACACGAGGGGCATCTTCCGGGGCGATGCGCTCTTTGATAAAGTTGGTCAGAAAGACCGCTGCCGCCGGCTCTCCGGTTAGAGAGGAGAGTAAAGAGCCTAACCAGAGGGCCATCCACTTACCCAGAGTGCGCTCGATATAGGACATGATGGGCAGCATCTGCCGAACCGCCAGATTGGCCGCCGACATGATGCCGAACAGCGTGAAGCACTCGTTATACGGAAAGTGCAGATGGACTCCGCGCAGGGTCATAAAAACACCCACCACCAACGCCACGAAGATGCCTGCCATCTCCCCCTCTTCGTGGATGTGGTGAAAGCGCCGCATAACCGGATGTTGACGCCACCATACCCGGCTGTTAAGGCCAAACCAAAGCTCGGTCTTGGAGAGGCCATTCATGGCCAGCAGTACGGTCACAAGCGCCAACGCTCCTAAAAGGCGCGCATCAACCTCATAAAAGAGATTCAGAACCAAATAGGGCGTAAAGGCCGCAAAGGCCACCCACGACTCCAGGATCGCCTCATGAAGCAGTACCCGTTTGCCTCTCTCCTGAGAAGCGCTTCCATCGGTCATCACTAGGATCCTTATCCATGCTGTTCCATAGCCTGGCTCCTCAAATCAATCAATGAAGTGGGCAATTGAGGAAAGCCATTCATGGTACGGGGCATGATACGGATGCGTCAACCATTTCCCAACGGCCGACAGACTCGTTTATCCTCTTAAAAACCATCCATTTACCATCACTTAATACGATCAAATATTGATCTAAGGAACGCGATCTATTAAGATCATATCTTTTTTATTGTAGAAAGGGGGCCACATGAAGCAGGCACCCAGTAAAATTGACATTTTAAAAGGTCGATCCCGCGCACTTTTGGAAACCGGCGCGATCGAACGGCGATTATTACGCCCGTATTCATGAATCTGTAGTGGAGAGAATCAATCATGAAAAGCCACGACCTAGTCATCGTTGGGGCCGGCTTGGCAGGGATGCGCGCGGCGGTGGAAGCGGTGGAGGCGAATATCGACGTCGCCATCATCACCAAAATCCATCCGCTTCGCAGTCACTCCTGTGCGGCCCAGGGCGGCGTTAATGCGGCCATCGATCCCAACGACTCCTGGGAAGTTCACGCCTACGATACCGTCAAGGGCTCGGACTACATCGGCGACGAAGATGCCATCGAACTCATGACCCGCGAAGCCCCCGAAGCGATCCTGGAGATGGATCGCATGGGATGCCCCTTCTCCCGTCTGGAGCAGGGCGAGATCGCCCAGCGCCCGTTCGGCGGAGCCAGCTTCGACCGCACATGCTACGCCGCCGACCGCACCGGTCAGGTGATGCTGCATACCCTGTGGGAGCAGTTGGTCAAGGCCAAGGTGCCGGTCTACCAGGAGTGCCATGTACTCAAACTGGTGACCGACAGTGAGAATCATGTGGCGGGTGTGGTCGCTCTGGATATCGCAACCGGAATGGTGTTCGGCGTGCGGGGCAAGGCGGTGCTTATGGGGACCGGCGGCTATGGCCGAGTCTTCATCTCCAACACCAACGCCACCACCAATACCGGCGACGGCATGGCACTGGCACTTCGAGCCGGGGCACCCCTGGCCGATATGGAGTTTGTCCAGTTCCATCCCACCGGGCTGCTCACCTCCGGCATTCTGGTTACCGAAGGTGCCCGTGGCGAAGGGGGCTATCTGGTGGATAAAGAGGGCAACCGCTTCATGGAGAAATATGCCCCCTCCAAAAAAGAGCTGGCCTCCCGTGATGTGGTCTCCAGAGCTGAACAGACCGAAATCATGGAAGGACGCGGCGATAATGGCGGTATATTCCTGGATCTGCGCCATCTGGGTGCAGAAAAAATCCTGGAACGCCTGCCGCAGATTCGTCAATTAACCATCGATCTGGAAGGTGTGGATCCCATCCATGCGCCGATTCCAGTGCGCCCCACGGCTCACTACTCTATGGGCGGCATTCGTACCGACGCCTATGGGGCCTCACCACTGAAGGGGCTTTATGCAGCCGGTGAAGCAGCCTGCGTCTCGGTCCACGGTGCCAATCGTCTGGGCGGCAACTCGCTGCTGGATGCGACGGTGTTCGGCAAAATCACCGGCAAGGCCGCCTCGGACTATGTTAAGAGCCGTCCGGAACCCAACTTCCCCGACGAGGCCGTCGCTGAAGTGCGCGAACATATCCGCGAGATCAAAATGCATGAAGACTTCGGCTTGCGTCCAGTGGAACTGCACGCCCGCATGGCCTCGGCTATGAACTCTTTCTGCGGCGTGTTCCGCACCCCGGAAGGGCTGGAACAGATCAGCACCCAGAAAGACGGCAGGCGTCAGAGATACAAGCAGATTCATATCGATGACAAATCCAATGCCTTCAACATGGATCTTCTGAGGGCCGTTGAGCTGGAGAATCTCATCGATCTGGCGGAGTGCATTGTTCGGGGAGCCATCGCCCGCACCGAGTCACGCGGTGCCCATTCTCGCACCGACTTTCCCAAGCGGGACGATGCCCAGTGGCGCAAACACTCACTGTTCAGTTGGAACCGTGATCAAGGCGTGGTAGAGCTCTCCTACGAGGATGTCCGCACCATCGGCAAAGAGTCGTACATCCCCAAAGAGCGAGTTTACTAAGAGCGTTTCATGGAGGCGAGAGCATGACCGCACAGGAAATCTATATTTTTCGCATCCAGCGGAACGAACGCCACGAAAGTGGCAGAGTGAAATCCCGCTGGCAAGAGTACCGGGTCGAGGCTGAACCCACCACCACGGTGTTGACGGCCCTTAACGACATTCGCGATCACCAGGACGGTACGTTGACCTTTCGGCAGTCCTGCCGTTCGGCCATCTGCGGCTCTTGCGCCATGCGCATCAGTGGCCGTACCCGGCTGGCCTGCAAGACCCATGTGTCGGCGGTGGCCAAGCCTCAACAGGATCCCAGCAAGCCTAAACTGGTGGAGGTGTCGCCACAGCTCAACCAACCAGTCCTCAAGGATCTGGTGGTGGATATCAACCCGTTTTTCAAGCGGGTGCATCAGATTGTCCCCTACCTGCAAGGAGGGGATGAGGCCCAGCAGAAGACCGACAAGGGCTCCTACGATCAGGTCAATCACGTCACCCAGTGCATCATGTGCGGTAGTTGTTACTCCGACTGCACCATGGCCGAAGTGAATGATCGCTATCTGGGCCCGGCCTCTCTGGCCAAGGCGTTTCGCTTTGTCTCTGACCCCCGGGAAGGGAAGAAGAGCGCCCGCCTGGAAGATCTGACCGAGCCTGACGGCATGTGGAGCTGCA
>JADFWT010000237.1 GCA_015233785.1 Magnetococcales bacterium
GTTCGCCCTGGCCCTGTGGGAGAAGGCGAGCGGTAAAACCTTGTTGGTCAGAGATCGACTCGGTATCAAGCCGCTCTATTATGCTCGTGATGATCAGGGATTACGTTTTGCTTCCACTCTGCCGGCTCTACTGAAAACCCCCGATATCGACACCGGCATCGATCCGGTAGCTCTGCACCACTATATGAGTTTTCACGCAGTGGTTCCTGCGCCCCATACCATTATCAAGGGGGTGCGTAAGCTGCAGCCTGCTACCATGGTAACTCTGGGGGCGGATGGTGCTTGGCAGGAGGAGTGCTATTGGGATATCAGTTTTGCCGATCCGTCTCAGCCTTCCGAGCTGGATGAGGAGGCGTGGAAAGAGCGGCTGTTGGATGAATTGCGTGCCGCCATTAAACGTCGCATGGTGGCTGATGTGCCGGTGGGGGTGTTGCTCTCGGGCGGGGTTGATTCCAGCTTGGTAGTGGGTATGCTGGCCGATGAGGGGCAGAGCGATCTACAAACTTTTTCGGTGGGCTTTGAGAGTGTCCATGGCGAAAAGGGCGATGAGTTTGTCTATTCCGACTTGATAGCCAATCACTATGGCACCAAGCACCACCGTATTATGGTCCCCTCGAATACCGTCCTGGAGACTTTGCCCGCCTGCATCAAGTCGATGTCAGAACCCATGGTTAGTCATGATGTCATTGGTTTCTATATGCTTTCTGAGACGGTAGCCAAGCATATCAAAGTGGTTCAGAGTGGCCAGGGAGCTGATGAGGTGTTTGGTGGTTATAGCTGGTATCCGCCCATGGCGAGCAGCCCCGATCCGGTTCGGGATTATGCTCGGGTATTCCTTGATCGTGACCATGACGAATTCGCTGCGGCGGTGAACCCGGAATGGGTGGGAGAGGATCACAGTCTACGTTTTGTGACCGACCAGTTTAATCGACCGGGGGCAGTGGATCCGGTGGATAAGGCTCTACGTATCGATACCACTATCATGCTGGTGGATGATCCGGTCAAGCGGGTGGACAACATGACCATGGCCTGGGGACTGGAAGCGCGCGTACCGTTTTTGGATCATGAGTTGGTGGAGTTGGCGGCGCGTATTCCCTCTGCGCTCAAGGTGCGTGGTGATGGCAAATGGATCTTAAAAGAGGTTGCTCGCAAGGTTATTCCTGCCGAGGTGATAGATCGTCCCAAGGGCTATTTTCCGGTACCGGCTCTTAAATATCTACAGGGTGCCTACCTGGAGATGGTAACGGATACGCTGCACTCCCAAGCAGCCAGACAGAGAAATCTGTTTCAGGATGCCTATGTTACGCAACTGCTGCAAGCTCCTACCGATCATATCACTCCGCTTAAAGGCTCAAAGCTTTGGCAACTGGGTCTTTTGGAACTGTGGCTACAGAGTCACGGCATCCGCTAAACTATCTTTATTAATTCAGTGAAGTGAAGAGGTAGACACAATGTCCGGACGATCCGGCCAGGTTGACCCCATGGATGTCCATCGCATGGTATCCCTGAAAAACTGGGGTGATCCTCCTAAAACCGAAGCTGTGGAGGAGATGAAGGAGAATGTTGTGGTGGATTGCGGCTGGGGTAAACTTGCCTTTGGCCAAACTTTTTCCTGTATGGAGTCTCTGGCTCGGGCGGTAATCAGCGAGGATGATGCCCAACGCAATGTAGCACTCTACCTGCGCGATCCTCATGTGGTGCTCTCCATCTACCCACAAAATCTCTTCCTTGACCCCTCTCACACCTTCCGCTTGAAGATGGATAACTATCATCACTCTGTCGAAGCGACTCCAACATTTCGGATTCGTCTGCTTGCCGGGCAGAAAGATGCCAGTCAGGTCAGGACCATCTATAACAAGCGGGGCATGGTTCCGGCGCGTAGTGGATTTTATCGGCAAGAGGGCGAACAGAAGTCCGTACAGACTTTTGTGGCACTGGAGAGAGGCTCTGACAAAGTGCTTGGTCAGGTTATGGCGGTGGATCATGTGGTCGCCTTTGATGATGCTGACAATGGCTGTAGTCTGTGGGCTCTGGCGGTGGATCCTCAAGCTACGATCCCTGGAGTTGGTCAGGCGCTGGTGCGCCATGTCATTGAGATGTTCAAGCAGCGGGGGCGTTCGTTTCTGGATTTGTCAGTGATGCACGATAACATGCGTGCTATTGGACTCTATCGCAAGCTTGGTTTTGAGCGTGTGGCGGTCTATTGTCTCAAGAATAAAAATCCCATAAATGAGCCGCTCTTTACTGGTGATGACACTCCTGAGGGGCTTAATATCTACGCCCGCATCATCATTGACGAAGCGCGTCGTCGCGGTATCGCTGTGGAGATTTGCAACGCCGTCATGGGGCTGTTCAACCTCTCCTTTGGTGGTCGTACCATCAAGTGTTGGGAATCCCTCTCCGAGCTGACGCCAGCCACCGCCATGAGTATTTGTGATCGCAAGGATATCACTCACGATATTCTCAAGCGGTCTGGGCTCAGGGTACCTGCACAGCAGGTGGAGTCGGGGAAGAGGGATAACGAAGCTTTTTTGGCTCAACATAGACGCCTGGTGGTTAAACCGGCGCGCGGTGAGCAGGGTCAAGGCATCAGCGTTGATATTACCACAAAGAAAGAGTTGGCAACGGCTATCCGCAAGGCGCGTCAGCAGTGTCCCACGGTTCTGCTTGAGGAGCTCTCCCTGGGAGAGGATCTGCGTATTATTGTCATCGACTACCAGGTGGTCGCGGCGTCGGTGCGGCGACCGGCGTCAATTCAGGGCGATGGGGTCAGTAGTGTGCGCCAGTTGATCCGCAAGCAGTCGCGCCGTCGGCAGGCGGCCACCCATGGTGAGAGTCGCATTCCCATGGATAAAGAGACCATTCGCTGTGTTGCCAAAGTTGGCTACAACATGGATGATGTCCTGCGTGAGGGGGTTACGCTGCCGGTACGCAAGACCGCCAACCTGCATACTGGCGGTACCATTCATGATGTGACCGAGCAGCTTCATCCAACCCTGGCCAAGGCGGCGCGTGCTGCTGCACGTGCTCTGGAAATGCCGGTGACAGGTCTGGATTTTATGGTAGAATCGGTCAGCGGTACCAGCTATGTGATCATTGAGGCTAACGAGCGTCCCGGTCTCGCCAACCATGAACCTCAACCCACTGCGGAGAGGTTCATAGATCTGCTTTTCCCCCGTACCCGTGCGGAGAACGTGATTGCCTGAATCCCCCGTCGATAAAGATTATCTGCTTGAAATTTTGAAGGATTTGCTACGTATTCCCAGCCCTTCGGGTATGACCGATCGGGTGGTGGAGCGCGTCTGTCTGGAGCTGGGCAGTTTGGGTATTCCCTTCGAGCTGACTCGTCGCGGCGCGGTG
>JADFWT010000238.1 GCA_015233785.1 Magnetococcales bacterium
CGCCTTCTTAAGAAACTCCTTGGTGCCGGAGCGGGCGATGGTTCCAATATTTGAAACCACCTCATCGCGACTCATACCGATACCGTTATCGCGAATGGTCACCACCTTGGCCTCTTTGTCGAAATCGACGCGGATTTCAAGATTATTTTCACCTTCGTAGAGCGACTCGTCCGAGAGCCCTTCAAAGCGCAGCTTATCGGCGGCATCGGATGCATTGGAGATCAGCTCGCGAAGAAAAATTTCCTTGTTGCTGTAGAGGGCGTGAATCATTAGATCCAGCAGCTGCCGGACCTCGGTTTGAAACGCGCGTGTTTCGGTCTTTTCCGCTTCGCTCATTGTCCCTATATCCTCCAAGAGTGTAGGATTTTACCAAAAAAACGGCACCAAGCCGTCATGATGAACTCTCTATATAAGCACGAAAGCCATCTCTGTAAAGCGGGGCCATTGTAGTGAGCGACACCACCCCTTTCAACCCGGCAGCCGACCCAGGCCCAAATGCCGAGCCCGAATCCCTGGTTATTTTGACCGGCGCAGGCATCTCGGCGGCATCTGGCGTACCTACATTTCGCAGCAACGGCGGGCTCTGGAAAAACCGCCGCTTTGAGGAGCTGGCCACCCCAGAGGCGTTTGTCGCCGAACCGAATTTGGTGTGGGATTTCTACCGCTGGCGTCAAGATGGCGTCCGGAAAGCCCAGCCCAACGCCGGACACCGAGCTCTGGCCAGACTGGAGACCATACTTGGGGATCAATTGGTTTTGGTCACACAGAATGTGGATGATCTCCACGAGCGCGGCGGCAGTACGGCCCCCATTCATATGCATGGCGAGATCATGAAGGGGCGTTGCACCGCCTGCGCCGCAGTCCTTCCAGAGCTGGATTTTCATAAAGCCACCGAGACCCCCTGCCCTGACTGTGGCCGTTTAGGTTCGCTTCGTCCGCACATTGTCTGGTTCGGTGAGATGCCCTTTCATATGGATCGCATTACCCAAGCGGTGCAACGAGCCACGCTATTTCTGGCCATCGGCACCAGCGGCCACGTCTACCCGGCCGCGCAGTATGTGACGATAGCCCGACAGTGTGGAGCACTCACCGGGCTGATTAATCTGGATCCTGCGGAGAATAGTGGGACGTTTCATCGCTTTTTGCAGGGATCGGCTTCGGAGATGCTGGAGGGGCTTCTGGAGGGGTGTGAGGATGCTGGGGGATTTTTTCGTGGGTTGCGGGCTCAGCTTGGTTAATGTCGATCATAAAGCTTTTACGGACTTCGGTGTTATCTACGGTACTGAGTGATCTCATGCATAGGGACCAAACACACCTAAATTCCAAGAAATCATTCAGAAATCATTTTCTAGAAAAGGCACTATAACTCCATGATGTACCTACTAAAATCCCCACCTCTATTTGGCCTGCTTCTGATCATCTACAATGTTATCGCCTTCTCGAAAGCAGGTCTTGAAGGGGCTTGGCTGGATCAAATCTGGCTACAGACCAATCTCCCTTCGGGTCAGCCATTAACCCTGACCGTAGGGATTATGATGGTGGTGATCGGAGCCTTTCTTCTGCATAGCGAATGGAGCAAGACGCTGCGCAACCGCCAGCCATATCCTCCAAAGTTTTCCTTTATAATCAGCTCTATATACTTAATAGAGCTGTTATGGTTTCCGCCAGCAGGTAACGCTGTATTTATGATATTGACCCTCTTTACACTACTGGATGCCCTCGCCCGGTTGACCTTGCCACGGTCACAAGGCCACAATAGGCACAGCACATGACGCATTGAACCCAATATCACAACGGATTCAATCGCGACTTAAACTGTATACTTGTTCTCTAGATTACAATCACTTATCACTCTTTGATTAGATCGATATATCGGCATGGCCAGGCCCCGCGCAAAAATTGACGAATCCAACCATCAGGCCGTCCACGGCTATCTTGAACGGGCAATTAGTGCCGGTCGATTGGCCGTGGAAGATAAAGCCAAGAACGGCTTTTATCAGCTCTCCCCAGAGCCCACCGAAACGGCAGTAGAGAAAATCAACCTGTGGATTGATGCCAATCTCTCCAGCCAGGATCGCCGTAAAATGCTGGCGGCTATCCGTCAGCGCCGCTTTGTCAAAAAATCCGATATGGTCAACGTGGCTCTACCCAACGATCTCTACGCCGAGATCGGAGAGATCCAAGAAGCTTTTGGCCTGCCTTCCAAGGCGAGGGCTCTAGCCTTTCTGGTGGAACGTCTCAATAGCCACGAACCAGCCATGCCCGATCAGAAATCAGCGTCGGACACCACTAAACAGATGCCCAACGTCGTTCTCAGTGATGCGCCGGAACGCTCTGCTGCAACCAGTCCGTCATCCATACCGGATGCATCGGATACCACGACACAGCCTCCCAAAGACGATGAATCCACCCTCATGGAGGCCGCTACCCAGAGCGCCATGCATCACCGTAATGAGCCCTTGGCGACGGCCATGCCGCTCACCGATGCCGATGACCCAAGAACGCCTCATAACACAGAGCCTTCCGAATACGCCAAGCGGGACACAGAGGGCCGCGTAATGCTCTCCGAGCGACATGGAACGCTCCACCAACCCACAAAACCAGCCGCCAAAGGCAGCCCCAAAGAGAAACTTCAAGCCATCGCACGACCCGTTAAGGATCTCTCCACTGCGCATCAAGGCTTAGCGCGACCATCGATCCTCAAACGCCAACCGCTACCCGGCAATCAAAAACGACGCAGAGGCCCAAAACTGCCCTTTTCGCTGCCCAACATCTCCCTCTCAGAGATGCTGGCCGCTCCTAGACAGCAGATTGATCACTGGCTACCTCCCCACTCCATGGCCCGCAAGATTGGCGCAACGATCTCAGGAGTCGTGACAGTGATTGGCGTCGGCGTGCTGTTGACCTATACGTTGGCCGATCCACCAGAGACCAAGGCACGCCTGGAAAACCTCACCCATGAGGCGATGGCCAACGCCGAAGCCAACGAACCACGCACAGAGTTAAACCCCTCAACCCCCATTGCCC
Organism: Magnetococcales bacterium; assembly: GCA_015233785.1. GTDB lineage: Bacteria > Pseudomonadota > Magnetococcia > Magnetococcales > JADFWT01 > JADFWT01. The sequence continues at coordinate 3,028 of JADFWT010000238.1, forward strand.
CCAGTGATGCTACGGCTCCTTCCACTACACCAAACGCCGGAATGACAACCACATCATCACCCAACCGCACATCCTTGCGACCGCCCATCGCCGCCACACTGCCCAACGCACCCGCCAGAAGCACCACCGCACCCATGGTGTTGTCCGCTACCGCCAAGGATCCCTTTGAGCAGCTACTCAAAGACGCTCTGCACGTGCAGACCACCCCCGATGAAGCGCGGCGCATGCTGATTCGTGCCGCCACCATCCGGCCCCACGATATGCGCACCGTGGAGACTTGGCGGCGGGTGTTTAACAAGAAAAGCCCCCCAAGCGGCTGG
>JADFWT010000239.1 GCA_015233785.1 Magnetococcales bacterium
TTGTGAAGGAGGTGGGACTATGACTCTTTCCGCTCATTATCCGATTCTCCAGGTGATCATTCCCCTCATGTCGGCACCGATCTGTGTGATCGTGCGCAACAATACCCTGGTGCGTTGGATTGCCACCTTGGCGTCCTGGGTTTCCCTCTTCATCTCGTTACAGCTGATGGATCGAGTTTTGGAGGAGGGGACAATCCGTTATGTGCTTGGGGGTTGGGTCGCCCCGATGGGGATTGAATATCGAATCGATCTGCTCAATGCTTTTCTTTTGGTCGTCATCAGCCTTATCGGAGCCTTGGTCTCGATCTATGGAAAGGTGACGGTGGAGAAGGAGATTCCAGAATCCCGAGTCTATCTCTACTATATCGTCTATCTGCTGGCCATGACCGGCCTGTTGGGGATGATTGTCACCGGTGACATGTTCAACCAGTTCGTCTATCTGGAAGTCACCGCGTTGGCGAGTTATACCCTGATCGCCATCGGTAGCACTCATCGGAAGAATCGTGATGCATTGATCGCTTCCTTCCGTTATCTGGTTCTCGGCACCATCGGGGGTACCTTCTTCGTCATCGGTATCGGCCTGATCTATATGGCTACCGGGGCACTCAACTTGGTCGATATGGCCACCCGCATCCAGGAGTTGGGTGGTGTGGTGGACAACCGTACCCTTCAGGCGGCGCTGGCTTTCCTGATTGTCGGATTGGCCCTTAAGATGGCTCTCTTCCCGCTCCACTTTTGGCAGCCGGAAGCCTATGCCCAAGCACCCTCAGCGGTTTCGGTCTTTCTGGCGGCAACAGCGACCAAAGTGGCTGTCTATCTGTTGATGCGGGCGCTCTATACGGTATTCGGCAGCGTTGACCTCTTTGCAACGACGCTGTTTGATGAGGTTCTGCTGGTGCTGGCGGTGATGGCGATGTTCGTCGGCTCGCTTTCGGCAATCTGGCAGGTGAACATCAAGCGGTTACTGGCCTATTCGAGTATCGCCCAGATCGGCTATATCGTCTTGGGTATCGCTATTGGCAACACCATGGCATTGGCGGGTGGCATCGTCCACATGTTCAATCACGCCTTGATCAAGGGGGCGTTGTTCATGGTCATGGGGGCTGTCTTCTATCGTATCGGCTCGGTTGATATCACCGCCATGCGGGGCTTGGGTAAGCGAATGCCGTTTACCATGGCTGCTTTTACGGCGGCGGGCTTGAGCTTGATCGGTGTTCCCCTGACCGCCGGATTCATCAGTAAATGGTATCTGGTGACCGGTGTCATACAGGCGGGACACTTGTGGGTGGCTGTTTTAATTCTTCTCAGCTCTCTTCTGGCGGTCTTCTATATCTGGAAGGTGATTGAGGTCGCCTATTTTCAGCCCGTTTCGGATGAGTTGCAGGGGGTGACTGATCCTCCGCTGAGTATGTTGGTCCCCATGTGGGTGTTGACGTTGATGGCGATTTACTTCGGTGTTGACGCTGAGACCACCGGGATGATCTCTCAAAAGGCAGCCGAATATCTGATTGGAGGTGGACGATGAGCCCTGAGGAAAGCCTTCTTGTATCACTGCTGCTAATTCCGCTGCTTGGTGGGATTGGCATCGTCCTTGTCGGCAGGGCTCCCAATGTGCGTGAAGGGGTCACCCTGGTAACAGCCGTCTCACTCTTTTATACGGTTCTGGAGATACTGCCACTGACTCTTAATGGCAATGCGCCTGCCGTCACCCTCTGGCAGATGATGCCAGGATTCGAGATCTCTCTGAAAGCGGATCCTTTGGGAATGGTCTTCGCTCTGGTGGCTTCAGGGTTGTGGATCATCAACTCGATCTACTCCATCGGCTATATGCGCGGCAACAACGAGAAGAATCAGACACGATTCTATCTCTGCTTTGCCCTCTCCTTAGCGAGTGTCATGGGGTTGGCTTTAGCCTCCAATCTGCTGACTCTGTTTGTTTTCTATGAGGCGTTGACCTTGGCAACCTTCCCCTTGGTTACGCACCATGGGACGGAAAAGGCAAAAAAGTCGGGGCGTACCTATCTGGGTATTCTGCTGGCGACATCGGTTGCGTTTCAGCTACTGGCCATCATCATCACCTACGTCACCACCGGCACCATGGATTTTGCGGAAGGCGGAATTCTGGCCGGTCATGTGAGTGGCATGATGGTGGGTATTCTGCTCTTCCTGTACATGTATGGTATCGGTAAGGCGGCTCTGATGCCGATTCATCGTTGGCTTCCGGCGGCGATGGTGGCTCCGACACCGGTCAGTGCACTACTGCATGCGGTGGCGGTGGTGAAGGCTGGTGTTTTCTCGGTCGTGAGGATCGTTCTTCATGTCTTTGGTATCGACCTGTTGGCGTCCAACGCTTACAGTGAGTGGCTGCTCTATGTCTCCGGTGGCACCATTCTGATCGCCTCGACCATTGCGTTGATGCAGGATAATCTTAAGCGGCGTCTGGCCTATTCCACCATCAGTCAACTCTCCTACGTGGTGATGGCTACCGCTATTCTGACACCGATTTCGGTGGTGGGGGCGATTTTTCACATTGCCGCTCACGCATTCGGTAAGATCACGCTCTTCTTCGCGGCGGGTTCCATCTACACCGCAGCTCATAAGACGGAGATTAGTCAGCTCGACGGTATCGGTCGCAAGATGCCCTGGACCATGGGTGCGTTTGCTGTGGGGTCTCTCTGCATGGTGGGGTTGCCGCCGACAGCCGGATTCATCAGCAAGTGGCATATGCTGGAGGGAGCCTTGCAGACGGAACAGTTCTTTGTGGTGCTGGTGCTCTCCGGTAGCTCTTTGCTGGCCGCCAGCTACCTCTTTCCGATCGTCTTCCGAGCGTTTTTCAAGGCGCCTCCACCTGTCAAGGATCCCTACCATGACCATGGTGAAGCGCCGGTGCCCATCGTGATCGCTCTGACAGCAACCGCTTCACTGACGATTCTGCTCTTTTTCTTCCATGACATACCGCTAGAGATGGCCAAGATGGCGACGGGGCTTGATATCCCTCAGGTCGCCGGTGCGATCACAACGCCAACGCCATAGAAGGTGATGACCATGAATGAACAGGATAAACACTGGTTGGTACGCCAATCGACGATTCGTCTGTTGTGGCGGATTTTGATCGCCATTTTAGTGGTGTTGACGTTGATGGATCTCGTTATTGAGCACCATCCTCACTTCGGAATTGATGGTACGTTCGGCTTCTTCTCCTGGTACGGTTTCATCACCTGCGTGGCGATGGTGGTTTTTGCCAAGGGGCTCGGTATCTTTCTCAAGCGGGAGGACACTTACTATGACTGATTTAGTCCTCATTCCCGGTATCTTTATCATCGCCTGTGCGCCGTTTCTGGCGATGG
>JADFWT010000023.1 GCA_015233785.1 Magnetococcales bacterium
CGAAGGGGTCCTGAAAAGATGGCGTCCGAATCCTTCGAGCGGTGAAGATACGGGTCGAAGGGGAGAAATAATCATGTTGATCGTTCTAATGATCCGTTCAGAATACCTATTTTACGGTCCTACGTCGAGCCTCGGCGCGTATTTTTAGATGGGCCGTCGTCACACGAAATTCATAAATACTTTCAGCATGATAAAAATCAGTGATCTACGATAAGAGTGACCGATATTTTTCCTAATAATTTGGGCATGTCGTTTCTGTATCGATGGCTTATTGATCATAAAGAATACGCTGTGGTAAAGCCTCCTGCTTCAGTGTTAAGCTAACTTCACATTAACATCGTCAATGAATTATTCATTACGTATAACCGCATATGCTGTCATGAGGTGGATTGGAGATGCCCCTATTGCCCCTGGATCGCCTGGAAATCGGCATGGTTTTGGATGCCGATGTTCATGACCGCAATGATCGATTGCTGCTTCCAAAAGGCGAGAGCATCAATGATCGACGGCTACGCCAGTTCAAAATCTGGGGCGTGGTGGAGGCTTTTGTACTGAAACCGGCTCCTGAGGGAATAGAGACAACAGGCGCTGCAGGTTCAGCTCCCCCTGAGATGGATGAGGCGCATCTTTTGGTCTTGAAGGAACGTTACAGCCACTGCGATATGGACCATCCGGTGATTCGGACCCTATTTGAGATCAGCACTTTGCGATCGTCCCGTGGCTAAGGGAGCAGCTATGTCCAAATCATTGGAACAATTGGTCTCTGCAACCTCCAGCATCGTCTCACCTCCCGATCTATACTATCGGATGGAGGAGAAAATCTCCGACCCCACCTGCTCCCTTGATGGCGTTGGAGAGATTCTTCAGGAAGATCCAGGATTGACCGCCCGTCTGCTGCGAATTGCCAACAGCCCCTTTTACGGCTTCACCCATCCGGTCACCACCATTACCAGGGCCCTGGCCACCATTGGCGTCAAACAGCTTCGTGATCTGGTTCTGGCCTCTTCCATGGTCAACATGTTCAAGGAAGCACCATCGGACCTGATTGATCTGGACGCCTTTTGGCGGCACTCGGTAACATGCGGTCTGGTCGCCAGAACCGTCGCGGTATTTCGCAAGGAGAACAACGTCGAGTCATTTTATGTGACAGGGCTTCTGCATGATCTTGGGCGTCTGGTGCTGTTGCAGATGGAACCGGAGGCGTTCCGGGAGAGCATGAAGCACGCAAATAACTGCGGCATGCTTCTCTACGAAGCGGAACGAGAGATCATGGGGTTCAACCATGCAGAGCTTGGCGGGGCGCTTCTGAGGCATTGGAACCTGCCCACCGGCCTCTACCTGCCCATCGCCTGTCACCACATGCCGGATGAAGGGGTAGAGTACCCCATTGAGTCGGCCATTATTCATCTCTCTGATGTGATTGCCCACGCCATGGCCATTGGGGCCAGCGGCGAGGTCTTCATTCCGCCGCTCTCTCCAGAGGCTTGGGATCTGATCGGTTTTCCCGCCAACGAGATCCGTTTGGTGGTTCAGCAGGTGGATCGCCAGTTTGAAGATGCCATCCAGATGTTTGAGGGCGAGGAGGCGCAGGGAGCGGCGTAATGTCAGACTCGCACACCCTTAAAGAGGAGATTGCGCTACTAAAAAAGCGCAACGCCTATCTGGAAGAGGCCCACCGATGGCAGGCTTTCTCTCTGGATCTTGCGGTCTCCACCATGCGGATTCCCAGTGCGCATGATGATTTCACCATGGCGCTCACAGCCATTTTTTCCACCCTGCGCAATGCGTTGACACGCCTGTTGAAGTTTCAGGTTGTGGCTTTTTTTCTTCTGGATGAGGAGGGGCTCGATTTTGAGTACTCCGACTGCAATCCAGTGGAGAAAAAAGCGTTTGTGAACACGTTGGTGGATAACATGATTGATAGTGGGGCCTTTGCCTGGGCGCTGCGACAAAACTGCACAGTTGTCGAACAGATCCCTGACCTTCCTGGAAAACATATCCTGATGCATACGTTTATCATCGGTGGAAAAGAGCAGGGGATGTTCATCGGTATTCTGGGCGCGGACAAAAACGGTGTATCGGATCGTGTCAAGCGCTCCCATCAGGAGCTTCTCTCCATTTTGATCAATAATGGTGCCCATGCTCTGGAGGGGGCCTTTTTGCAGAAGGCGCTCTATGAGAGCAACCAAAAGTTGGAGCATGCCCTGACGCACATCACAGAAAATAATATGGAGCTGCACGAGCAGGTCAATGCCCATGCCACTTCGGAAACCGCGCTTCGCGAGGCCATGAAACAGGCTGAAGAGGCCAGTCAGGCCAAAAGTGCTTTTCTGGCCAATATGAGCCATGAGATTCGAACGCCCATGAATGGTGTGATGGGTATGGTGGATCTGGCCCTTGCAACCCAACTCCCTGAGAAATCTCGTGAGTACCTGACCCAGGCCAAGAGTTCATCGCAAACGTTGCTTCGTCTTATCAACGATATTCTCGACTTTTCCAAGATTGAGGCCGGCAAGCTGTCCATTGACCCGATTCCGTTCTATTTGGGCGATGTCATGTCCGAAGCGGTGGCTTTTTTCCGCAGCAAGGGGGCTCAGGAAGGGGTGGAGATCATCGTATCGGCCCCACCCACTTCGGTAGGACAGCTGATAGGAGATCCTTTTCGTATTCAGCAGGTGATTATCAACCTCCTTGGCAACGCCATCAAGTTTACCCATGAAGGGGAGATCGCTCTTAGAGTAAGACCGATTGAGCAGAGCAGCAGTCAAATTGTGTTACAGTTTTCAGTGACCGATACCGGCATAGGTCTCTCTGAGGAGCAGATTGCTCGACTTTTTTCCGCCTTTGTACAGGCGGATGGCAGTACCACCCGAAAATATGGCGGCACCGGCCTCGGACTGGCCATCTGCAAGCGGCTGGTGGATATGATGGGAGGCCGTATCTGGGTGGAGAGCCAGTTGGAGCAGGGGAGCACCTTCTTCTTCACCGTCACCTTGGGCCTGGAGCGCAATGACCACCCCCATGCCCTCTCAGCCTCCGACGATATCTACCTGAATGCTCTGGTGGTTGAAGATCATCCAGGTGCCCGAGAGGTGATGATTGAACTGCTTGACACCTTGAATATCAGCTGTCACGCCGTGGCTGGCGGTGGCGAAGCACTAGCCTGTTTTTCTCAACCCGACGATGGATTGGGGCCATTTGATGTCGTCTTTATAGATTGGCCACTCGCAGATATTGATGGCGTCACCCTCATTGAGATGATGCGGGATCGCATGGGGCAGTTAACCACCGAAGAGAGCGACTGGTCAGCACGCTTTGTAGCCATGACCGCACAATCGGAAGAGGTCACCATGCGTCAGGCTCGCACGGCCAGGATTGACGCCTTCCTGGCCAAACCCATGACGCCCTCATCTCTGATGAGTGCAGTATTGGAGGCGTTCGGTAAAAACCTGCCCTCCATAGATTCGGCCGGTCCTGACAAAACTCTGCAGAAGGATCTTATTCAACATGTAGCCGGGGCGCGGGTGCTCTTGGTGGAGGATAACCTCATCAATCAGAAGGTGGCCCAGGAGATTCTGCAAAATCTGGGTATTGAAGTATCCATCGCCAATCATGGCCAGGAGGCGCTGGAGATCATGGCGGTTTCCGATCCTTATGATCTGCTGTTGATGGATGTGCAGATGCCGGTGATGGATGGTTATCAGGCGACGCGTGCCATCCGAGCCGATGAGCTGTTTCAGGATATTCCCATTGTCGCCATGACCGCTCATGCTCTGATTGGTGATCGGCAGCGCTGTCTCTCCAGCGGCATGGATGATTACGTCACCAAGCCTATTGATCTGGACCAGCTCTATTCCGCTTTGATGAAGTGGATCAAAGCGGAAGAAAGAGGCGTGGATCTGCAAGCATTCCACGAGGCCCAATCGGCTCAAGATGATGTTTTGTCCGATGTACTTCCCGATCACCTTCCCGGTCTGGATGGAGCCTCGGCCTTACGCCGTCTTGGGGGCAATATTCCGCTTCTCAAGGAGATGTGGCGGGAGTTCCATCGAGACTATGTGGATTTCATCTCCCCACTACGCACGATGCTGCTGGAGCAACATGATCTGGAAGAGGGGCGTCGCCAACTTCACGCCCTAAAGGGGGTCGCTGGAAATTTGGGAGCCAGAGGGCTGCATCAAGTGGCCAAAGATTTTGAGATGGCTCTCAAGGAGACCAGAAACGATCTCTGGCCCAACCTGTTGGATCCTCTGCAAGAGGCGTTGCATCAGGTGATGCAGAGCATCGCCTCACTTGGTCCTGAAGATGCGCCCCAAGACAAACAGAACGATAAGCCCGCAGGCCCATTGGATCTTGAAGCGCTGAAACCTGTGGTTAATAAGCTCCTCAACTTGATTCGGGAAGGCAATATCGACGCCAGTGACGAAGCTGCCAACGTGGTTCAGCTTCTTAGAGGGACGCCTCACCATAGGCCGGCAAAGAAAGTGGCCGAGGCCGTGGAAATGTTTGACTTTGAAGTGGCCGCCACCCATTTGCAAAGTCTTGCCGAAGCACTTTCCATAGAGCTTTGAGTTGGCCGGGCTGCGTCTGTATAAGGGCTCTGTTGGGCGGCGCCGTGGATACGCTCTGCCACGGCTGGCCACCCAATCAGATAAGCGCGCTACGGGGCCAACGTCTGCGCCAGACGCATCAGATTAATCAGCTCGGCCCGATAACCGAAGCGATCCTGCCCCTTGGCCTCCAGCGCCAGTTTAATCATCTCATTGTAACCGAATTTATTCAGGTATTTCCCTCCCTTCAGGGATTGACCAAAGGCGGCTACAGCGGCGGCAAAGCGTTGATCTGTGCTACTATTGTCAATGGTGGCCAGTTGGTGATCATCAGTGATGGGCTGGCTGATCAGACGGCTTGAGGTGCCTCCAGGCAGCTTGTAGCGCAGCTTGAGATAAGCAAACTCACCACCCTTATTTATCTCGCCACGCTCCACACTAGGCTTTTTTCCATAGCGAAGCGGGTCGCTGTGCTGGGCTGGACTTCCCACCGGGACAATCTCATACAGGGCGGTCACGGTATGACCAGCACCGATATCCCCAGCATCTACCTTGTCGTTGTTAAAGTCCTCCCGCGCCAGGTGGCGGGTCTCATAACCGATCAGCCGATACTCCGACACGCGCTTGGGGTTGAACTCCACCTGAATTTTAACATCCTTGGCGATGGGAAAGAGGTTGGCAGAAGCCTCTTGCACCAGCACCTTACGGGCTTCGTTTAGGGAGTCGATATAGGCGGCGATGCCGTTGCCGTTCTGGGCCAATTGCTGCATCAGATGGTCATTGTAATTGCCCCGACCAAAGCCCAAAACCGAGAGAAAAACACCGCTCTCACGCTTGCGGGCAATCAATCCCTTCAAGGCGCTGATGTTACTGACTCCGACATTAAAATCCCCATCGGTGGCCAGAATAACCCGGTTGACGGCAGCTTGGTCAAAGTTGCTCTGGGCCAGACTATAGGCCAGCTCAATGCCCTGACCACCGGCGGTAGATCCGCCCGCGCGTAGAGTATTAAGGGCGGCCATGATTTTATGCTTCTGGCGGATCGAGGTGGGCTCCAGGACCGTTCCTGCTGCACCGGCATAGACCACGATGGCCACAGTATCTTCCGGCTCAAGGGTGTTAACCAACATTCCCAGGGATTTTTTCAGGAGTGGAAGTTTATCCTCTGCGTGCATGGAGCCGGAGACATCCAGCAAAAAGACCAGATTGCTGCGGGGCTTGGTGACGCTTTCGGCGCGATAGCCCTTGATGCCGATGTGCATCAGCTTGGTATCGGGATTCCAGGGCGTGGGATAGATGGCCACCGTGGGTTGAAATGGCGTGTTGGCATCCTGGGGCAGAGCGTAGTCGTAATCAAAGTAGTTGATCATCTCCTCTACCCGTACTGCATCGGGTTGCGGCAAACGACCCTGGTTGATCATGCGCCGAACAAAGCTGTACGAAGCGCTGTCCACATCCACCGAGAAGGTGGAGACCGGCTGTTCGGCCACCCGATGCACCGGGCTACTCTTAACACTCTGAAACTGGTCTCGTTCCTCTTGTGCTTCAGAGATCACCACAGCGTCGACGCTGGGCATAGGGTGCGGCATCACCTTGGCGGACGACGGGGGGGGAGCCGGAGGGGCCATGAGATGCCCCATATGAGGGCCTCCAATGGATGAAGGAGCCATGGCCAGCGTCGGCATGGAGGCGTGATAGCCCTGGGGGGCCGCCGCACCAGCCATCATCATACGTCGCGCTTTTTTCTCAGCAAAGTGCCGTTTTTCCCTGATGGCGTGCTCTCTCCTGGCCGGCACATCCTGCCGAGTTTCACCGCCGGCCATGGCGTGAACCGGGGAGGGCTGTCCGCTACTCATGGGCGCTTCCAACTCTGGAGACGGCGAGGGGAGGGGCGTGCTGCCTCCGCCCTCTGGAGAAATATCGTAATCCACCGCATCATCCATGGTGGGTGCCTGGGCTTGAGGCACCATCTCCTCATGCTGAATCCGCTGGGGGGCATCGGGGGTTTTATAGACCAATGTCAGTGCCAGAGAGGCAGTCACGGCCCCGGCTATCAAGGTCTGCCACTTCCAATTCATCACATGGTTCATGATCCAATCTCCAATTCGCTGGAAAATATGAGCGGGTTTGGAGGTAGGACGGTTGGTGTGGAGAGATCCTTGGAATTTTTTTTCAGTCTCTTCATCAAAGGCGTGCAGAGCCTTATCCATAGCTTGACGTCGTTTGCGCTTGGAGGGAGCCGGGATGGCCTGCTCCTGGAATAGGGTGCTTAACTGTTTATCATCCAACGGTTGCTTTGACATCACGACGCCCCCTTATCCAGACAGATGGTTAACGCCTTGCGCGCTTCGGAGAGCCGCCAGGAGATGGTCCCTTCCGCACAGGCCAGCGTCTCTCCGGCCTGACGATGGTTGAGACCCTCGGCATGCACCAATAGCACCGTCTCGCGAATGCCTTCGGGGAGCTGTTCAATGCAGAGCAGAATCAAGCGCGATATGAGGGCGCGCTCAGGACCGGCCCGTTGATCCGGTTGATACTCCAGCACCTCTTCATGATCGGTTCTTTCACGGGTATGACGGCTACGGCGCATATAATCCTTGGCAACATTGAGCGTTATACGGTAAAGCCAACTGGAAAAAGCCGACTCCCCTCGAAATGACCCCATCACCCGGCCCAGCTTGATGCACACCTCTTGGGTGATCTCCTCGGCATCCTGGGCATGACCGCACCAGCGGTAGGCAAATCGATAGATGCGGTCATAGTTCTGCTCCAACAGGGCGGCAAATGCATCCCGATCCCCCAGCTGGGCTCTCTTAACCAGTGGCTCTTTGATTCTCACCGAATGACTGCCCTTGCGGTTGGTGTGGCTTGCGATCCTGCATGGATCGATAATGGACTCATACCCTCTTTCATGGTAATATGAATGGTTCGCAATCAAATTTAATCGTACAATGCAGATATCATCACATTATTTTGATGGCATGTGGAATGGGGATTGTGCATACCGTCATGTTTGAAAATGGAGATTCGTATGACTTTTAATCTTGCAACATTCTTGGCCAGAAGCGTAGGTGGTGTTGGCGTGCTGGGTGGTATTGTCGGCGGCTCTGCGGCGCTGGCAAAAAATATCAAAGCTAAAAGAAATGGAGACATCACCACCAAAGAGGCTGCCATCGATACGGGTGAAGAGGCCGTTGGTGCCGGCCTGGCAACGGCATTGAGCGCCTATGCCGCCGGTCTTGTGGGCGGTGGTCTGGTCGTCTCGTTGGGCACCGCCTTTACCGCTGCCGCCGTGGGTAAATATGCCTGGGATCGTGGCGTTGACTACCTGCACGATAAGGTAGAAAAGAGTGATCTGGAGAGCGATGACGATTGGGATCCGGCCACCGACGCCGTGACCAAGCTGAACGACTCCGAAGCCATGTCCGAGCTGAATGAGGCCCGAGAGTTGGTAGTGGCTGCTGCGGAAGAGGAGATCGAAGAGGTGCTGAACAAGCAGGAAGAGGCTACTGATGAAGGGGGAGACACCATCCGCCTTTAGGATGCATCCGGCCACTACTGCATCAAAACGGGGAGCCCCTTTATAAGGTGGCTCCCCGTTTTACTTCTACCTGTGTGATTGGGGAGATGTGGTCAGGTTAACAGCGTTCCCACCACCACCACCAGATAGGCCAGGGACCAGCCCATAGCCAGTGAGAATACCAGTGAGAATCCAGCCCACCCCCAACTCGCTTCCCGTTTGATGGCCGCAAAGGTGGAAAGGCAGGGACTGTAGAGCAGAAGAAAGACCATCAGCGCTGCGGCTGTGACCGGCGACATGGCCTTACTTAAAGCCTGACGCAAACCTTCGGACCCGGTCTCCTCTGAATCATCCTCGTTGTAGAGCACGGCATAGGAGGCCACCACCACCTCTTTGGCAAAAAAGCCGCTGATAATCGCTACGGTATCCTTCCAGTCAAACCCAAGCGGCGCAAAAATGGGACTCACCGCCATACCGGTCTGGCCCAGGTAGCTCTTCTCCATCTCTTCCTGCTTTTTAGTCCGTTTCAATTCGGTCAGTTCATGTCTGATTTGTTTTGGGGTCAAAGATTGGCTCTGCTCCACCTTGGCGATCAAGGCGTTATAATCCTGACTGAGCTGCACATTCTGCGGAAACGCCTGCAAAAACCAGATAATCACAGAGCCCACCACAATGACGCCACCCACCATGCGCACAAAGTCATACGCCTTGTCCCACATGTGGTACAGAACGGCCCCCATGGTAGGAAGCCGGTAGGGCGGCAACTCCATCACAAACGACTCACCCCCGCCCCGAATCACAAAGCGGCTCAAGATCACTGAAGCCCCCATGGCCACGCCAATACTGGTCATATAGATCAGGAATATCGCCAAACCGGAGGATTCAGCAAAGAAGGCCCCGGCAATGAGAATAAAGGCCGGCAAGCGCTGGGCGCAGGACATGAATGGGTTGATCAGAATGGCAATCAATCGGGACTGCGGACTCTCTATGGTACGGGTGGCCATCACCGCTGGTACGTTGCAGCCAAAACCCATCACCAGAGGAATAAATGCCTTACCATGCAGTCCAAACACATGCATGGCGCGGTCCAGCAAAAATGAAGATCGGGCCAGATAGCCTGTCTCGCTGAAGAAGGCGATAAAGAAGAATAGGATCAGAATGTAAGGAAGAAAGACAATCACCGCACCCATGCCGGTAATCACCCCTTCGAGCATCAGATCCCGCAGCAGGCCATCCGGCATCATCCCCCCAACCCAACCAGAGATCAACGAGACGCCGGACTCAATCCACCCGGCCGGCAGCTCTCCCAGAGAGAAGGTGGTTTCAAACATCAACCACATCATGCCGAAAAAGAGCGGAATGCCCAGCGAACGGTGCAAAAATAGCGCATCGAGCAGACGGGTCATATCACGACGAGTGTCAAAGTCGATACTCTGGGAGACCGCCTCGGAGACCAAGCCGTGGATAAACCCAAAGCGTCCATTAGCAAACATCATTTCGCAGGAGTCGCCATGATGACGGCTCAGATCGTAGCGCATCCGGCGCACCATCTCCTGAAGATGCTCATGATCCGACTCCTGGCGAATCAGTTCATCATCGCCCTCCAACAACTTGATGGCCAGCCACCGACACTGCGCATCATTCATCTCATCGGGGTGCAGATCACGAATCAACCCTTTGATCTTGTCCACCGCCATTTCCAGGTGGGAATCATAGGTGATTCTCAGGGGACGAACATCCTTCTCCATCTTGGCCGCCTGGGCTACCACGGCATCCAGAAGCGCAGGAATCCCTTCACCGCGATTGGCGTCAGTCTCCACCACCGGGCCGTTCAGCATGGAGCTTAAATCGTTCAGCTTGAAACTAAGACCTTTTCGGCGGGCCTCGTCAATCATATTCAGGACAAACAGGGTCGGCTTGCCCATCTCCAACAGCTGGGTGGTCAAAAAGAGCGCCCGCTCCAAATTACCGGCATCCAGAACGTTGATCAGAAGATCCACTTGCCCCGAATAGAGAAAATCCCGGCTGGCGCGCTCTTCCTGAGACTGGGAGGTGAGGGCATAGACACCCGGCAGATCCACCAGTGTAATGGTCCAGCCTTGGTGCTGAAACTGTTTCTTCTCAACCTCAACCGTTACCCGAGGATAGTTGCCGACATCGGCATGCGCCTTAGCCATCCTATTGAAAATTTTTGTCTTTCCGCAGTTTGGATTCCCAATCAATCCAACGGTAATGGTTTTTGACTCAATAGACATATTGGACCCTGCTTACAAATAACGTGTCAGAACGCAAAAACGACCCGACCCGATGGGCATAGGTCGCGTTGCTATTCTCAATGATCCGAGATCCATCTTGAGTTTGGCGTGAAGAGGCCTGTCAGGGGGATGTGATCACGATATTTTTCGCATCAGAATTACGAAGCGTCAGTCGGTAGCCAAGAATGGTGCAGATACATGGATCTCCAAGGGGGGCTTTATCTTCTAAAACAATGGATTTTCCCTTAACCACACCCAAAGCCATCAAGCGGCGCTGGCTCACTGCATCACCATGCAGCTTAACCACCCGGCCACTCTCGCCCTTCTTCAAGTCTGCCAAGGTTTTCTTCTTGAATTTCAGTTTCTTCCCCATCTTTACGATTCAATCCCCGAAAGCAGGATCCCCAATACAAGTAGTTGAACAGAAGAACGTGAAAGCGAATTATTATCAATTGTGATCAAGAATTCAAGATTATATTTTAAAGGTACGATATTTAACTGTAATTGAGGACGATCAACCGATTGATAACAGCCTGCCCCAAGTTAGAACAATAACCGTTCCCAATCGCAACCAATAATTGACCGCATTATTTCCACGTTTCCATACGCAAGGATTTTATCTGAAGGTTTTTCCTAAAGAATGGGGTACTCTCACATTAAGATTGAAAGACGTGAGAGAGGGCGGGGGAAACGCCACGGGGCATGATCGATTATTCTGATAAGAGAGCGTGTTGAAAATGCTGACAGACAAACTAAAAAAAATGGTCAGGCGGTCAACTGTGACCCGGCGACATGTAACACTTCACACGTTGGTTGGTAATGGTGGACGTGCCCGGCGGCAGGATCTTCTGCAATTTGCCACAGACCACAGCGAGCAGGTGTTTGTTGAACTACTGCGCAAGCCTCTACTGATGGGGCTTGGCGTACAGGCCGGAGAGATCGATGCGCTGGATGAACACCATACCAAGGTATTTCAGCAAAATGAGGTCTCAGGAAAAAAGAGGCCGGACGATCCCCTGAAGGACACCATATTGCCACTGGTGAACCTGTTGCGCGGTAATAATCGCCCCAAGGGGTTTTTCTCACTGGGACGCAGCAACGATAACGACTTGGTGCTGCCGGACTACACCATCTCAGGCCACCATGCCCAAATCCATGTGCAGAGTAATCACTACTCCATCGTGGATGGCGGCTCCACCAACGGTACCTTCATCAACGAGAGGCGTTTGGAGCCTGAAGAAAAAGCCCAGCTTTCCGAAGAAGATATCATCCGCTTTGGGCGCTACCACTTTGTAATGCGCTCTCCCAGTCGCCTCTACGCGATTCTACTGAATCTCAACCTGGAAAAGCCCATTGAGGCGTTTATCAACCAACTGGGTCGGGCCGACTATGCCGCCCTGCGCAAATATGCCATGGCCCACGACGAACACATCTTTACCCAGTTGATCCGCCACCCCTCTCTGATGGGCTCCGGCCTATTTCGCGGCACCACGCAGACTCCGGACGGTACCGTCGGAATGTCCACCGGCATCTTCAGAGCCGAACAGCATCAGGAGAATATCAAACCTACGGAGTTATCGCTCTTCAAACGGATGGTCTATCCCTTCGTTAAGGCAGAGCACGCCACCTCCCCGGCCGACTGCTTCAATCTGGGGCGCAGTGAAGAGAATGACTTCTGCCTACCAGACAGCACCATCTCCGGCCACCATGCAGTGATTACCGTAGAGGAGGATCAAACGACCTACCGCATTGAAGATCAAAACTCTCAAAACGGCACCGCCATCAACGGTATGGTACTGGAGAGCGGAGAGAGCAAGACGCTTCGAGAAGGGGACAAGCTGCGCCTGGGACGCTTCCAGTTTACGTTTCTCTATCCCAGTTCGCTCTATGCCAAGCTGATGGGCATGGGGTAGTGCTTAGCGATTGGCACGCTCCCAAATCGCCTGCACCGTGACCGGAAGATTCATCGGATCAAACGGTTTGGGAATGACCTCTACGGCCCCCATGGCAATATACTCTGCCACCTCCTGGGGTTGGACTTTGGCGGTCATGAAGATGGCAGGAATATTGGCAAAACCTTCAAGCTTGCGAATCTCCTCCAGTGCCGTTGGACCATCCATGATCGGCATCATCACATCCAGAATAATCAGATCGGGATTGAAGGCAACAGCGGCCTCTACAGCCTCCTGGCCGTTGTTGCAGATTTTCATCTCATATCCACCCACCGCCTCCAGCGCCATGGATGCTACTTCTTGAATATCTGTTTCATCTTCCGCATAAAGGATGCGTTGCAGAGGGGTATCGGCCATGGTTTACCTCATTTCTGGTGAAGGTGCCTAAGATCATCATAGGGTAGCTGGAATCTATCGTCCAGAACGAATAGAGGCTGCCCCATTCGAGGATCATATCTCTTTTTGTTCCAGCGTCACCGGGCAACTGTTGGGCAGATCGATATGAAAGACACTGCCTTCTCCCTCTACACTGTCAAACCCGATGCGTCCACCATGTTGTTCAATAATCGTCTTAGAGATGGCAAGCCCAAGGCCAGTGCCACTGATATTGCGCGTATTGGAGCCATCAGCCTGGGCAAACTTATGAAAGATACGCCCTCTGAACGCCTCTGGAATGCCCAAGCCATGGTCGGTCACAGAGATTCGGGTCATCTCTCCAAGCTCTTCAATGGTGAGCAATACTTCACCCTGTTCGGAGCTGAATTTAATGGCATTTGAGATGAGGTTGCTCAACACCTGATGGAGTCGGTTGGCATCGCCGTAGATCACCTTCCCATCAGAAGGGGGGTTCTCAAGGCGGAGAGAGACCTTGAACTTCTCACCATATCCCTGATTACTGCTCAATGCTTGTTGCAGAAATGTACCGAGGGGAATAGAGGTACAATCGAACGCCATCCGGCCCGACTGAATCTTCTCCATATCGAGAATATCATTGATTAACAGGGTCAGTCGGTTGGTGTTCTCCATCGCCTTGTTCAGCATTTCGGTGGCCTTGGGGGTCAACTCTCCAACCACACCCCCCAGCACCAGCCCCAGCATCCCTTTGATAGAGGTCAGAGGCGTACGCAGTTCATGGCTGACGGTAGAGACAAACTCACTCTTAAGCCGTTCCGCCTCTTTCTGCTGGGTGATATCGACGATGAATCCGACAAATGTCTTCTTCCCTTTCACCTCCTGCTCGCCCACCGAGAGGTAAATAGGAAAGATGGAACCATCCTGTCGTCTACCTTGTACTTCCCGCCCCACACCGATAATGGCTCCATGACCGGTCTCACCATAATGCTTCAAATAACCGTCATGGGCAGAGTGATAGGGCTCCGGCATCAACATGGAGATATTATGTCCGATCACCTGATGGGCTTCATAGCCGAACATCTTTTCGGCTGCTGGATTAAAGCTCTCAACCACACCCCGTCCATTAATGGTGATCAGACCGTTTACCGTTGTCTCCACAATAGTGCGATTCTTGATCTCCTGCTCGCTAAGCTCTTCTGTGCGCTTCTGGATCAACGCCTCAATTGCAACGGAACGGGTCGCAACACTTCCTAGATAAAGCCCCACCAATAGGGTGATGAGCAATCCAGCAACAAATGCCATCACGGGCATATGGGACTGATGCTGGGCAAGATACGCCTCAGAAGGACGAGCAACCATTAACCAGGATCGACCACCGAGGTTCGATAGTGGCGTGTGGTACACCAGCTTACTATCAACTATCTCGCTGTTTGCAGGCTTTTGGTGGTGGATAAGGCGCTTACTGCCCGGCATTGTCACGTCAAAAATTTCAAGCTGAATCTGTGGTGAGATGGCGCTCACACGCTTGAGGGCCATAGAGACAATATCGCCAATCCTGAACACCCCAAACACATAGCCGCTCAGATTGCCCGTACGGCCAGCTTGCTTGTATGGTCCATAATCATAGACAGGCAGAAAAGCCAGCATGCCGATTTTAGTACCACTCTCCTGCACCAGGTCAATTGGTGCCGTACCAAAAAGCTCCCCAGATGCGTGGGCATCCTCCATGGAGGCTCTAAGTGCCGGATTAGAGGCCAAATCGAAGCCAATCGCCGTCTGACTACCAGCCGGAGGTTCCACGTAGTAGATCGGATAATAGTGCGCCCTCTCTCCGGCCCGCACCACCTTTCCCTGCTGTCCCCTTTCAGTAAATTCAAATCCGATCAGCCCATCATTTATAGCCTGGCGCTCATGGTGATCGCGCCTGGAAAGAGGAACCTTCGGCACCCACTCCAGCGCCTGAACACCGAGCTGCTGCTTCAGGATCCACTCCGAATAGGCACGAAATTCATGTCGATCCACGTGCGTGGAAGCGTTAAAGAGACCCCGCAACCCATGCAGCGTGCCAAAGGCCAATGCTATCTCGCTACGAATAGCGTTGGATCGCTCATCCACATCTCGCGTAAACTCGGCCCGAATGCGCCCCAGCTCCTGCTGATAGACCGAATCATAGAGGAACCAAGAGATCATAACGCCCATAACGACAGTGAGGATCATGACCAGATGGACTTTTCGTTTTCCCATAACAATCTGCCTGTCATCTCATGTGATCCACCTGGATGGCGCATTGAATTCATGCGATGCTTATTCATCCCATTTCTGTCCACCGAAAGGAAGCCTTTTGTGAAATACACCTCTATTCTATCAGGCATTGGACTGCTCGGAGTATGGCTCCTGCTGGCGTCACCTCTACAGGCCGGTGAGGGGATCTGGAAACCGCCTCTCAAGAGCCGTTTTGATTGGCAATTGACCGAACCATTTAATTATACGCGTCCAACAGATGTGATTGATCTGGATCTGTTTGACGCCGAACCTGAGCAGATCGCCGCACTGAAAAAGCGCGGTGTTCGCTTGATATGTTACATCAATGTTGGGGC
The DNA here is from genome assembly GCA_015233785.1 of Magnetococcales bacterium. Lineage (GTDB taxonomy): Bacteria > Pseudomonadota > Magnetococcia > Magnetococcales > JADFWT01 > JADFWT01. Next base: position 15,229 of record JADFWT010000023.1, read on the forward strand.
CTGGGAAGATTGGCGGTCGGATAAGACGACCTTTCCTGACGAAGTGTTAGGGAACGCTTACGAAGGGTGGGCTGGGGAGCGTTGGCTGGACATTCGAAATATTCGCCAACTGGCACCCATCATGCGGGCACGAATGGATCTGTGTCGAGATAAAGGGTTTGATGCCATAGAGCCGGACAACATGGACGGCCACCACAACGACACCGGCTTTCCCCTCACCGCTAAAGATCAGCTACGCTATAATGTCTGGTTGGCCAAAGAGGCGCATGCCCGTGGGCTATCTATCGGTCTGAAGAACGATTCCGACCAAGTGGAAGAGCTGATTGACCACTACGATTGGGCCCTCACTGAGGGGTGTTTTCATCAGAAGTGGTGTGACCGTCTGACACCATTTGTCAAACGAGGCAAGGCGGTATTTGCCGTGGAGTATACCGACGCCAAGATTGATTTTGCCGCATTCTGCCGCCAGGCCCGTAAGTTGGGCCTGAACGGCATCATGAAGAAGCGAAATCTTGCAGCATGGCTCAGGCGTTGCCCTTAGCTGGGGTTGATCCTATAGGACAGCGCGTGCCATCTGACCTTGGGGCTGCTGGATCTCCTGATTCCAACCGGCCATCAGCACTTTGCGGGTCTTGCTATGCTCCAGGATCTCCTGGCGCATGGCTTGGCGCATTCTGAGCAGCTCTTGGTCCTTACGCACCAGTTCGGTCTCCAACTGGATGTGCGTGTGGTGCAGGGACATTTGCTCGCGCTTGCTGTCCAGCGTTCTAAGCAGACGATTGTGCAGAAGCTCAGCAGAGAAAGGCTTGCGGATGAAGTCATCCACGCCGCAGTCAAACGCCCAGTTGATAATCTCCGGATCTTCCAGCGAGGTCATCATCACCACCGGAATGTTGCGGCTCTTAGCGTGCGGCTTCAGCTCTTCGCAGATGGCAAATCCATCCATATAAGGCATCAGAGCATCTATGAGAATGATATCCGGCTTATGCGTATCGATCTTGTCCATGATCTGCAAGCCGTTGTTGGTGCTGACCACATTGAAGCCTCGGCGTGAGAGATAGTGTTCCACCAACCGGGTCTGATCCCGATCATCATCCACCACCAAGACCGTATAGCTATCGCAAATAAACACATTGTCCATTGTTACCATCCTTTAAGTCGAATACGCGCCCTTCACACCATTCTAGGCCATTGAGACAACACGCGGCGCAAAAAACGTGATTGTCTGACATTATACAACATGCGTGCCATATTTTATATATATCTGTTTTTATAGGTATATTTTGCGTATTATACACTTAGAATAATGTTCTATATCCTACATTTGTCCAACTTATTGGCCAATAAATGACAGATTTCTGGCGATGATGTCGGATGGCACCACCAGAGTGCGCGTAAGACCCAAAAAAAGCGCATGACTGATCAGGAAATTATCTTAATTATCTTTTTATTTTCAATAATATAAAAACAATCCTCAAAGGATGTAACAATCGTGAACAGTGTGGCATGAATCTTCCAACAATTGTCAGGCGATTGTCAGACAGATCGCCATGACAGCTATGTGACAGAATTCCGTCGGATCCTCGATTCCAATTCGAGATTCGACCAGAAGCCGCAAAGGAGAGCCGACTTCCAATGACCAAACAGCAACCTCAGGTTGACAAGCCCTGGACGATTCGCAGCGTACCGGACGATGTACGACAACTGGCCAAACAGGCCGCCCGACAAGAGGGTATGACGCTATCCAACTGGGTGACACGCGAACTACGCCAAGCCTCGCTCAGCACCATTGAGAAGAGGACACCCAGATCATTGAAAGAGAGTAGGGGAGATGCGGATGTTCTGGAGAGGCTGGACCAGCGCATGGAGCGACTTGAGTGGATCATGCTACCGTTATCGGCCATGCTCCAGCGACACAGCGTTATGAATGGGGATGAAGCGCTTCCAGGGCTCAGCAGAAGCCGACACGCCCGCCATCTGGATTAGGAGAAGGGGCAGAGAAGCACAAAAAAAACGGCGTGACCCTATGAATGGGGACCACGCCGATTTTTTTGTCATACCGCCAAGGAGACACGGCGGAAGATCTGAAATGATTAGGGGGTAGCCAGCAGTGGCGCCCACTTTTCAAGCTGAGAGACGGTCTTATAATATTGGTGCGCTGACCCCCGCTTAGCCTGATAGCAGGTTGGGGTGTTCTTGCCGGCCTTGGCGACATTGGCCAAGACCATTTTGTTCATGCCCATGATCAGGCGGGTCAAGAGCTTACCGCCGCCGGGAGTCTCCGCAAGAGCAACGGCAATATAGCGCATGTCGCCGTGTTCAATGATGGCACTATCCGAATGGAATTGACGCCATGAACCGGATTTGCGGTAGACCTTCGCCGTTGGGCATACCATGTTGATGCCCTTCTTGAACTTGTGGTTGATGGCGGTCTCACCGAGGATCTGCTTCATGATCTTGCTCGACTCCTCATCCACCAGCTCACCGGTCTCCAGCATATAATAGAAGCGGGCCACCTGAATGGCCGTCGCGCCGTGAGAGATATTGTGCATGGGATCGCGTTTCCAAGCAGCGCCCTTTCCATAGTCCTTACCCACCCAAAGACCGCCATTACGCATGGGGTCATAAAGCTTATATCGGGGGGAGCTGAGCACCTTGGCGATATAGGGCTTGCTGACCAGATGCATCATTGCCGTGGTATCGGGATTGGAGGAGCGGCGGATCATGCGCAAGATTTTGTGTTGGGTCTTATTGTCAATCACCACCTCGCCATCGGAAACCTTCTGGAATACCGACAACAGAACGGCAATCTTTGGAAGACTAGCTGCATAGAGCATCTCATCGCCGTTTATAGTGGCGACCCGAGGATTCTCTATGTCGGTGATATCTACCAGTGCAACAGCAAATTTCTTTCTGTTGACCAGCTTCCTTATCCCCATCTGTTTTTTCACCAGATGGTCCAGCTTTTTCTGCAAAGCTGCGTCCTGATGCTCCCACAGTTGTGCGCGGGGCGTATCGTCCATCAGGGAAGGTGGTAGTTCACCGTCGAAGGTAAAAACGCCATCATCCAGCTCATCCACAATTGCGGTAGACGGGATCATGAACAGGGCCAACGCGGCAATAAAAAAGGTCGCTACAGATTTAAACATGTCGGACATCATGCCAGATCATTCAAAAAAAAGGGAAAAAAATGGTAAAGTAGGCGTTGATTCATCATGTTACGCCACTTTTACCATTACATTTTCAGTCAGCTTTCGGTGTTCACGGATCATGACAAAACCAAAACCGATCCATATCAACACCAACACGACATTCAGCGTACAATAGCCCGTTACGGAAAGGGCCAGATACTGTGTACCCACAATGGCCGTTACAGCGGCCAGACCGTCGCCAAAGCGCATAAAAAGGCTATCAATGGTCGGTTTGACCTTATACTTGGTCTCCGAATCCAAAGGCAACCAGAGAACGTGTTTTGCCGTATTATTGATTGAGTAATCGGTGGCGTTCTCCACAATTTTCATGAACTTTATCATAGCCAATGCAGGAATGAGACCAATGGCTATGTTAGTGGAGAGGGCGATCACCGGCAGCAGCATCAAGATGGCCCCAAAGCCGCCGAATTTGAGCAGACGAGAGGCAACAATAGCCTGCAAAAAAAGCGCGAAGATGTTGACCCAAAAGAAGAAATCACCATAGAACGTCGTGGTGAACTCTTTAAGGAATATGCTCTTGTTCACCACCTCCTGTTGGACCATCAGCTCCTGAGCATGTTGGACAATCACATGGAACAAGATATTCTCACCGTTGGTGTTGACCCAGTTAAAAAGGAGGGTCACGACGGTGGTAGCCAGTAGTAGGGGATGACTTTTCAGCAGCTCAAACGCCTGCTTGTGATTTACCTTATCTGATTTGACACCATCCTGTCGGGGTTTTGACAATGACCGCCAACGGCCATCATCCGCCATGCGCGACAGAAAGATGGTTCCCAGCAAAGGAACCAGGGAGGCCAGCAGCAGATCTTGAGAGGCCAACACACCGCTTTTGGTCAGCGAGGAGACGATCCAGGAGCCGATTACCGCACCACTGGTAGCCCCGATGGCAATCATCGGCATCAAGCGCCGCCCCTGTTCATCTACAAACAGGTCAGCAATATAGGCCCAGATTTGCGCCACCATAAAGCCGCCGAACATACCTACCCACAGATAATAAAGAATGCCGGAGTAGGGAATATGCGGCATGAGAAAGCCGGGCTGGATGAGCCAAAACAGCACCAGATTGGACATGCAAAAGAGTGTTGAACGAGTAATTAGCGCCGAACGCGTGTAGAGATTGACCAGCTTGCCATATCCCCACACGACCAACACCAGCACCATGCTCTGGCCAAAGTTGGTAAGCGCCTTAACCTCCATCTTGGAGTAGCCCTTGATCTCCTCCAGAGAGATCCACCCCTCACGCACCGGCTTCATGAAGTAGTAGGCGCAGAGGATTAACAGGACATTAAAAAACATCAGTAAGGCGATACGCCCCTCACCGGGACGCACATCCGTAAAGATGCGCAAAACACGCTCTATTGACGTAGGCGTTCGCGTATCTGCGGCTGTATGTCCATCAGAGTGAGGCATAACAATCCAATCAAGACCGATATTGAGTGCGGGTCACCGCAACCGTGGGTGGCCTTCACAACCACAACATACTATCAAAAAAATTTTTACTAAGAAAGGTGATCTTTGGCAAAAATTGTAACAATTCGACGACATTCATCGGAGCAAATGCCAAGGTTAGCCACATATGTTCTTGAACTAAGGAGATATAAACAAAACGAGCCAGGAAGGAGGGAATCCACCTTCTGGCTCGTTAATAGGGCTAATCAGAATGAAGAGGCGAAGATCAATTACTCGGCACTGGGCGTCTTAACCGGCTTGGCGCGCTTTCCTCTGCTTTTTTTCTTCGGCTCAATGACGCCATGACGCTTCTCAAGATAGCGGTGGATGCGCGTTGCCAGGGTCTGGTGGACCACAGCGGAGTTCATGCGCAGCACGTTGGAGGTAACCGCCACCATATAGAAGAGCGGTTTGGGCTTGGTGGGAGACTCTACGATAATCACCGAGTTGAGGTTGTTGACCACGTTGCCCATATACTTTTTGCAGACAAACCCTGGCTCAGGACGGCATTTATAGAGCGAACCGGATTTGTAATACACGGCAGAACTGTTCAGGGCCGGGGAGGAGGCGTAACGAATCCGACGGTCGGTGAGATAGAGCAGCCGTTTCAGCTCCAGGCTGGAGAAATAATCCACCAGTTTACCGCGCTCCATCTGGAACAGGTATTTGATCAACTCACGCGGGGTGCCGACGCTGTTGGACCAGCCCTGCACACGACGCTTTCCCATCCAGGTAAAGAAGCTACCCTGACGTAATTGCTTGGTATCCAAGCCGTTGCGGGTCATGGGATCCCGAATCGCCTTGGCGAATAGATTGGTCATTTCCCGGCGCTTGGTGTTCTTGAAGAACTGACGCTCCTGCTCAGGTGTCGGCGGGTAGTTTTTACCAAAGTGGGCAAGCAGAATCATGTGCTTCTGAATGGTTGCCGCTGCAGAGTTATTGCTGCTGGAGAGCATCCAGTCCAGATAGGTCCAGAGATTGGCGACCATCCCTTCAGTGAGCTTCACCTTACGGATACGAGTCTCACCAGGCTTCCAAATCGGGATTTTATGGTGATCGGAACGGATGAAGCTATCCGCCGTGATCATGGTGTCACGCAGAACGCTGATCCGTTTCTCAATATCGTGAGGATAGGTATCGGCCAGCATCTGGAACAGGCCCAGACCGACGATAATCTTTCCGACGCTACCGGGGTTCTGCTGTCGGGTACCGTTATGCTCGGCATAGACTGGATTGTTGATATCGGTAAGATCCAACACGGCGACGCCGTAGCTGTTGCGCTGATAGCCTGCCAGACGGGTGATGTCGGCACTCATTTTCGGATCGGGTGCGGGAATCTGCATACCAGGCTGACGCGCCAACCGTAGCTTGACATGCTCGCTATTGTTGGTGGCTCCCGAAGGCAAACGACGCCCTCTCACCATACGCTCCTGGGCCAGACGATACCCTTCCAGACGATGAATCCCAGTCCTTTCGGCTCCATCCAGAGGATAGGCCTCCGCCTCCACAGGCCACATAAGCGGAGGAAATGCCACGGCCAGCGCCAACAGCGCCAGAGCAGTCTTTTGTAAAGGTTTTGCAATCTCTCTCATGATCTATCCACCTTATGGAACTCTATTCAGGGGTACGGTCATCGACTCCAACGGGGAGCGTTCCCGGGGCGCTTTGGATCGCGCATCGACAAAAGGACGAATCTGCAACAGGGCAAAATGCCCGTCACGAAAAGCAAACTCCACATCCATGGGAGCTGGGTTACCGCGATCATCACGGGCATCGGGAAACTTATCCGGCAACCCTTTGGCAAATGCAACCAGGGTCTTGATCTCTGTATCCTGCAATACATGATCGTCACCAGTGGCGGCCCATTTGGTCAACCCCCCCTTAGGCTCCAACGCCCGACGCAGGGGGGCGCTGGCCTGGGAAAGCAACTGCACATGATCAGAGCGGGTACTGACTCGAAGCGCTTCAGCAGCCTGCCCATCAACGGCCCCGCCGATGCCTTCATTCACAGCAACAGAGATCCAGCCCGGCTCATTCCACTCCACATCCGCCGTTACCATCACCCCCGATTTTTCCGAAGGAAAGCTGTACTGAACCAACACCGCTGGAAAAACAAACTCCGGCTGATCCATATGGTCCTGACGCCAAGAGAATGCGCGATGGGTAAAAGGCGAGGCCCAAACCTGACGGATAGCCTCTAGAATGTTGTCATAACCCACCACGTTGGCCACGGTTTTGTTGAGACCGGCGCCGGTAAAACCAGGCAGATCCTCCACATTGGTATCGCTACGAACAAAGACGCCAAATGAGCCGTCGGGTCCAAAATGCTTGGACAGCATTTGATTCAGCTCTACTTTAAAAGCTGGACCGGGATCAACATTCTCAATCCAATGACGCAGCTTCTCCAGGAAGGCCATTGCCATCTTGCGACGCTTCTGGGAGCTCTTGGGCATCTTCTCCAGTTGGCGGTAGTTCTGCTTCATCCATTCGAAGGTGGTGAGCCCAGTTGCATCCATGGGCTGATCCAACACCGCCTTAAACGCCCCAAAGGGGATGACAAAGCCAAACGGCACCTGATCGGGAAAGCGATAGGCCAACTCACCGAGGTTGACGCTTTTAGGACCGGAGACCCGCCCGGAGTCCTTGGAGCGCAGTTGGGTCAATGGCAGAAGCGAACGTTGGGAGAGGTCTAATTTGTTCAGGTCAGGCTCAATCTTGAAGCCTTCCTTAGCCGTGCTGGAAGCTGTACGCACCGGCGGGTTGGGATCCACTTCCAGGGAGACCACACCTTTGGCATTGACACTGAGAATCACTGGCTTGCCCGTATAACGCTTGACATCGGCAATCAATGCATCATTGATCACTGCGTTGGGAATACCGAGATTACGTGCCAACAACTGGATGTGGGAGAGCGAATTGCCCTCTCCCTGGGTGAGGATCCCAGCCACCGGCGGCAGGTCGGCGATGGTCTCCGAGAGGAGATAGACGCCGTTGGGATCGGTAATGGCCTCATGAAGGCCAGGGGTCTTGAGAACGCCACGGGCCGAGCCGGGGTTAAGTGCCCGCAGCCCGACGCCGATAGTGCGCCCAAAAAAGTGGTGCTCAAGCTTGGCCAGTTGGTTGGCATCGCGAATCATGCTATCCACCAGTTTACCGTAAAGGATCAACGGGCTACCCCGCAGGCGGTCTTGGATATAGAGTCTGGCCATTGGCTCCAACTCGCCAAGACGCTTCATGCCGGACTCCATAAAGAAGGCCAGGGTGCGATCCGACCACTGGACGGCGCGCCCCAAATAGAGCAGCTCCTTGCGGTACTGATCCAGGTTGGGGCCGCCACTGGAAGATTGCAGCCGTCCAAGGCTGGCCTGGATGGCCTTAAACTGTCGTTCGGAGATCAATCCGGAGCCAAACAGAGAACGACCGGACGCCTCAATAAGCGACAGACGTTGACGACGACTGAAACCTTTAATGCGGTTCGCTAAAACCGTGCCTTCGGTAAAAGCCATCTTCTCCAGCGCTAGTCCAGCGCGGAGCATCATCAGGCGCTGCTTGGGGGAGATCTTCTTGTACACCGCCTCACGGGAGAGACGCAGAAGACCACTGATCAGAGGCAGCCTCTTATAGGGATCCCTGGTCTTATTAAGGGCCGTCAGAGCTTGGCCCATCACCTTGCGGTATTTAGGCAGGGATACCTTGGCAATAGCCTTCTGAATCATCTGGCTATCACGAGATGATGCATAGAGGCTGTCAATATCCTTGGCCAGTTCCGCATATTTGCTCTTAAGATCGGGCTTGCCCCGTTCGCTGGCATACTTGCGCACTCTTGAGGCATCCGAAGCCTCGGGAGAGCCGTGAATCTTGATGCGCAGATTGCGAAACTTGGCATCCGAATCGTTAATCTCCAAGGAGAGCGCCCGCACCTTGGCGGCTGTGGGGGCATCGGCATGAATCGGTAGCAGACGTGCCAACTCTCTGAGTAGTGGATAACGGTTGGGATGGGTCCAGGTGGGATCAGCCAGCAGATCCAGCATAAAGGCCAGAGATCCACTCTCCTCATCCTCAATCTGAAGTGCACCACGATAGTGGCGGCTGGCACGGAAGATCCAATCACGGTCTACGGTACGCAGAAAGCGCTCAATAAGCATATGCTGAATCGGCGTCAAGTCGGCCCTTGAACCAAGAAATGGGGCCGCTTTCAGTTCAGCTAGAACATTGGCCACATAGTAGCCATTGCGGCGCATCTCCTTAACCTGGTCGGTCAACTCACCGTGCTGGATGCCGCCGCCGCGATCCCCACATCCGTAGGGTTTAGGAGGGAGCACGGCCCCATCCTTACAGAACCAGCGAATTCTCTTAAAAGGGCCTCTGGGGGCAGATTTAATCTTCTTGACCCATTTGGCATATTTGATCGCCTGGTCTGAACGCCCCTGGCTGGAAGAGCTACCCGCCAGAGTATCCATAGGCAAAGCCCATACAAAGGTCAGGAAAGCGAACGCTAGAAGAGAAGGTCCAAGACGACGAAGTGTCGGAAAGGGAGGCCGGGTGAAGTGGCCCATCAGGGATTGAATGTGATCCATGGTGTGCTGTGCCATCCTAAATGATTTTTACCAGAGGGCCGGGACTCAGGTGTGCCCTGGCGACCATTTACCACGCGCCTTATCAAGACGCCTTTTTTCCATCCAAATAAACCCAACAAGAGTACCCTACCAGGGTATGCAGGGCCATTATCATTCTCATAAAAAATGGGGGTTCAAGCGATACATAAACAAAACGCGGGAATCAATGAAGATCCCCGCGTTTTGAAATAAGACCTGTCCATCATCTGGTGGATGAGTCCCGCCCTTATGAAGGGGCGGGTGCATCGTTCAGATGGGAGACGACCGATTTACTGAATCGGGGTCAGCTCAACGCGACGGTTGGAAGCGCGACCGGCCGCAGATTCGTTGCTGGCGATAGGACGCTCCATTCCGTAGCCGACAGCGGAGAGACGATTGCTGCTGATGCCACGGTTGACCAGGTAACGGCGTACCGACTGAGCGCGACGATCAGAGAGGCGCTTGTTGAGGTCGGAATTGCCCACGTTATCCGTGTGACCTTCAACCTGAACCGTGACGCCTGCGTTGTTGCGCAGCACACGAGCCACCTGATTCAGGATACCGTGGTAACGACCCTGAATGGCTGCACTACCGCTGGAGAAGTGTACACCCTTCAGCACCCAGCAGCCCAGTTCATTGACCGTGGCTCCCTTGGGGGTGCCCAGGCACTTGTCCATGTAGTCCAGGACGCCGTCGCCATCTTTGTCCAGCGGGCAACCCTTGACGTCAACATCAACACCAGCCGGGGTGCCGGGGCAGCGATCCAGATAGTCCGCTACGCCGTCGCCATCGGTGTCGATGGGGCAACCGGAGGTGTCAACCGTGACGCCAGCCGGGGTACCGGGACACTTGTCCAGATAGTCATAAACGCCGTCGCCATCGCTATCCAGCGGGCAGCCGTCGGCATTCACTTTTACACCCTTGGGGGTGCCAGGACACTTGTCTTCAATGTCCGGCACGCCGTCACCGTCGGAGTCCTCACCGCAACCATCCTTGTCAACCTTGTTGCCATAGGGAGTGGTGGGGCACTTGTCTTTCTTGTCTTCGACACCGTCACGGTCGCAGTCCGGGGTCTCTTTACAGAAATAGCACTGAGTACCAGCCATGGCCAGATTAGTCTTGCTGGTCTGGGGGTGCCACTGATTCCAACCCTTGGTGCGCCACCAGGAGTAGTTGGAGGTGGACTGACGCTCCTGATCACCGGTCACGCGCTTGCAGTGCATCGGCGCAGGCTCGACCTTGGGCGGCATCCAGGAGATATCACCACCATCGATACCATCCGCATGGGCTGCACCAAGCCCCATGGAGAGGCAGAGTGCGCCTGCAGCGGCGATAACCTTGATACTCATTTGCTTTCTATCCATTTTCTTAATTTCCCAGTTATCTAAGGATCAACACCATCATTAAAGAGCCGTCACAAACGCATGGCCCCACGCAAATTAACTCGGCGTGGATCATACAACATCAGCCCCGACCAACTCAACTCCACGAGTGATGGAGGTCTCCCCCCTTAATCCGCTTACAGGATCAATATGACGATTGGAACGCGTAAAGAGTACTTAAAGTACGCTAACCAAGTGACGATCGTCGCTGATCATCGTATTGGGAGCCCATTCATTCGAAAAATTAATACGTGTCTATCATACTTAATAGGAACTGTAAAGCGCAAAAAAGAGGGGACATTTCCAAATAGTCGCAAAAAACGTACACGACTTACAACCCATATATGGGGACAACAAATGCTCAAATTGTTGTGTCTAATTTGATACATCCAACAGAAAAATTCAACCAACTAATAATGAACAAGAAAATCTTATGATTCCAATTGATACGGTATTACAAGAGAACAAATAGTGACAGCTCCCCTTTATCAGTCAGGACTCACACACCCAGCTCTCGAATCAGCACCCCGCGCACCTGCCGCAACAGGCTTCCCGCTACAGAGGTGGGACGGGAGACAATGCGTACCGACCCGCGCAAAGTCCGCAGATGGGATCTTTCCTCAATAGGGATGAGGCGTAATCGAAAAAACACCCCATCAAGCTGCCAGCCACCTTGCTTCTCCCATGCCGGCAGTGTTCCGCCATGTGCTGAAGCCATGATGGGACGATCAAGCTGTTTCATACCACCTGGCGGAGTGGCCTGCAAGCGGCAACGCCACGGCGGTGCAGGGGAGCCTTCGGGATAGAAGAGTGCCTCGGCGCCAGACTCCAGAAGGTCAATCTGTTGCTCGGAGACATATGCGAGAATCTCTTGTCTAGCTGGACTGGAGAGGGTCAAAAGCGGCTCGGACTGCGGTATCCAATCCCCGTTGGACTGGCCCTCAATACGCGCCGTGACTACCCCGGATTGGGGCGCAATTATGTCTAACTTCTGCCTCTGCTCCAGACGGGCTGTCAGCGCGCTGAGCAGAGTCGCCCGCTCGCGATTACGAAGCCGCTTCTCCGCCTGCAAGATGAGATCCTCTCCAGGTAGCGCACTCTGCCAGCGAAGCAGTTGGATGGCATGCTGTAGCCGGTCGATCTCTCGATCCAATCCGGGGGAGGAGAGACGCACCATTAACGCCCCCTGTTCCACCTCATCACCCATGGTGACCTTTAACGCTTCCAAGCGGGCCTCCATGGGGGCAAAAAGCGTGATCTGATGCGCAGGTTGCAACAGGGCAGGCAGCTGGATGGAGCTCCGCCAAGGCAGAAACAGTACCATCAGAATCACGACCACCACACCCCAACCCCGCAGCGCAGACCCACTAAGATGGAAGTCACCCCGACGCACCATCCAAATGCGCATCTCGGCGATCATGGGGCGTAGAATCAACTCCATACTTCCCACCACCATCAGGGCCAATCCAACCCCTTTGTAGAAGAATTGACCGATGATGACTGCCAGACCGGCATAGATCATCATCCGGTAGAACCACATACCAAAGGCGTAACCGATCAACAACTTTCGTCGCCCTGGTGATGCAGGCTCTGGGAAAGGATCCGCAAACCCCATCAGGTGATACCTGAGCCACCACTGCATAGCCTGCCGGGCCCGTGCCTGCAAATTGGCAATGCCCAGCGCATCACCGAGCAGATAGTATCCGTCAAACTTCATCAACGGGTTGAGATTGATGACTAATGTGGTGATCCAAATGGTGGCAGAGAGGGCAAAAGCTCCCTGACGCCATGGGCCATCTGGTAGAAACGACCAAGCCAGCATGGCAAACGCCGCCAGAATCATCTCAGCGGTGACACCCGCAGCACCAATCCACAGCCTCTGATGTTTGCTCGATAGCTTCCACGCCTCACTCACATCCGTGTAAAGCGTCGGCCATAGAAACATCATAGCCACCCCCAACGAAGGCACACGGCAACCGTAACGCCATGCAGTCAAGGCATGTCCCAGCTCATGAACAATCTTGGCCAACACAATGGCGATAGCAAACGGCCAGAGAGAGAACGGCCTGCCTGCATCTGGAAATGCAGCCAGAAAGGCATCCCACTGCCCACCAATCAGCAACAGATCCAAGGCCAGAACCAGCCCCATCACAGCCAGAAAACCCCGGTGATAGAGCCAACCCATTCGGGAAGAGAGCCACCCCAACAGCGGCTCCGGGCGCAGAAGCGGGAAACGCATAAAGGTAAGAGGTTGCAACAGACGCCCCAAGGTACGTTGGCGGCTCGCCTGACCCTGTATCCAGGTGACGTGCAGTTCATCTCCCGGAAGACGTAGAAGATTAAATCTCTTTAAAAATTGGGCAATAACATGAACATCCTCAGATGAGATCGTAAGAGATGTGTGACCATTGACTGCACGAGAGATCGCCTCCACTTCGCCAAGATTCCAACGACTCAACACTTCGAATTCCAGCCAGCCAATCTGAAAAAAACGGTGCCCGGAAGGATCATGCAGCGTCCAGGTCGGTGCCCCTTTGGGAGAACGCGGCCCATCATAAAGGCTCAGATCCTCCCGCAATTCAGGAAGTGGTCCAGAGTCCGGCATCAGAGCCCCAGCCATTGACGAATGGCGCTCAAAGGACGGCGCAGCAGAAGTTGATAGAGCCGCGCCTCCCCATAGAAAATGCGCGCCGTTCCACGAAGCCCCAAACGGGGAGGGGGCACATCATCAACAAATTGCGCCCGAGCCCGATAGGCCAGTGTGCCGTCCGGGCCGCTCTCTGCCCGGTAGGCGGCGAAAATCAACTCTCCAGGGCGGGGATGGAGCGGGTCGGTATTCAAAAAGAGCCGAGTCTGCAACCCCTGTTCAAGATGAACCGCCTCTGCCGCCGGAATCCAGATGGTGATCTCGGCACGCGCTGGGTCCGCTATGGGAAAGAGCCGCTCACCCAACGATACCGGACGCCCTTCCCATACACTGGGATCATCAATAAGCGCCACACCATCCATGGGACTGCGCACCACAAGACGCTTGAGTTCCGACTCCAGATAGAGCCGCTGCGCCTGCTTCTGCTCCCATTTGGCACGTAGCAGCACCGCCTTGGCCTTATCCTCTACGCCCCGCACCCCTTTTTGCGCCGCCTGACGATATTCGGTGCGTGCCAATTCACTCTCCCGGATCGCGATCTGCAAACGATGGCGTAGCGGCTCAGGATCAAGCCGCATCACCACCTCACCAACGCGCACCGGCTGGTTGGGCTCCACCAACAGCCGCTCCACCACCCCTTCCAGAGGAGCCCGCAACATACGCGGTTCAGAGGCGGTCACCTCGGCTTGACCAAGGAGTGATTGCGGAGCCGGAATCATCATCACCACCGCCAGCAACAGGGCAACAGCACCCCAAACCACCTTGCGGTTCCACTGCTCCAGGCCGGTACGCCATCGGCCGCGCCCCATCAACAACCGACTCCAGGCCACCGCATGCAGATCGGCCATATGCTCCAACAGCGAGATGGCCTCAGGTGTAAAAGGCGTATCTGCCATCATGAACATCCCGCCCACCAACACACCATCAGGGGCGATGAGGGGGATCCACAGAGTGTGCGTCGGAAGCCATTGAGACCATGCATCTTGAAATTGGACAGGGGCCTCATGGCGCTGCATGACAAGGCGCTTCTCCAATCGGGTGCCGAGAGCCTTTATCAGGCTATTCAACCAAAGGAGATAGGGGCCTTGCTCATCAAACAGTGGCATGCCGGAGACCGCCTCAATACGCCCGGCGTGATCCCCCATACGCCGCCACAACACCGCCTGTCGATAAGGAACCAGCCCATGCCAATCGTTGACCATGCGGAAGGTCAACTCCTCCAGCGTGGTCGCCCGCAAACCATGTCGCTCCACCTGCAACAAGGCACTCAGGCGGGACAGGGGATCTGTGGATGGCAATTTACTCATGGCGCTGGGCTGTGGGGGGTGGATCAAAACGAACCCGGCCACTCATACCGGGCAGCAGTCCATGAACCGGTGAGACGATATACCCGATCACCCGGATCGCCTGACTAACCGGATCAATCACGGCACCAAAACGGGCAATACGACCCTTCAAAGGGTGGCCGGTCTCCTCCAGATGCAGGATAAAGGGATCACCGATGCGGCGGCTGCGCAGCCACTCGGAGGGGATGCGAAACAGCGCTTCAAGGTGCCGCTCATCCACAATCTCCAGCAGCGGATCTCCAGCCTTCACATACTCGTATTGACGGACCGATTGGGTCACCACACGCCCGGAAAACGGCGCGCTGATACGACAACGGCGCAGCTTGGCGTTGATGATGGCCAGCTCGGCCTTGGCTTTGGCCAGCTCCGACTTAGCCTCCTGTGCGTCCATCTTACTAGTAGCATTAAGCCGTTTCAGGCGGTGATATATCTCCGATTTACTCTGAGCGGCATTCAGCGTGGCTCGGACACGCTGCTTCTGCCCCTGCTCAATGGCGCAGTCGATGGCAATCAATAGTTGGTTTTTTTGAAAACGTTCCCCCTCCTTGAGAGGCATCTTGAGAATACGACCCGCCATCTCACTGGAGAGCGCCGCCCGTCTCGGGGCGGAGAGCTCCGCACGAATTTCCGGAGCGGTCATCATTCGGGAGGCGCTTCCAGAGGGTGTCAGCAGGCCATCCAACCCCTGAGAATCCGCCCCATGAAGTGGTGGAGTAACCGTTAGCACATAACACGTCAAAAGAATTACCAACAGGGGATTCATTACATATTTCAATGCCTTTCTCCGGGACTGTTTTGTAAGGTATCGAGCCGGGCAGAGCGTCCGATGTCGCGGTCAGCGTTAGCCCCATCCGGGCCATGCGCGCTGTGCTGCACTGGCTCTGTCATCACCACGCGTCGTTGGCGGGACACCAAAGCGCCTTGAGAGGAGGAGGGTGATTCGACCGGTGAGGTCGCGCCCTCCATAGGTGTGGGCGGAGTGACATCAACTGCCGGTCTCTCTTCCGGACGTTGGGGGGGTGCGGTTGGGGATGGAGGGGCGGAAGCAAGCCTCTTCATCTGGGTGATGATAGCCTGTTTCCAGGGGGTGTTGTGCGTGAAAAACAGCCGTGCCAGCTTGGCATGGTTACGGCTGGAAAAACGCCCAATACGCACCGAACGCCATGCGTTGGCCGATTGAATCTCTTCACGGACAATATAGGGGGCATAGCCTGCTTTTTGGAGAGCAGCCACCAAATCATCGGCCTGCCTAGCATCGGGGAAAGCCCCCACCTGGATAGCGTAGATGGTCGGGCGCGCTTCCACCTTGGGAACCGGTCCGGAGACCTCGGCGACGATCTTCCAACCGGCTGCGGTTTTCTGCATGGCCAAACTTTTAGCCTGCCGTGATTGGCGAATTTGCGAGTGATAATCCTCAATCAGATCAACCCTCAACATATTACCCTGCATGGGGTTTATGGAGAGATTACTGTGGACAACGTGAATACTCTGTGACTGGCGTAGATCCAGTATGGTCTGTTGCAACCAAAGCTGCCATTCTCTGTCACTAAGATAGTTGTAACGAGGCGCATAGAAGCTCAGGAAACGATTAATATCCTGAGCAATCCAAGCCTCTCTCCAGCCATTTACGGCTTCTCTCACCCCACCAGATGGCCACTCATTGGGCGTAACAGGCGGGTTGATGACGGATTTCTCCACCAGAGGAGCAGGCTTACTTCCAGGGGGCGACGCTATCCCTGGGGTTGGCGGCTCCCCACTAGCTTCGGGACGCTTGGCGATCTCATCTTGCGAGGTAAACCACTCCGCC
>JADFWT010000240.1 GCA_015233785.1 Magnetococcales bacterium
GTGGATTGATCCCAAAGAGGGTGTAATGCAGGCTTGGTTCAGGCACGGAATCTGGATGGCGGTGCTGATACTTCTCTGTTCCTGGGCTCTTACCCGCCCGGCCCAGGCCACGACACCGAATCCAGGGGCTTGGGTGAGGGTCCATCAGCCCCATTCAGAGAAAAAACGCCCCTCAGAGGGTGGAGAGCAGAAGATTATTGAAGCCTCTGGAGTCCCTAAAGCGTCCATTGGCTTTGCACTCTACGACCTCGATAACACTAAACTTATCAGTGGCCATCATGCCCAGCGCCCCACAGCCCCCGCCTCCGCCGCAAAGATCCCCACTACCGTAGCGGCACTTACGGTGCTGGGGTCAAATCACCGCTTTGAGACCACGATGGCCATGACCGGCCATGTCAATTCCCAAGGGGTGCTGGAGGGAAATATCCATCTCACCGGGGATGGCGACCCCTTTTTTCACTTTGGGCACCTGATGGGCTTTGCCGATCAGCTGCGAAAACGGGGGATCCGAAAAATTAGCGGTGGATTCTACTACGACGGTACCGCTCTACCGGATAAGCCGTTCATAAGCTCGGAGTTCAACCGCCATAAGACCTTTAATCCTGGAATTGGGGCACTCTCCATAGAGTTCAACCGCTTCCATCTGGCATGGCGAATTGGGAAAAAAAGGCGCTTGATTGTGCGTACCACCCCCCCGGTGGATCACTTTCGGGTCATGATTGATTCCTCAGGAGGGCGGGGCCGCGTCCGTTATCGCCCCGCTCAGTCCGGCCCTGAAGGGCGGGAGTCGTGGCGCATTCAAAACCGTGGCAAGCGTAGCGGCTCATCCTGGCTTCCGGTACAAAATGCCAACCTCTATACGGCACGCATGTTGCGCTATTTTGCCGCCAACCGGGAGGTTGAACTACCCGCTCCACAACCGGCCCACACGCCTGCCAAGGCTCAAATTATCCACCGACACCAAGGGCGTACCTTGGTGGATCTGGCAGAGGGCGCGCTAGAGTACAGTAACAATCTCACCGCCGAACTGATCTCCCTGGCCACCGCACGACGTATCGCCAAAGGGAGCCGTATCGACTCTCTTGAGACCGCAGCTGAGATCATTCGCCAGTGGTTTGTCAAGCAACACCCGAAGATCGACTGGCGGGGGTTTCATCTTCAAAACGGCTCCGGCCTGAGCCGCAAAACCCGTATCACACCCCGTCAGATGGTGGAAATTCTGGCCGAGGCTGATCTGCTCTATTTCGATGGGCGTACCTACGCAACGCTTCTACCCATCGCCGCCTGGAAAGGCACCCTCCTCCATCGCCTTCCTGGTGCCACTACCTCTATGAAAGTATGGGCCAAAACTGGTACTACCAACGATGTACGCGCCATGGCAGGCTATCTACTTAGCCATCAAGGACGCGGGCTCTCTTTTTCAATTCAGATCAGCCGACCCAAGGGGGGCGGAAAAGGCTGGAAAACACGTGCCGACCGGTTGGTGCAGAGGCTCACAGCCTACTGGGTCAAACGCCATTAAGCTCCCCACCTTTGATGCCTACACCCAGCAGCGTAATGCCCAGAGGAATGGAGCCAAACAGAGAGATGGCCTGACGCTCCAGCTCCATTCCCCCTAGAATCGATTGGTTGAGCCAAGGTGGAGGCATCTGTAGTTCACGCACCTCGTCCTGCTCGTAAAAGAGCTTTTGACGCGTACCAATCAAACGATCTTTCAGAGCCAACATAAGCGCCGGAATAAAGCTTATACTATTGAATAGCGTCATGTAAAATTGATTAAAATTGGCCTGCTTGAGAAGCCCGCGAAACTCCTCTTTTCTATAGCGCTTGCGCCCATAATCGAGCAGATCATGATGACGCATCAGCATGGGAAACGCCGGCTCTGTTATCAACAATATGCCACCGAGTTTTAAAATCCGGTGAATCTGCGTCAGCACTTCAATATCCGATTCAATCCACTTGTGATAAAGCACATTGAAAAGGGTCACCAGATCAAAACTCTGAGGACGAAAAATGTCACCCAACCGGTTGGCATCGTCCTGAATCAGCATGGCATCTGGGAATTTTAGCCGTGCTTCTTTCAGCGCGATGGGTGAGTAGTCAATGCCAACTACCGTGGGATAGAAGCTGCTAAGCAACTTGAGATTTCCCCCGGTTCCGCAGCCGACATCCAGCGCTCGTGCATTATTTCCGACCGAAAGGGCACCATAATTGGTGAGTGCATCTCGCACCAGGCGACGGCGGTAGCGAAACCACCAGTGCTGCTCCTCAATGCGTGCAAGTTGTGTGTACAGTCCAAGATTCATAGTTTCCTTCCTACTTATCTTGTGGTGTGCGAAGCCGAAATAGGCTTGTGAATACGATGTTTCAGCCCTTAATAGGGATCATCGAAACACCGAATAGAGCTTCAATCCTGAAGCGCTATCGTGGGCAATCTCTGTCAATTTCAGAGGCCATCTCTCTGGGGTAATCACCGCCGAGAAGCCAAATCGCTCTCCTAAAGCCCGCCATGCCATTGCGGATCGACCAACCCAGGCTTTTTTCTCGGTGCCGGGCATTATCATCCCGTTTCCACGATCCTTCGGGTCGGGGTTGTCGTAATCGATATGGTAGATATCCCGAAGTACCTCCCGCATCTGAGGAACGGTCTCTGGGGCATAGGCCACCATGTCCAGGGAGGAGGCGTTGATCATTACCGGACGCCGGGCCAAAAGCTGCGCCTGAAGCACGGTAGAAGCCGTTAATAGCTGCCCCGGCGACTTGGATGCCTGGGTCCAAAAAGCGATGGTACTCTGGGACATGCTAAGGGGGTGGTCCGGTTGGCTGAACACCTTGTAATGTCGCAATCCAAGTGCCGGGGAAAAGATCAATGCCGCCATCAGTAGCGCCAGATTAGAGCCGGTCAGAGAGATTCGAAGGCGTTTTCGTATATAGCCGGGATGACGCACTTCGTACCAGAAGTAAAAAATCAGCAGCCCATAACCACTAAGAAGCAAAAGCTTGCTGACAATAACCGGGGGTGCAAATAGCTCATTAATAAATGGATAGGCCAGCAGGACGATTAAAAGGGTTAGCGCTTCAGGTCGCTCGGTACGCCGGGCCAGCCATGCTAATACCAGGATAGGACCAAACAGTATCGACAGATTGATAAAACGACCGGGGATCGCCTGAACCAATCGAATATGCAGCATTTCCGGGGCCAGATGGCTTACCACAAACAGTAGCAGGGAGAGCAAACCAGAGACCAATAAAAACAGCAACATCCAGCGCTCCCAGATGCGTTCCTTCTCAATCTGAATGGAGCGTCTGGCCATCAGCAGCAGCCCAATGGAG
>JADFWT010000241.1 GCA_015233785.1 Magnetococcales bacterium
CTGCGCGGCAAAAAGATTGCCACTGAGCTCGTCAACTTCACCACCCGCTACCTGAAAGAGCGGGACATTGAGGCTCAGATCGACTTCTCCTGGGGCGCCACGGAAGCCAAAGTGGTGGAAGGGCTGGCCGACGCCGCCGTAGAGCTCACCGAAACCGGCTCCACCATTCGTGCCCACGGCTTGCGCATCATCTGCGATATTCTCTACACCCACACCCACCTTATCGCCAATCGGGACGCCATGGCCGACCCGACGAAGCGCAAAAAAATCGATCAGATCTCCATGCTGCTCCAGGCGGCCCTGACGGCTCGGCATAAAGTATTGATCAAAATGAATATCCCCAAGGAACGCGTGGACGACATCCTCGCCACCCTCCCCAGCCAGCAATCCCCCACGGTAAACCATCTCTACAAGAGCGAGTGGCTGGCGGTAGAGTCTATGGTGGATCGGCACGAAGTGCGTGATTTAATCCCACAGCTTAAGGCTATGGGCGCGGAAGGGATCCTGGAACACGGGCTGGAAAAAGTGGTATAATCTCGTACTTTTGGCGAATGACCTTACAGATTGCAGCTCCCAACGATTGGGATTGGGGGAGGAGTCTAGATGGGGATTGAGGAGCAGATCATAAAAGGGCTGGAGCTGATGCTCCTGGGCATGGGCACTGTCTTCGTGTTTCTCGCCATTTTGGTGGGGTCGGTGGTGCTGATGTCTCGCTTTGCAGGTTGGATTGAGGCACGCATGCCGCCTCAGGCAGAGCTTCCAAAAACGGTTTCGCCTGTGACTGCAGGTGCTGGCCAGGAGACCATGGCTGTTATTAGTGCCGCCGTGCATCGTTATCGGGCCAATCGATAGAGATTTCTTAACATTGAAATCGATCCAACGCATGCACGTCATGTTCAACATCGGAAGTGGACCATCCGCCACCTGGATGCGGCGTGATGAAGACCTTCAGCAACCTCGTGATAAAGGATGCTAAAGCTGATGGAAAGACAACCTTTAGGAATCACTGAACTTGTCCTGCGGGATGCCCATCAATCGCTGCACGCAACCCGCATGCGCATCGACGATATGCTGCCGGTGGCCGAACAGCTTGATAAAATCGGCTACTGGTCGCTGGAAGTGTGGGGCGGGGCCACCTTCGATTCCTGTATCCGCTTTTTGGGCGAAGACCCATGGGAGCGCCTGAGGCGACTGCGCAAGGCGATGCCCAACACCCGCCTGCAGATGCTGTTTCGTGGTCAAAATATTCTCGGCTACCGCCACTACGCCGACGATGTGGTGGAGAAGTTTGTCGAGCGGGCCGCCGCTAACGGTATGGATGTGTTCCGCATCTTCGACGCCATGAACGATGTGCGCAACCTGGAAGCCGCTGTCAAAGCCACCATCAAGGTGGGTAAGCACGCCCAGGGCACCATGTCCTATACCATCAGCCCCATGCATGATGTGAACTACTGGGTGGATATGGGCAAAAAGCTGGAAGATCTCGGCTGCCACTCCATCTGTATCAAGGATATGGCCGGTCTTCTGAAGCCGTTTGTGGCCGAAGAGCTGGTAACACGCCTCAAAGAGACGGTGAGCCTGCCTCTGGCCCTGCACAGCCATGCCACCACCGGCATGAGCACCGCAGCCATCGTCAAGGCGGCTGAGGCCGGTATCGATATGGTGGATTCCGACATCTCCTCCATGAGCCACACTACCGCCCACTCGGCGACGGAATCCATCGTGGCCATCTTTGAGGATACCGTCCGATCTACCGGATTAAAGCTGGAGCCGCTGGAGGAGATTGCCTCCTATTTTCGCACCATCCGCAAAAAATACGCCGCCTTCGAAGGTACCCTGATGGGGGTAGATTCGCGAATTCTTCTGGCCCAGGTGCCGGGCGGCATGCTCTCCAATATGGAGAACCAGCTTCGCCAGCAAGGGGCTCTGAACAAGATGGATGAGGTGCTGGCAGAGATTCCCAAAGTACGGGAAGATCTGGGCTTTATCCCGCTGGTAACGCCTACCTCACAGATTGTCGGCACCCAGGCGGTGTTCAACGTTCTCAGTGGCGAGCGCTACAAAACCATCACCAAAGAGACCCAGGGCATTCTCAAAGGGGAGTACGGTGCCGCCACCTCCCCCATGGACAAAGCACTTCAGGAGCGGGTTCTGAATGGTGCCGAGCCCATCACCTGCCGCCCCGCCGACCTGCTGGAACCCGAGGTAGAGCGACTCACCACCGAGCTGGAAGGACTGGTGAAGGAGAAAGGGATTCGCAAGGGAGAGCATTTCATAGATGATGTGCTCACCTATGCACTGCTCCCTCAAGTGGGCCTCAAGTTCCTGGAAAACCGCGACAATCCCGACGCCTTCGAGCCGGTTCCTGATGAGGAGCCGACTGTCGATGCTACGCCGGCCACCAAGCCCGCCGCTGCAACCCCGGCTTCCGATGCTGCCGAGCGCTATCGGGTGGTGGTCAACGGCAGCGCCTACGATGTGGAGGTCGGCCCCGGCGGCGACGTCACCTCGGCAAGCCCTTCGGCAGCCGCTCCGACAGCCGCCCCAGCTCCGGCGGCTCCAGCAGGCGGTGAACCCTTCGCCTCACCTCTGGCCGGTAACGTCTGGAAACAGGTGGCCCAAGAGGGTGACACCATCCAGAAGGATGACGTTTTCCTCATCATGGAGTCCATGAAGGTGGAAGTCGAAGTACTCTCCCCCCGTGGAGGCACCATCTCAAAAATCATGGTGCGCGAGGGTGACGCCGTGCAGGTGGGTGATCACTTGGCGATCATCGGCTAAGGAGCGGCCAATATGGATATGCTGAACACTCTCTGGCAGACCACGGGCCTCTACAATCTGGAGTGGGGACAGGCCCTGATGATCGGTATCGGTGGGCTGCTGATCTACTTGGCCATCGTCAAGGGATTTGAGCCCCTGTTGCTGGTTCCTATCGGCTTTGGCACACTACTCAGTAACATTCCCATCGCCGGGATTTCCGACCCCGGCGGGATGCTCTACATGGTCTACGACGTGGGCATCAAGACCGGTATCTTCCCACTGTTGATCTTTCTCGGCGTGGGGGCCCTCACCGACTTTGGTCCCTTGATCGCTATGCCCAGTACCATTTTTCTCGGTGCTGCGGCCCAATTCGGTATCTTTCTGACCCTGATTGGCGCTTTGGCCATGAACTGGATTCCAGGGTTCAATTTCACCCTGGCGGACGCTTCGGCCATCGGTATCATTGGCGGGGCAGATGGTCCTACAGCCATCTTCCTCTCCTCCCGGCTGGCGCCTGACCTTATGGGGGCCATTGCCGTTGCGGCCTACTCCTACATGGCCATGGTG
>JADFWT010000242.1 GCA_015233785.1 Magnetococcales bacterium
TTGGAGGCATTTCATCCTAGCCATATGCTGCCAGCAGAGCGTGAGCTTCCCCTCCCCTTCAACATCTCTCTAGGTAGACCGCTTTCGGAGCAGCCGTTGATTCATGATGCGCTGCTGATGCTCACTTGGGTGGCCATGCCCCTTGAGCCTGCGGAGTACGGAGCGGTTCTGTCCTCTCCATTTTGGGTGGGGGGTATGTCGGAGTGGGGAGAGCGTGCTGCTTTGGATATGTGGTTGCGTCGGGAAGGGTGGCAGAGTTTGTCCTTGAGGTCACTTCCTTCTCTTCTAGAACAGGGTGGTTTTTTTGCTAAATGCCCCACATTGGTCCATATGATACGTCGTGTCCGGGAGGTGATTATTGACGCGGGGAAAAGCAATGGTCGGCACTCGCCAGAGCAGTGGGCAGAACGGTTTGCAACATGGTTGGAGAAGGGCTTTGGTTGGCCGGGTGAGCGGGTGATCTCCAGTGAAGAGCATCAAGCTCGGGAAGCGTGGCGTGGCGTGCTGACTGAGTTGGCATCTTTACGGGCCGTCTCGGGTCCTATGGGGCTGCGAGAAGCTCTGTCCCGACTGCGTCAGATATGTGCCGATACGTTATTTCAGGCGGAAAGTCAGGAGACGCCCATCCAGATAATGGGAGCCTTGGAGGCCACGGGCGAGTCGTTTCAGGCGCTATGGGTGTTGGGCCTGTCGGATGATATCTGGCCCCCCGCCCCCCGGCCCAACCCATTTTTGCCTCGAAGCATGCAGAGAGAACTGGGAATGCCCCGTGCTTCAGCCGATAGGGAGCGTCGTTTTGCGGAGGTGGTGACCGAACGAATGCTTCAGTCGGCTATGGATGTGGTAATTAGCTACCCGGAGATGGTCCAAGATCAGCCGATGGCTGTATCTCCTTTGGTCAGCCACTTGCCGGAGCAGCCACCTCGCTATAAGCCACCGTCCAGGTATGGCGGGTTATGGGCACTGTTTGACCCAGCGTTCAAGCAGATCGTTCATCTTACATATCAGCCTGATCACAAAGCCCCGGTTTTTCCCGCACAAAAGGCAGCCCCTGGAGGATCAACCCTTCTGGCCGATCAGTCTCACTGCCCGTTTCGGGCCTATGCTCGCCACCGGTTGAGAGCTGAAGCGCCAGAAACCATTTCCAACGGTATCACCCCGCCAGAACATGGCATGCTGGCCCATCAGGCCATGAAAATTATCTGGGATGAATGGGGCAGCAAAGAGCAGCTGTTGGCGATGAGCGAGTCCAGCGTAGTTGAGGGGGTCACTCATGCTGTGGATAGGACGCTTGAAGCATTGGCCAACCGCCAAAGGCACCGGCTTTCAGAGCCTATGTTACAGCTTGAACGGACCCGTTTGGTCCGTCTGTTAAGCCGCTGGATGGTTATTGAGGCTGAACGGCCAGACGCTTTTGAAGTGCTCCATAGAGAGTACGATCAGAGTATTAATATTGCGGGGCTCCCCTTAAAAATTCGGCTGGATCGCGTGGACCGTCTTGAGAATGGAAACCTTCTCCTACTGGATTACAAGACCGGTCAGTGCTCCGCAAGAGATTGGTTTGGTGTGCGTCCAAGAGATCCACAGATGATGCTCTATCTGTTGGCGCTTCCAGCCATGCCTAGTGCTCTGGCCTATGTACAGTTGCGATCAGGGCCAAGAGAGCTGAAGGGGGTTGGGTTCAGTGATCCTGAAATGGATTCACCACTGCCTGGTGTAAAAGTGTACGAGGCGCACAGCCTGCAAAATTTAGAAGCTCCCAACGACTGGTTGGCATTAAAGGAGCATTGGCAGTGTGTTCTTGCACGTCTTGCCAATGGGTTTCTACAAGGAGATGCCGTTGTGGACCCCCTGCCCCATGCTTGTGACTACTGTGATTTAGGGGCACTGTGCCGGGTGGAAGAGACTTTGGGTAGGCAGGAGATAGCCTAATGAACCACCGTGATTCGTCAGCCCCCGTTGATGCCCAGGCACGCGCCGAAGCGCTGGACCCAGAGCGTTCTTTTATTGTGCAGGCACCCGCCGGTTCGGGGAAAACAAGTCTGTTGACAGAGCGTTATCTTGGTCTGCTGGCACGGGTGGAACAACCCGAAGAGATTTTGGCCATTACCTTCACGGTAAAGGCGGCCGGAGAGATGCGGCGGCGAATCTATAGCGAATTGACGTCGGCACTGGAAGGGGGCCCCATACAGGCGCCGCATGAAGAGCGGGCCAGACGACTTGCATTGGCTGCATTAGAGCAGGATCGCAGGAAGGGGTGGGGATTGACGCGTCACCCTTTGCGGCTGCGCATCCAAACCATTGATTCGCTTTGTGCATCACTGGTGGGGCAGATGCCGGTTCTCTCCGGGCTTGGGGGAGATCCAGGGCGCTCTGATCAGCCCCAGAGCATCTATGAAGAGGCAGCAATTCAGGTTTTTCAGCATCTGGGTTCTGCCCAGACCGAGCGCGCTGAGCCTCTACAACGGCTATTGGACCATCTGGACAACAATTTGGGGCGTGCTGTACGTCTTTTGGCGGAAATGCTGGCCCATCGTGATCAATGGCTCCGTTTTATCTTTCGGGATAATGTGACGGGAACCAATCTGGAAAAGGCGTTGGCCTATCCGAGAAAGCGGGCACTGGATAAGCTTAATGTAGATTTGACCTTGCCTATGAGGACCACATTGGTCCACCTGCTCTCGTTTGCATCAAATTATGCACCGGAGGGATCGCCCATTGCAGCCTGGGATGAGGGTGAGTTTTTCCCGACTCCAGAGCCAAAGGATGAACCTTCCTGGTTGGCGCTCTCTGAGTTGCTCCTCACAGTATCCACTCGCGACTTTCGAAAGCAGTTTAACATTCGTCAGGGGTTCCCACCCGCCTCCAAGGGAGGAAGCCCACAAGAGAAGGCGCTCTTTGGGCGCATGAAAAAAGAGGCTAAGGCGTTTGTCGATTCCATCCGAGAGAATGAGGTACTACTAGAGCATCTGCTCACAGTTCAACATCTGCCCCCGGCCCGATTCCCAAAGCAGCAGCTTCATTTTATTCAGGATCTTTTCAAGGTGTTGCAACTGGCCGCAGCTCATTTGCGTGCGCTATTTGCCATAAGAGGCGAGACGGATTATACAGAGGTCTCTCTGGCCGCCGTGGAGGCCTTAGGAGACCCAGACCAACCAAGCGACTTGGCGTTAAAACTTGATTATCGTATTAATCACATCCTCTTGGATGAGTTTCAGGACACATCCTGGACCCAGTACAGATTGCTGGAGCGGCTGACGGCGGGCTGGAGTGGGCTTGATGGTCGGACGCTCTTTCCGGCGGGTGATCCCATGCAGTCCATCTAC
>JADFWT010000243.1 GCA_015233785.1 Magnetococcales bacterium
CAGATAAATCATATTCTCTTGAGAGTGCTGATCTCTGCGTTCAATAATTTGCGCGCTGTGTTGTACTTAAACAAAAATGTATGCCCTGGCCAAGATCATCGATAGACCATAATTGTGCCCATGGGGGACGATCTTACCCGTTCGCCTCCCATGCCATGATGCGGCTTAACAATAACTTAAAGAGACGAAGCCATTATGCGCCCCGGACAAGAGAGTGCCCTTTTTTCTGCCTCGGACCCGGTAACCAGTCTGCTGGCCGCCATCACTTGGCCCCAACTCCCTCCTAATGTGATGCCCAAGGTACACGCCTTTCTGCTGGACGCTAAAGGCCATGCCCCAAGCGTTGATCACATGGTCGGTGATAACCAGACCACCTCTCAACAGGGCATCTCCCGAGCCGGTCCCGGCATTTTTCAACTGGATCTACCCAACACGCCCACTTCGGTGGCACGCATCGCCTTTGCCCTCTCACTCAGTAATGAACGGGGGGAACCCCAACCCCTTTCAGCCCTGGGCGAAATCAAGATGGAGATCCGCACCCCCCAGCGTGGTGTTATCGCCACTTTTCGCCAGAGCTTAACCAAAACCAGCCAAGATACAGTACTGCCCGGTATGATCTACCGTCACGGCGATGGTTGGCATCTTAAAACACTGGGCCAGGGTCTACATGGTGGCGTTGCCGAACTGTGCAAACGTCTGAAGATGGGAAGTGAAAGCGCCTCGGACAAGCCCTTAGCTCCCCCAAAGGAGACCTCCAGCACCCCTCCCCAGACAGAGCAGCCACATCAAGATGTATCAGCGGTACCGGAAACACCGCCCACCTCCACTCTCCATGATCCCTACGCTCATCCATCGGGTACCCAAGCTCCACAACAAGCCGATGTGGCAGCGGCATCGGAAACACCGCCCGCCTCCACTCTCCATGATCCGTATGCACATCCATCGGGTACTAAATCTCCACAGCAAGCCGACATCGAATCTAAACAAGCCCGCGCTCGATCCAAAATAGAGTCGAGACAACCGGTTTCCACACCGACAGCCAGCGACACCACCCCTAAATATGCCGCAGAGCAGGCGCAAGAGATCGACTACCCTGAATATGACGCATTCTCTCTGGCGGGGTTGGGCCGTTCGATTACAGACAAGTTAACCCCCTTCTCATTTCTATTGCCCAGCATTGTGCTGCTCTGCGGCTTTATCTATCTGGTCGGGGATGGCCTGCCCATGGCCTCGCTGCCGGTACGCGGCGATATCAACTTGGTCGATATCGCCGATTGGCGCATGGTGGTTCTCCCCAGCGCCGGACTGTTGGTGGTGATCACTGTCTTTATTGGGCGTATTCATCTCAGTTGGATCGCCGCACTACCGGTGGTGGTGCTGGTGGTACAGACGCTCTGGGAGGTGTGGCAACACGCCAACGCCGTGGAGCTAGAAGCGATCAGTCGTTTTGGCAACAACGATTATGGCGTCGTGCACTATCTGGTCTATAACCAACCCACCACTACCTGGGGAATTACTCTGCTCGGCATCACTTCACTGGGTCTCATTATCGCCTCAATCATGGAGGCTGCGATCAATGAATAAGCCCTCTTCCAGCAATCGCTCTTTTATCCAAGCGCTACGTGGGCGTGAATTTCTCTCCTCATGGCCGGGGTGGCTAAAAAATCTGGCCCTCTTCACGGTATTTCTCTGGTTTACGGGCCTCTTTTCCGGTCTCACCTCCGATGACAATGAAGAGATGGTGAGCGAGTGGATCTCTGCCCCGGGTACCATGGGCTTTATCAATCTGGATGCCGTGCGCGAAGCCTTTAACATGGCCCCGGATATCCACAACTTTGAAGAGCGTCTCAATCAGATCTACGAAGGCGATGGTCTCATTGCACTGGCCATGGTCCGTGGCGAGGAGAATCGTACCATTTTAGCCGCCTGCGAAGATTTGAATCATGATCGCTCAATCTGCCGCAAGGGAGAGGATGATCCGCTTTTTGTACTGCTTATCGGGAAAGGCAAAGCCCACTTAAGTGGACAAGGCGTCAACAGCTACTATATGGCCAGTTGGCCCTACCCCGAACAGGGTCAGGAGATTATGGAACTGCCCTTTCAAGCCGAAGAGAGTCGTGGAGATACTTCCGGCGCCGATGACGATGGCGATGGCGACATAGATCCCTCCGACAACCCCTTTGAAGAGACCACCATCGCTCACAATGAGCGCACTGTCGGCACACTCTATGGCGATGATTCCAACCAAGAGCACACCACGGAAGTAGATGAAACCCCCGGCACAGGGGATCTACTCGAAACCATGGATGACCTGGACCTTGAGGTGCCCGATAACGGTCGCCGCCGCCCGATCAACATGTTTGCCTTCTGGAATCTCTCCTACGGTCAATCGTTCCAATCTGTTGGACACTATCGGGGCTACTACACCACCCCCCTTCAGCATCGAGAGCTGTATTGGCGTCGCCACGCCTTTCGTGCCACCTCCACCTTTGAAGATCAAATTTTGCGCAACAGCGCCTATGAACAGAAGATGGCCAAGCGCCACGGCACCCGCTTTGGACGCAGCATCAATAATCTCTCCAGCGCACGCGCTAAAGATGTAGCTGTTAAATCCAAATCTTCAGTCTTTAAACGGGAGATATCGCGTCCGGGCATCCGCAGTCGTTCCGGCTGGTCGAAACGGGTCACCTTGGCTAAATTGCCACGCAGTTCAGCCCGGTCACTTAAAAAAACCAGCCGTTTTGCCAGAAGCAGCCGCGCCAAAAGTTATGTTTCTAGTCACCGTAGCTCCAGCGGGTTTGTGGCGTGATATCCGCGCAGATCCCCAACGGACCTCTGCACAAAACCCTACAAGAATAGCCCCCGAAACCGTGGCATTGATTGAATCCTCCTGCAATCAATGCCATTATGGACTCACTCAGATAAGAGTGAGTCGAAGGATAATCCACCCATCCTTACAGAAGAGAGTCATCGATTTATGCCTGTCATTGAACCTGTTTCCATCGAAGAGTGCATTGAGTTTGCCGAAAACAGCCGCGAAGATATTGTCGAGGGTGTTTACGATATTAAAATTCTGCCCGAATGGCTCGACAGTCTACCCACTGAGGTCGTGACCCTGCTGGTCACCCACTGTGACGCCAGTAAAAGTGTCATCGCCCGCACTCTGGATCCCGAAACCGGTGGTCTGGAAACCCTCATGAAACTGGCTGAGGATGACGAACAGACCGTGCGTAAAGCCATTGCAGCCAATCCTAAAACACCGGCTGAAGCGCTCAAAAAACTCTCCTTT
>JADFWT010000244.1 GCA_015233785.1 Magnetococcales bacterium
GGATTTGAACCTCCGACCCCTAGCACCCCATGCTAGTGCGCTACCAGGCTGCGCCACGCCCCGACAAATTCCCAAAACCGAATGCCGATTAATCGGCCACTTTCGTCTCTTGCGACTCCAGGAATCGGAAACATACCCCACTCACTCCCCATTGTCCAGTCTGTTTGAGTCGATGGCTGAAGAAAAATGATCGCTGTACCGTTTTCCCTTGGGTCGATGCCCCTTTCTCCAGTAAAGTGACTGTGGTTCGAAATGCGATAACCCTGTTCGCTTCTGGGAGATGCCTCATGCTGTCCGATGCGGGAGTACCCCTGGTCGGCCTCGCCGGTTATAGCGGTGTTGGCAAAACCACCCTGTTGGTGCAGTTGTTGCCCATTCTGCAACGTCAACAGCTCAAGGTTGCTGTTGTCAAACACGCCCATCACGATTTTGATATCGACCAACCCGGTAAGGATAGCTATCGCTTTCGTATGGCGGGAGCCGCTCCAGTGCTGATCGCCTCGCGCCATCGATGGGCGGTGATGAAGGAACAGACCGACACCTCCAAAGAGCCGACACTCATGCCCCTGCTTCAGCAGATCGACCAGCGGGAACTCGACCTGATCCTGGTGGAGGGCTTTAAACATGAACCCTTCCCCAAGATAGAGATCCATCGCCCCTCCCTCGGTCACGATCTGCTCTTTCCAACCCATTCGTCCATCATGGCCATCGCCACCGATCAACCCCTGGCGGTTCCCCCCTCCCTGCCGATTCTCGACCTCAACAACCCGGAGAAAATCGCTGAGTTTTTTATCGCACGCTTTATTCAGCGTTGATCTGGCTAATCAGGCTTGCAGATCTACCTGCCGCGAGTGTTCTACACCGAGTATTGCCCGTGCCAGCAGGGTGAAAAGAGCGCAACCAAAGGCCCAAATACCCAGAGTGATTTGCATCTCAATGGTCGAAGGATAGTAGAGAACCACCTCACCCAGTGGCGACGGAATAAACCCCGGCACCACCAGCCCCAACCCCTTTTCCAGCCAAATATCGACAAAGAGAGTCACAGCCACACCGTTGAGCAACCAACGACGACGACGCAACGCCGCAAACAGCAGAAGGATCGCCGCCCCCCCTTCCAGAGCAATAGCCGTCCAGATCATGGGTGGATAGAGCCCCGCAACCTCACTGCCCCGATAGAGAAAATGGGCAGCGAGACCATGCTCCGACGGTTGATAGAACACCACAAACAGCTCCGACCCCAGCAGGAAGAGATGAATCAACAGGGCAGAGGTCATGATAGCCGTCAGCAAGGATCGCGCTTCGGTCGGCAGGGCGATGCGACGCCATCGCTCCAGGCCGTGAAACAGCAGCAGCATCAAACCAGATCCCGCCGCCAGGGCGGAGGCGATAAAGCGTGGGGCCAATACCGCACTATGCCAAAAGGGCCGCACCACATTACCGGCAAACATAAACGCCGTCACCACATGTATGCTCAACCCGACGCCGATGGCCAGCATAATCCACGGCAGCAGTGTCCAGGAAGCCGCCATCCGTCGCCGAAAACGCCCATGCAACAGTCGATAACCCAACACCAGATTGATCAGTAGATAGAGGCTTAAAACCACCATGTCCCACGCCAGGATCGAGCGTGGAAAGTTGAGCGAGCCCCATAACGGCAAAGCGTGCCAGATGCGCTCTGGGCGTCCCAAGTCAACAAAAACAAACAGCAGCGCCATCACCACCGCCGTAATCGCCATGCATTCACCATAGAGCACCACCTGGCGCATGTCGTTACGATGAAACACATAGGCCGGCACCGTCACCACCATCGCCGCCGCCGCCACCCCCACCAAAAAGGTAAAGTTGCCGATATAGAGCCCCCAGACAATCTGATCGCTCAGGTTGGTCACCTGCAATCCCCGGCTCAGTTGATGGCCATAGGCCCACAAGCCATGAGCCATAGCAACCGCCAGCAGGGCCATCCAGAGGGCATATTGCCAGCTTCCCCGCAGCCAGAGGGTCAGAATAAAACGCAGTAGATCCAGGTGTCGGCTCATCCGTCGGAAAAATACCAAAATTTGGGGTGGGTGCCGAGATCCTCTTTGAGACGAAATACCGCCTTGTTTGCCAGAATGGCCCGGATTTCACTGTTGGGATCCAGCAGATTGCCAAAGATACGCGCCCCGGTGGGACACGCCTCCTGACAGGCTGGTTGCTCTCCCCGGCGGGTGCGCTGCACGCAGAAGGTACACTTCTCCATCACACCGACATCACGGGGTCGATTGCCCAAATAGTGGGTCTCCGGGTTGATCTGCTCTGGTGGAATGGAAGGTTTGGCCCAGTTGAAATGACGCCCCCAATAGGGGCACGAAACCGCACAATAACGACAGCCGATGCACCAGTCATAGTCGATCACTACGATGCCATCGGGCTCCTGCCAAGTCGCCTCTACCGGGCACGCTTGCACGCACGGCGGCTCATCGCACTGATGACACTGTACCGGCAGATACCACTTATCCGCACGCGGCACCGGCCCAGCGGGAAAATAGTGCTCCCCTTCCGCCAGCGACCAGGAGCCCTGAGGCATCTCAACGACACGAATGTTTTCCAGATTACCGTGTCGCCCCGCGTTGTTCTCCTGGAGACACGCTTCAATACAGCGTCGTGTACCGACGCATTTGGAGAGATTTAACGCAAAACCAAAGCGCACATTAGACAGAGGAGCCTGATTCTCACAGCGAATCGCCACACCATGCTGGCGCTGCGCCTGCCGTTCGATGCGTCGCAGAGCCCGCTGGATCTCCTCAGGTGTCATGCGTTGATAGTGATCCTGAAGCAGTTGCTCCAGTGAGTCCCCCAGAGGTGTCCCTTCCGCACTAGCCGCCTTGAGCGCCACGCCGCCGCCAGCCGCAAGACCAACCCCAACACCAATGCCCAAACCCTTTAATAATCGACGCCGCTTGGGATCGGGGGGCGTCTCATCTTGGGCGCTTACTCCATCCCGCTTCATAGCCTGCCTGACTTGCCTTCAGTCCTGTTGTGGAAGGGAGGTGGTGTCAATAGCGGGCCATGTTACGGGTCAAGATCGTCATGGCATAACTGCCGAAGAAGATATCGCGCTCCTTGAGGCCAAATTTGCGCATCATATTGGCCAACTCCGCTGGTTTCATGCCGGTCTCAATAGAGACCGCTCGCACCCATTCGCCCAGCTTTTCAGCACCATAGGTCTTTTGCAGATAGTGGATCCAGTTGCCGGGAAACTTATCTCCATCCTTACGATAGGCGGCCAGACTGGAATCGAAAATATCCA
>JADFWT010000245.1 GCA_015233785.1 Magnetococcales bacterium
CAAGAGTATGTGTTATGAGCCTGGTTCGTACCGCTACACGTCGGCCCGTGGCCGTGACCGTCGGCGTGCTGCTGATCGTGCTGTTCGGTGCGCTGGCCCTGTGGCGTATTCCGGTGCAGCTCACCCCGGATGTGCGCAAACCCATGATCACCGTGGAGACCCTCTGGCCCGGCGCATCACCCATGGAGGTGGAGGGAGAGCTGACTATTCCGCAAGAGGACGTACTCAAATCGATTCCCGGCCTGGATGCACTAAAATCCTCTTCCCGCTTTGCACGATCCAAAGTCACCATGGAGTTTCGTATCGGCACCGATATGGATGCCGCCATGGTGCTGGTCTCCAATCGGCTCCAGCGCATCCGTAATGCCCCCGACGAAGCCCTGCGCCCCACCCTTAAAAGCGCCGATTCCGAAGATCGCCCCATCACCTGGATCCGCTTTCAACGGCTGGATCCCCACGATCAACGCTCCGTAGCCGGTGAACTGGATTTTGTGGAGGATGTGGTACAGACCGCTCTGGAGAGAATCCCCGGCGTGGCCACGGTGAACATCTACGGCGGGCGGGAACGAGAGCTGCGGGTCACCATCAACCCGGAGCGCATGGCGGCCCGCAGGGTGACCGTCTCCGCCCTGGCCGACGCCCTGCGCCGGGAGAATCGCGACATCTCCGCCGGTAAACTCGATGAGGGCAAACGCAGCTATCTGGTACGCACCCTGGGACGCTTCACCACCCCGGAGCAGGCCGCCGCCGTGGTGGTACGCAGCGATGAGACCGGACCGGTCACCGTGGGAGATGTAGCCACGGTGGGATTTGACTTTGCCGAAGCGACGGTTCACGTACGAGGCAGCGGTCGGCCCATCCTGGCCATCAATGCCGTGCGGGAACAGAGCGCCAACGTCATCACCATCATGAAAGAAGTACGCACCACCCTGGCGCAACTCAACCAGCACCATCTCAACCCCAAGGGGTTTGACCTCACCTTGCTCCACGACCAGACCGACTATATCCATCAGGCGCTGGATCTGGCCCGCAATAACCTCATAATCGGCGGCGTACTGGCCATGGTGGTGCTATGGCTCTTTCTGCGCACCCTCTCCGCCACCGCTATTATCGGGCTGGCCATTCCGGTGTCGCTGGTGGGGGCCTTTTTGGCCATGGCAGCGCTGGGGCGTACCGTCAACGTCGTCTCTCTGGCCGGGCTGGCCTTTGCCGTGGGCATGGTGGTGGATCCGGCCATCGTCGCCCTGGAAAATATCGTCAGGCTCCGAGATGGCGGGCTCTCCAGCGAAGAGGCCGCCGTGCGCGGCGTCGGACAGGTGTGGGGAGCGATTCTTATCTCGACGCTGACCACGGTGGCGGTGTTTCTGCCCATTCTGGCGCTGGAGATCGAGGCGGCCCAACTCTTCGGCGATATCGCGGTGGCGCTCTGTGCAGCGGTACTTTTCTCGCTGGCGGTATCGGCAACGGTGATTCCCACCCTCAGTGTGCGACTGCTCCAGCGCCGCACAACCGCATCGCGCCCGATCAACACCCCTTCCGTACTGCGCGCTGAAGATGGCACAGCCCCATCCGCCACCGCCGAGACCAGCCCCCACGCCACCCCAAAAGCCGGGATAGTTACCCGCACCATTCTGGCCGCTGTGGATTGGATCAACCGAACTTTGTTGCGCCGCCTGCTGCTCGCCGGGGGCCTGATTGCCGGTGTGGTGATGATGACCATCAGTTGGCTCCCCCCCGCCGAATATCTCCCCGCCGGAAGCCGCAACTTGATCTTCGCCATGCTGATTCCACCCCCCGGCTACAACCTGGAAGAGATGAGCCGCATGGCCGGCAAGGTGGAGAGCGCGCTGATTCCCCATTTGGCAGAGACCCCTCTGAGAGAGGGTCCAGCCATCAATCCACAAATGCGCCACTTCTTCTTTGTGGCCCGAGGCTCCATCGCCTTTATGGGCGGCTCGGCCATGGATCCCACTCGGGTGCGGGAGCTGATGCCGGTGATTCGCAAGCCGGTGAGCCAGTTGCCGGGCACGTTCGGTATCGTCAAGCAGACCAGCATCTTCGGGCGTGGCATCAGCGCCGGTCGCTCCCTGGATCTGGCCATTACCGGCCCGGATCTGGAGCCGATCATGGCCACGGCGCGTAAACTGTTCGGCCAGACCCAATCCGCGCTTAGCGGCTCTCAGGTACGACCCATTCCCGGCTTGGCGCTGGCCAACCCGGAGCTGCAACTGATCCCCAATCGCCAACGGGCCGCCGAGAACGGCCTCTCCACCCACGAAATCGGCCAGGCGGTAGACGCCTTTACCGATGGACTGAAGGTGGATGAGATTCTGGTAGACGGCAAAGCCATGGACTTGATGCTGCGGGGCCATGAAGGGCTCACCCGCCACACGCAAGACGCCACCGCCCTGCCCCTGGTGACCCCCCGAGGCGAAATCATCCCGGTGGGGGCCGTGGCTGATCCAAAGCTCACCGCCGGGCCGGTACAGATTGAACGTCTAGACCGAGAGCGGGCGGTATCCCTGCGCATCACCCCACCCCGTGAGATGGCCATGGAGAGCGCCATCAACACCTTACGTCGTGAGGTGATCGCCCCGGCCACAGCCCAGGGCCTGCCCCCTGGCGTCAAGCTGCGCCTTACCGAAGGAGCGGACCAATTAACTCAAGCCAAACGGGCCATGGGCGGACAGTTTATCCTGGCGCTGATCATCACATACCTGCTGATGGCGGCGCTTTTCGAGTCGTTTCTCTACCCGTTGATCATCATCATTACCGCGCCTCTGGCGGTGGCCGGCGGCGTGATCGGACTGAAAATCTTCAACATATTCACCTTCCAGCCCCTGGATGTGCTGACCATGCTGGGCTTTGTCATTCTCATCGGCGTGGTGGTGAACAACGCCATTCTACTGGTCCATCAAGCGCTGGCCTTCATGCGCGACGAGGGAATGAGCCCGCACGACGCCATGCGCGCTTCAACGGCCATCCGCATCCGGCCCATCTTCATGTCCAGCTTCACCTCTGCTTTCGGCATGCTGCCTCTGGTGATTTTTCCCGGTGCCGGATCGGAGTTGTACCGGGGATTGGGCAGTGTTGTGGCGGCGGGGCTGTTATTCTCCACCTTTTTAACCTTGATTCTGACACCAACGCTCTTCTCGCTGGCCATGTCGGCGAGGTTGCGACTGTCAGGCAAATAGAGGGAGCCCAATATAACGGCATCAAACAGGCAAAGCCCGACGAAGCAATACCCAAACAGGAGTCACCCGTGATCCATCAAG
>JADFWT010000246.1 GCA_015233785.1 Magnetococcales bacterium
TCGATAAGGTTGGGTGGTGATGGTCGATAAGGTCATGGGGTGGTAGATGCCAAGGGCAGGGGGTGGTAGATGCCAAGGGCAAGGGGTGGAGCGGGTCTGGAGTTTGGCTTCTTGCCGATTGGGGATCTCTTTGCCGCATTGAAGATGGTGATATGCAAGGTCATCTTCGCTGTATCGGGTTGTGATGATTTCAGGGTATTGCGCCATGCCCCGCGGAATGACGTATTTCCCCCGGGAGCACTTCTGGTTTAGAATGCCCCGATCACCATTCATTAACCATGCACAAAGGGGCACCCATGAGAATCAGAACAACCCGTTTTCAGGGATTTCTCCTGGCGCTTGGCCTGCTGGTGGGCACCATGCCGGGATGTTCCGAAGAGAAGCCAATGACAACAGGAGAGAGTCGGATGTTTTTAGAGGAGAACGCCAAAAAAGAGGGCGTAACCGTCACCGAAAGCGGATTGCAGTATGAGGTACTGACCCAGGGGGATGGTCCCAAACCCGCCAGCAGAGACACCGTACGGGTGCACTATGCGGGCACCCTGGTGGACGGCACGGAGTTCGACAGCTCCTATAAGCGCGGTGAGCCGATCTCCTTTCCTCTCAATCGGGTGATCAAGGGGTGGACCGAAGGGTTGCAGCTCATGCCGGTGGGCAGCAAATATCGCCTGACCATTCCCGGCGATCTGGCCTATGGTCCCCGGGGCATGCCCCAGGCCGGTATCGGTCCCGATGCCACGCTGGTCTTTGATGTGGAGTTGCTGGGCATCGAATAGATCGGTATCGAAGCCGATTATGATCGATTCGGATAACCTCCCATGCACGCTTGAACAGCCGACCATGGGAGGTTTTTTTTATCCGGGTGATACACGACTCTCCGGATTTGTGATGTTATTGTGCCCTTCAGCATTTTATTGTCACCTGAATTGAAAAATGCGGAGAAGCGTTATCCACAGACCCACAGGCTCAAATGGGTTCACCAATAACCCATTTGAGCCTGTAGGTTTGTGGTCAATGCGTCGTTCAACTGGAAACTCTGCACAATAAGCGGTTCACAACATGACTGTACTCTGCTGAAGAGGGGAGGGGTGGTCAATGCACTGATCTGTATAATATATTTTACAACAATGTAAATTGAATTTAACCAAATCTTGAGATCTATTCTTGTGCTATCTTGATAACATGTTGTTATAAAAGCAGAATATAATTATTCGAGAATGGTGTATTTATTGCGTATACTGTTTATGGGAGACTCTATATTCAGCCAAACCGTTCCCGGCCACCATTTGGGGTGCTGCCGGGCCTCGACTCCAGGGGAAGGTGGGAGGCCTTCTTCCTATGAAAGGATGATGTTATGGCCATGAACAACGCAACGCCTACGCTCTCAACCGCCGAGTTGGAGAAGTTGCCGCTGTTTCAGGACAATAGCGTCTTTCGTGCGCTGAGCCAGCGCATGACCCGCATCAATGCCATCATCTCCCGGCGCTCCCAGTCGGCGGCCCAGTTGGCCCGGGAGATCTGCCGTGATGAGATGTTGGCCAACGCCGTATTGCACTTTTCCGATACCGACACCTCCCACGAAGATGGTCTGACCGGTAAACTGAAACGGGCCATTGTGCTGCACGGGTTCAACCGCATTCGCACCTTGGGTATTGAACTGGCCTTCTTCGATGCCGTGGTGGAGAGAATCGGTCTGCCCCATGCCATGAGCAGCCACTTCTGGCGCCACAGCATGATGGTGGCCATACTGAGCCGTGCCCTGGCCAAAAGCACCCAGTATAAGGATCATAACATCGCCTATCTGGCGGGACTTCTGCACGATATCGGCAAGCTGCCGCTCTATCTGGCCCATACCGAAACCTATGAGTCCCTGCTCGATGTCACCTCCCATGCCGAGCTCTCCATTGCAGATCAGGAGCGTAAACTCTTTGGCGTGGGGCACGATACGGTGGGGGCGCATATTCTCAAACAGTGCGGATTCAGCGACAGGCTCTGCTGTGCCGTCGACAGCCATCATCAGCGCTATGAGAGCAGTTCCTCCGGGGAGCAGTGTGCCCATCTGACGGTGATCGTGCAGGTCGCCGACTTTATCGCCTGGACCCAGGGGGCGGGATCTTGGAGTGAAAAGGCCTCCCCCATGCTGCCGGCCCGGAGCGAAAAGTATATCGATCTGGACCATCTCAATGTGCCCGGCATGATTGCCCACTCCACCCCCAAACTACAGCAGGCCGCCGAGCGCTATCAGTTTTCCCTGCCCAACAACCGCAAGATCAAGGGCAATCTGTTTCAGGCCAATCTTAATCTGGCGCGTCTCAGATCCCAATATCTGGAGTTGAAAGAGGAGAAGGATCTGGCCATGGCCCGGGAGAAACGGGCTAAAATCCTGCTGCTGCCCCACCAGAGTTTGAACCCGGAAACCATCTTCAAGACCACCCTCAAAGCCATCAAAAAGGATATGCCCTTCGATGAGGTGTGGCTCTTTCACTTTATCAAGCAGACACGCAGCATGGTGGCAGAAGTCTTTCCCGGTGCTGCCTCGTTTGATCCGGAATGGATTGGTCATCAGTTTTCCATCAGTCCCAAAGATCAAAGCGTTCTGGCCAGTTTGCGTCTGCGCAAACCGGTTAAGATCGATGGCCGTACCCCGCTGGAGGATAAGCTGCTGAAGATGGTGGGGCTCGCCAAGGGGGTGGTGATGCCCATTGCCGGGCAGGAGCGTATTCACGGCGTCGCCCTGCTGGTGCAGAGGGTGCGTCATAAGCCAGTCGATCTACACGAGATGGAAGATCTGACAGCACTCTTCCACGAGATCGGTGTGGCGCTTGACAATGCCCGGCACCTGAGCCGTGCCAACCGCAAGGCATCCACAGACAAGCTCACCGGCCTGATGAACCGCGGCTCACTGGATGAGTATGTCAGCAGTGCCTTCAACAGAGCGCTGCGCGAGAAGAGTGATCTTGCCATGGTGATGGTGGATATCGACTATTTTAAAAAGTTTAATGACCGTTTTGGCCATCAAGAGGGCGATAGAGTGCTGGAGTTGGTGGCTCCCGTGATAAAAAAATCAATTCGTGCCGATGGTGTTGTTGGACGATATGGTGGCGAGGAGTTTTTATTAGTTCTCAATAATACCAATCTGCAACAGGCCATGGCATGTTGTGAGCGTGTGCGTAACAGTGTCGCCAAGTTAGGGCATTCCCTCAATAAGCGTTTTCCAGGGCGTCCCTTGAGTATTAGTTTGGGTGTTGCGGCAAT
>JADFWT010000247.1 GCA_015233785.1 Magnetococcales bacterium
TTGAAATGGCGTTTCATCAGACTGCCGGCATGATCGTGATAGCGGCTCAGGGGCTCCGGCACCACGCGCACGGCACCGCGCATGGCCAACCGAATCCAGAGATCCAGATCCTCTCCCACCACCATGGAGAGATCAAATCCCCCCAGCTCCAAGAGTAGTGCCCGCCGGGTCACCACCGTGGAGGTGGGCAAAAAGTTAATGTGCAGTAGCCTCTGCCATGCCTCGGTGCCTTCCTGCGGGGCATGGTTTTGATGCATGCGCATCATCGGCTCTCCGGTATCGGCATTGACTCGTTCGGAGTCAGATCCCACCAGAGTGGTCTCCGGCTCGGCATCCAGGATGGCCATCTGGCGGGCCAGTTTGCCCGGTAGCCACTGGTCATCGGCGTCCAGAAAGGCGATATAGTCACCACGTGCCGCTGCGATGGCGGCATTACGGGCTCTGGAGGCACCCCCCTGTCCGGGGAGTGTGAGAATGGTGATCCGTTCGCCGGGGCGACGCTGTGCCCGGACCAGCTCCGCTGTGCCGTCTTGGCTGCCGTCGTCGGCAATCACCACCTCCAGCTCTGCCATCATGTCCTGGGCACGCACCGAATCCAGGGCGCGCAGGATGGAATTGGCGGCGTTGTAGGCCGGGATGATGACGCTAAGCCGGGGCAACGTGGTGGAATCGGTCATGATTGCGTTGCAACCTTATGCCCTGTTGATCGATTCAGAGGATGTGTCATGCCCAGGCCCAACCGTCCGTCAATAGGGTGTGAGCCTTCTGGACGCCCCAAGCGTTACAGGCGACCGCAGCAGTGTTTGTATTTACGTCCACTGCCGCATGGGCAAGGAACGTTGCGCCCCACTTTGGCGGTATCGCGTCGGAACGGCTGCTTGGGTAGCTCGTAGTCATCCTTTTCGGACTTTTCACTGCCCCACTCATCAGCATCGGGATGATCCATGGCCATGCCACGTATACTGGCAGCGGCCCGAGCGGCCTCCAGAAGCGCCATCTCTTCTGGCTCCTCTACCTCAACCCGAGAGAGCATCTCAATGGTTTCCGAACGGATACGGCTAAGGAGTTTATCAAAGAGATCAAATGCTTCGTGCTTATAGGCGTTGAGTGGGTCCTGTTGGGCGTGGCCTCGCAGATGGATGCCCTCTTTGAGGTGATCCATATTGAGCAGATGCTCTTTCCAGAGATAGTCGAGAATTTGTAAGAGAAGCGACTTCTCCATATGGCGGAGCAGCAGCGCGCCGATATGCTCTTCGCGGGCCGCGGTGTGTTGCTCAATCAGCTCCAAGGTGCGCTCTTTGGCTACCAGGGTGGTGACACCATCTTCCTGTTGCCACTCAAGCGCCGGAACCGTGACCGAGAATTGTCGATAAATAGCGTCGGCAAACTCTTTGGCCTCCCACTCTTCGTGGTGAATCTCTTCGTTGATGTGTTGATCGCAGAGTTGATCCAGTAGCTCCGTGCGGATGGAGGAGAGGTATTCGGTAAGGTCATCCTCCTTCATGATCTCCATGCGGAGTTCGAAGATCACCTTGCGCTGGTCGTTCATCACATCGTCGTACTTGAGAAGGTTTTTACGGATGTCGAAGTTACGTCCTTCCACCTTCTTCTGTGCCGACTCGATGGCCTTGTTGATCCAGGGGTGGATGATCGCTTCACCCTCCTCAAGACCCATCTTGTGCAGCATGTTTTCCATGCGTTCGGAGCCGAATATACGCATCAGATCATCTTGCAGCGAGAGATAGAAACGACTTGATCCGGGATCGCCCTGACGACCAGCTCGACCTCGGAGCTGGTTATCGATCCGTCGGGATTCGTGGCGCTCGGAGCTGAGAATATGCAGTCCGCCGCATGCTCGAACCTCCTCCTTCTCCACCTCGCACTCTTTGATGATCTTCGCCTTGAAGGCTTCCTGCTCCTCTTCGGAGAGCGTTTCCGGCATCTCATTGAGGATGCGCATATCCGGGTTGCCGCCCAACTTGATATCGGTACCGCGACCGGCCATGTTGGTGGCGATGGTTACCGCTCCTTTGCGTCCTGCCTGAGCGATAATTTCCGCCTCCATCTCATGGAATTTGGCATTCAATACCTTATGAGGCACCTTCTTTTTCTTGAGTCGTTTAGAGAGATCTTCGGAGCGGTCAATGGAGATGGTGCCCACCAGAACCGGTTGGCCCGCTTCATAACAGATCTGAATCTCTTCGATGATGGCGTTGGCTTTTTCATCGTAGGTGCGAAACACCACATCGTCGAAGTCTTCACGGATCATATCCATATGGGTGGGAATGATCACCACTTCCAGCTCGTAGGTGGACTGAAACTCGCTGGCTTCGGTATCGGCGGTTCCGGTCATGCCCGAGAGGTTGTCGTACATGCGGAACAGGTTCTGGAAGGTGATGGAGGCGAGGGTTTGCGACTCATTTTGAATCTGTACCCGCTCTTTGGCCTCCAGTGCCTGATGCAGCCCTTCCGAGTAGCGCCGCCCCGGCATCATACGACCGGTAAACTCGTCGATGATCACCACTTCGTTGTCTTTGACGATGTAATCCTTGTCTTTTTCGAACAGGGCGTGGGCTTTTAGCGCTTGGTTGACGTGGTGGACAATCTCAATATTGGCGATGTCGTAAAGATCTTCCTTGGTGATCAGACCCTGTTCCCGCAGCAGCTCCACCATGTACTGGTTGCCCTCTTCGGTGAAGGAGGCGGTGCGGGATTTTTCATCGCGGTTGTAGTGGACCTCTTCTTCCAGGCCGGGGATCAGACGATCCACCAGGTAGTATTTATCCACGCTTTCGTTGGTGGGGCCGGAGATGATCAGCGGCGTCCGGGCCTCATCAATGAGAATCGAGTCCACCTCATCCACGATGGCAAAGTTGAATGGGCGCTGCACCATCTCATCGAGTTCAAACTTCATGTTGTCGCGCAGATAGTCGAAGCCGAACTCATTGTTGGTGCCGTAGGTGATGTCGGCATCATAAGCGGCCTTGCGCTCAGTATCATCCAGACCGTGAACGATCACGCCGACACTCATGCCGAGAAACCGATAGAGCCTCCCCATCCACTCCGAGTCGCGCTTGGCCAGATAGTCGTTCACCGTCACCAGGTGAGCCCCCTTGCCAGCCAGGGCGTTCAGATAGAGAGCCAGAGTCGCCACCAGGGTTTTCCCCTCACCGGTAAGCATCTCGGCAATCTTCCCCTGGTGCAAAACCATGCCGCCAATCAACTGAGTGTC
>JADFWT010000248.1 GCA_015233785.1 Magnetococcales bacterium
GAGGCGCGTGTCGGGCAGGGGTGGGGCATGCTGATGGAGTGTCTGGCAGAAGGACGCTCTATTTCGTTACCGGCACTATCCACCGGTGGGGCTAAATTGGCAGCTCGCCACACCGGTGCTTATGCCCGTGTCCGGCGCCAGTTCAAGCTGCCGATCGGACGATTTGAAGGGGTTCAGGAGGCGCTGGCCCGTATTGCGGGACAAACCTACATCATGGAAGCCGCCCGCATGCTGACGGCGGCGGCGGTGGATCGTGGAGAGCGCCCTTCGGTGATATCTGCACTGGTTAAACGTGAGCTGACCGAGCGAATGCGATCGGTGATCAACGACGCCATGGATGTGGTGGGTGGGGCCGGTATCTGTATGGGCTCCAGAAATCCTCTGGGGCGTATCTACAAAGCCATTCCCATCGGTATTACCGTTGAGGGGGCTAATATTCTCACCCGGAGCATGATTGTCTTTGGTCAGGGAGCCATTCGCGCCCACCCCTATCTACTCAAGGAGATGAATGGTATCTCCAACCCGGATCCGGAGGAGGGGCTGCGACATTTTGATCGGGCGCTGTTTGCCCACATTCGCTTCACCATCTCCAATGTGATTCGTACCTTCTGGCTGGGGATCAGTGCGGCCCGTTTTCAGGTGGTCCCTCTGGGGCTCTCCGATGCCCGATATTTCCGTTCGTTAACCCGCATGAGTGCAGCCTTTGCCCTCTGTGCCGATCTGACGTTGGCAATTTTGGGAGGTGGCCTCAAGCGCAAGGAGTTTCTATCGGGTCGGTTTGCAGATGTGCTGAGCCACCTCTACATGGGATCGGCGCTGCTCAAGCAGTTTTACGATCACGGACGCCCAAAGGAGGATCTTCCCCTGCTGGATTGGGGCATGCGCTATTCACTCTATCAATCTCAGCAAGCACTTTTGGAGATTCTGCAGAACTTTCCCATTCGCTGGCTGGGATCCTTTCTCAAGGTGTGGATCTTCCCTTACGGCGCGCCCCATCAAGCGCCCAATGACCGTCTGACACAGGCAGCCGCAGAGACCATTCTCTCACCATCCGAGACGCGAGATCGTTTAACTCAAGGCATCTACCTTCCGGTGGATCACGGTGATCCCATGGCGTTATTGGAAGAGGCATTAAAGCTGGTGGTGACGGCAGAGGGGCCGGAGAAAAAGTTGAAAAACGCTCTATCCCAGGGGGTGATCCATGGCCCGGTTGGAGGCCCGTTCTGGGATGAGACGCTGCTCCAGCATGCCGTAGACAAAAATGTTATTTCCGGCAATGAGGCCAACGTGGTTCGTCGCAGCGATCAAGCCAGATCGAATGCCATCTTGGTAGACAGCTTTGATAAACCGGACGCTGACAATGAGAGAGAGGCGACATGAACACGCACGATAGACGTTCGGTCTTCATCGTCGATGGAGCCCGCACGCCACAGTTGAAAGCCCGTGGCGTGCAGGGCCCATTCAGCGCATCGGATCTGGCGGTGGCGGCGGGACGGCCGCTTATGGATCGCCAACCTATTTCACCGGAAGATCTGGATGAGCTGATTATAGGCTGCGTCATGCCGGCTCCTGATGAGGTAAATATTGGACGCATCGTTGCGCTACGTCTCGGCTGTGGACACGAGGTAACCGCCTGGACAGTGCAGCGCAACTGCGGCTCTGGAATGCAGGCTCTGGATAGTGCTACCCGTCAGATTGAGTCGGGCTATGCCGACCTGATTCTAGCTGGAGGCACCGAAGCCATGAGCAGAGCCCCGCTCCAATGGCGGGCCGGCCTTGTGGACTGGTTCTCCAAATGGTCACGGGCCAAGAACCTGAAAACACGTCTCCACCTGCTGAAAAAGCTGAAGCTGAGAGACCTCAGGCCGGTCATCACA
Source organism: Magnetococcales bacterium (assembly GCA_015233785.1). Lineage (GTDB taxonomy): Bacteria > Pseudomonadota > Magnetococcia > Magnetococcales > JADFWT01 > JADFWT01. Next base: position 1,878 of record JADFWT010000248.1, read on the forward strand.
CTCCTTAAGGGATTGACCGATCCGGTGGCTGGTCTCTCCATGGGGCAGACCGCAGAGAAACTGGCGCATCGATTTGACATTGGTCGAGAAGAGATGGACGCCTATGCCGTACGTAGCCATCAAAGATTGGCAGAGGCCCAGGATCAGGGACGACTGAAGGAGGAGATCATTCCACTCTATGACCCTGATGGATCACTGATGGACCACGATGATGGCTTGCGTCGTGATTCATCCCGTGAGGCTCTCTCTAAGCTACGTCCGGTGTTTGATCGACCTTTTGGTGTAGTGACGGCGGGCAACAGTGCACAGGTTTCCGACGGGGCTGCCATGCTTCTTCTGGCCAGTGGAGAGGCGGTGGAGCGTCATGGCCTTAAGGTTCTCGGCACCATCCATGCGGCCCATTGGGCCGGGTTACCTCCCGAGCTAATGGGTTTGGGACCTGTCCACGCCATTCCATCTCTGCTTAAGGCCCATGGACTCACTCTGCATGATATTGACGGCTGGGAGATTAACGAAGCGTTTGCGACCCAGGTGATCGCCTGCCAGAGAGCCTTGGCCGATCCCGACTACTGTCGGCAAGAGCTTGGGCTTGAGGCCCCGTTGGGTGCGTTGGATAGTGCCCGCCTGAACCGTGATGGCGGCGGCATCTCACTGGGCCACCCTGTGGGAGCCAGCGGTGCGCGCATTGTGCTGCATCTTCTTCAGGCCATGCAGGCACGGGACGAACGACGCGGCGTAGCGGCTCTCTGCATCGGCGGCGGGCAGGGAGGCGCGGTGTTGCTGGAGCGTCAACAAGGAGGAGGGCAATGAGTGCCATAGAGCTTACACTGCGCCATCTACGTCTGAGTCAGGATGAAGCAGGCATCGCCTGGCTGCAACTTGATCGGGTCGACAAAGGAGCCAATAGTCTTAATGGAGCACTGATTGCAGAGCTGGAACAGGTATTTGTCCAATTGAAAAGCCATCCCCCTCTAGGCCTGATTATTGAGAGTGCCAAAAAAGGTGGGTTTGTGGCAGGTGCCGATATTGGGGAGTTTATCGATCTATATGATCAAGCCGAAGCGCTGGAATTAATCCGCCGTGGCCAGGGGGTGATGAATCTTCTGGCAACGCTGCCGTTCCCAACGGTTGCCGTCATTGACGGATTCTGCCTGGGCGGTGGAATGGAGTTGGCGCTGGCCTGCCGTTATCGGTTGGCGTCCAACGACCCACGTACCAAGCTGGGACTACCGGAGGTGAAGCTAGGCATTCATCCCGGGTTTGGGGGGGCGGTGCGCCTACCGCGCCTGATCGGTCCTTTACCTGCCATGACCCTTATGCTGACCGGCCGTTCGGTAGATGGAGGTCGGGCAA
>JADFWT010000249.1 GCA_015233785.1 Magnetococcales bacterium
CGTCATGACTGTATTGTTCCTGGCGGTGCCAGAACTCTCGACGGCTGCACCCAATGGAATCAGGCTGGCCAGCAAGAAAACGGTTTTCCAACTGACCGATCTGTACGCTTCTTCGATGGTCAGAACCCGTGATAGAATCATACCTATGGCACCAGTGAGTAATGCCACAGAGAGCCTGAGATCGGTGAACAAAACCATGGTCAGGGCAACGGCAAAGAAAAAACCTGCATGGGCCACTTTGTGAGGACGAAGTTCCTCCTTGGGATATTCAGAGGTGACCACAACGTAGTTCCGATCATTCTCTAAACGGGCCAGATTTTCCCAACTGGTGTGTACAACCAGAGTGTCTCCAGATTGCAAAGGCATGGCACGAATACCATCTCCCTCTTGCATGGTCACTCCGTTGCGATGGAGGCCGACCATTGAGACTCCTATGGTCTTTCGCATCCATACATCACGAGCGCTTTTCCCGATCATGTCTGAACCTGGGGGAATTACCACCTCTGCTATCCCTGACTTAACAGTGGAAAGTGCATCGATAAAGATGTTCAGATCAGGCCGAATCTCCCCACCCCAATACTGTGCCCAATCTTTCAGCTCTTCCTGGGATCCCATGACGCCCAGAACCATCCCATCCTTGATCAGGAAGTCCCTTGATAGACCGTTATGGCCCATTACCACTTCACCGGTCAGGCGAGTAATGGCAATTACCCGAACTCGGTGTTCACTTTCATCGTGCTCCACATCGAACAGAGTACACCCATCCATCTTACTGCCGACGGGTAGGTGAATCTCATTGAGCACATAGTCCAATCCATAAACCTCCTGGAAATAGTCCATTGTGCTGATAGGCGATGCCCCTTTTCCACCAGTCGTTGGTAGAACAAACCGACCAGCCAAGATGAAGTAGATGATGCCAGTGGCTACCAGTGCCAATCCGATCGGAGTTACGGAAAACAGCGACCAGGTCTTCATTTGTTGTTCTGGTGGTAGAGCAGCATTAGAGTTGAGAATCAAGTCGTTGAGAAGGATCAATGGGCTGGAACCAACCATCGTGACTGTACCACCTAAGATGGCGCAAAACCCCATAGGCATCAACAAGCGAGACATGGGTAAGCCACTACGGGCCGAAATGCGGCTGACCACTGGGATGAACAAAGCAGCTGCCCCTACATTTTGCATGAAGCTGGAGATGATCCCCACCGTACCAGAAATAATGGGGATAACTTTTTTTTCCGATGTCCCACCAACTTTGAGAATCAGCGTGGCCATCTGACTCATCAACCCGGTTTTATCCAGCCCGGCACCGATGATCATCACCGCAATGATGGAAATCACCGCGTTGGAAGCAAACCCGTTAAAAAGCTGTTGATTGTCCACCAGCCCCTGACTCAACCCCATGATCGGTGCAAAGAGCGATGAAAGTCCCAAGAGCACCATAATGGTCACGGCGGCCTCATCCACGCCTACGACCTCGAAGGAGAAGAGATAAATCGTCAGGATTAAAATGGCCATCACCCAGCTGACTTCAATGCTGGGGGCTACGGTGGCGGTATAGGCGGCCAAAAGAGCGAACAGCAGGCCGCTGACGAGAAGCTTTATGGGGAGGTTTTGCATGGACATATATATAAGAGGCCTATGTTTAATAGAGAGAAATATAAGAGCAGCGAATCATGATGATCTCAATCACACGCTTGGAGTGTAAGATTGTGCATTGGTTTCAAGAGATATTCAAATGAATCTGAATTTGCTAATATTCCAAAATGGAATACTTTAATCTCCCAAACATGAAAGCGCTGGCCACTCTGCGTGCGGTGGTGGAGCTGGGTGGCGTTGAGGAGGCGGGGGTACGGCTGCATGTGGGCCAGCCCGCCGTCACCAAGCGATTGCGTTCTCTCGATAGCAGCTACGGCATCGCCCTGATGCAGCGAAAGGGGAGGCGGCTGGAACTGACCGCCGCCGGGGAGCGCGTCTACGCGTATGCTCGGTTGGTGCTCGATCATCAGTCTATGCTGTTGGACGACCTCTCCTTTCTGCGAGCGGGGCGAAACCGGCTGCGTCTGGAGGTCAACACCGCGATTGGCGAGCATCTTCTGCCCGATCTGTTGTTGCAGTTCAACGATGCGCACCCGGAGTTTCAGATCGAGAGCCGCATGGGCTACACCCGTCGTATACAGACCCGCTTGAGCACGGGCCTGGCCGACTTGGCCCTGCTGGAGCAGGCCCCGGACAACCCGGAGATCCTGGTTCAGAAGTGGCTCGACGACGAATTGCTGCTGGTCTGCGGTCGTGGTCATCCGTTGTGGGGGAGCGACTTGATCCCGGTTGACCAGTTGGAACGGCTGCGCTACGTGCTTCGGGAGTCGAATTCCGCCCTGCGTATCGATGTGGACAAGGCCCTGCGCGACATCGGCATTCGTCAACTTCTTATCGACATGGAGGTGGGCTCTACCGATACCATCATTGAGATGATCAACCGCGGCCGCCACGTCAGCTTCCTGCCCCGTTTCGCGGTCGGCGAGTCGTTGATCGACGAATCCCTGTATCACATCAAGATTCAGGGCCTGCGCATCATGCGCACGCTGTGGATCGCCCGCACCCGTGCGAATCTGGACAACAAGGTGGCAGAGGCGTTCATTCGACTGCTTCGAGGAGGGTAGGGGGTTTCTGGACCGTTCCAGACCGCACAGGCCGGAACAGACTGAACAACATCCACAGGATCCATGCAACACCCATCGACATGCCGCTGATCAGTATGAGGGTGCCGAGGTGTCCCATCAGCCCGCGATCCAATTCAAATCGAATATGGCTGGAGCCGGGTTCCACCAACACGGCCTTGAAGCCGATGTCGGCTTGAATGACCGGGATGGGTTGGCCATTGGCTGTGGCCCGCCAGTCGGGGTGGTAGCCATCCCGGTAGAGAAGCCACATGGGATGGGGGTTATTGATCTTTAGATCCAGCGCAAGATGGGTATAGGAGAACGAAGCCACACGGATCCGGTTCGGCTGTCCCGGCTGCTGAGGCGTGGGATTGCGCATACGGCGTTTAAGGGCTTCAGGAACATTTTGCAACACCACCCCATGGTGTGCGCCGGGTTTTGATCGAAGCAGACGGCGCGCCTCATCCACACTTTCCGCGTCGTGAAAATGACGGGTCAGAAGCAACTTTTCACTGTTGCAGCCCACTCTCTTCAGAGATTGCGCAGGCAAGTTTT
>JADFWT010000024.1 GCA_015233785.1 Magnetococcales bacterium
ATTAGCGAGGTGTCAAAGCGAAAGGTCTCCACCTGCACGCGTGGTGAGCAAGCGGCAATCACAAGGGCGTTTACCTCTTCATTGGCCATATCGTCACAAATCATCTGAACCCCAGCCTCACCGCAGAGGAACGCATGATTCTTGACCAGCGGCAGCTTGGCCTCCTTACTGGCGACACCTTCCAGGAGGGAGATGTCCAGAGCGTCGCCAATACCGCAACCCGTGCAGATGTAACAGCCGATTTTCATCTCTTCCATCGTCGTTATCCTCTCGCTTTCGCCACGGTTTGAATCGCCTTGAGAGCGGCGGCGGTACCGGCCTGAACCGAGCTGGCCACATCCAACGGCCCAGTAGAACAACCACTGGCAAACACACCACCCGCACTACCCGTCACAAAGCCGTATTCGTCATACTCGACGCCTGGGACGGGCACTCTACTGGACGCGGTATTCGGCTCCATTCCGGTTGCCAAAACCACCATGTCGTAAGCTTCGGAAAAACGTATTCCGGTGAGGGTATCTTCGCCGATAACGATGGGATCTTTGGTCACAGGGTCTTCATCGATGCGTGCTGGCTTGGACTTGATCCAGCGGATTTTCTCATCTTCTTCGATGCGTTTTTGAAACCCTTCATAGCGATCCATGGCGCGCAGATCTATGTAATAAATTGTGATATTGGCATCTGGATATTGTGCACGCACATAGGTGGTCTGCTTCATGGATGCCAGACAGCAGATGCGGGAACAAAACGGCAGGTAATTGTGGTCCCGCGAGCCTGCGCATTGAATAAAGGCAATATTCTGCACCGCTTTGCCATCGGGACGAATGATCTTGCCGCCGGTGGGGCCATACTTATGAGAGAGGCGCTCGAAACGCATGTTGGTGGTGACATTCTCAAAACGTCCAAAACCGTAAGCCGTGATCTTGCTGGCATCGTAAGGCGTCCAGCCTGTGGACCAGACGATGCTGGAGACCGGAATATCCACCGTATTGGCCTCCATATCCGGCTCGATAGCGCCGACGGGACAGACCGAAACCAACCGTTTGGCCTCCTCGCTCTTGGCAAACTCAGCATCCATGAAAAAGCGATTCGGATAGGAGATGGCCGAGGCGTTGCGAATCGCCTTGGCTCGCCCAAGTCCAAAGTTGAAGGGATCCTCCACTTCGGTTTCGCACGCTCGGGCACAGTCGCCGCACGCGGTACATTTTTCATTAACAAACCGTGGATTTTGACGAATGCGCGCCGTGAAATTCCCTTCGGTTCCGGTCACCTCTTCCACCTCTGCCATGGTGAAATAGCTGATCCGCGGATTGTTCCGAATTCGTTGGAAATTGATCTCAAGTCCACAAGAAGGGGTACACAGCTTGGGAAAATATTTATTCAACTGCGCTGCACGACCACCAAAGTAGGGTTTTTTCTCTACCAGAATGACGTCATACCCAACTTCGGCGGCCTCAACGGCAGTGGTGAGTCCACTCATTCCACCGCCAACAACAAGGATCGTTTGGCTTACGGCTTGGCCATCCGCCATGGTTCACCTCCGAACGGGTTGTTGAAAAAAAGTGTTGTAACAGGTTCAGACGATGAACCTTCTGGAACTGAAAAGCTTTATCAAGCAGCGGTCTCAAGCGATATATAAACACTATGCAAAATCTGATGGATTGTAGAGGTCAGCTACCTATTCATCAATCAGCATTATAATTATTTAACCAGTATACTGATTTTTTATTGGGTCGTTTCCCCCGAAGCGCCTGAGCTTCTTACATGGTATGCTTTTCGCTTCGATCCGACATCCCGCTTTGCCTACGATGGAAACAGAATGAGTCAACAGCCTTTTGAGTCCCTTCATAAAGAACGTGTGGAAGCCCTTAATCTGACGGTGGAGTCCTATCGCCACCGCGTTACAGGTGCCCGGCATCTGCATCTGGCAGCCAAGGACCACCACAATGCCTTTCTGGTCGCTTTTCTCACCATGCCCCAGGACTCCACCGGTGTGGCGCATGTGCTGGAGCATACCGCCCTCTGCGGCAGTGAACGCTTCCCGGTGCGCGACCCGTTCTTTATGATGTTGCGCCGCTCACTGGCCACTTTCATGAACGCCTTCACCTCAAGCGACTGGACCGCCTATCCATTCGCCAGTCAGTCTCGCAAGGACTTCAATAACCTGATGGATGTCTATCTGGATGCGGCCTTCTTTCCCCGTCTGGATCCCCTGGATTTTGCCCAGGAAGGGATTCGGGTAGAGTTTGAGGAGCCGGAAAATCCAGAGAGCGACCTTACATACAAGGGCGTGGTTTTTAACGAGATGAAAGGGGCCATGAGCTCTTCGGCCCGCGCCCTCTGGGAGAAGCTCTCCGAGAATATTTTTCCCACCACCACCTACCACTTCAACAGCGGCGGTTGCCCCGAGCACATTCCCGACCTCACATGGGCGCAGCTGAAGGGGTTCCATGCCCAGCACTATCATCCCACCAACGCCGTCTTCATGACCTACGGAGACATCTCCGCTGCCGAGCATCAGGCGGTGTTTCAAGAGAAAGTACTGGCAAAATTCCAGGCTCCTGGGGAGCAGTTTCAGGTGGCCGATGAAATGCGCCATTCGGCTCCCATGGAGGCTGAGGGTGTCTACGCTCTGGAGGGGGAAGATGGGCCGGAAGAGAAGACACACATCGTTCTGGGTTGGTTGTTGGGCCGTAATGTCAATCTCGAAGAGCTGCTTAAGGCGCACCTGATGACCGGTGTGCTGATGGATAACAGCTCCTCTCCTCTGCTGCATCTTCTGGAGACCACCAAGCTGGGCAGCGCACCATCGCCGGTTTGCGGGTTGGATGACTCCCAACGGGAGATGGTCTTCAGCTGCGGCATCGAGGGAAGCGAGCCGGAACGGGCCGATGAGCTGCAGAAAGAGGTTCTCGACTTGCTGGAGCGTGTGGCAGAGGAGGGGGTGGATCAAGCACGCATTGATGCGGTGCTCCACCAGCTTGAATTGGCCCGTCGTGAAATCGGCGGCGACAGCCTCCCCTATGGCCTCAAGCTAATGCTCACCACGCTTCCTGCTGCGCTGCATGGCGGCGATCCCGTGCAGATTCTGGCCTTGGATCCAGTGCTTGAGAAGCTGCGCGAGGAGGTCAAGGAGCCTGACTTTATCCAATCGCTGGTTCGGAAAAACCTGCTGAACAATCCACACCGGGTACGTGTGACGTTGCGTCCCGATGCCGAACTCCCTGAAAGACGCCGCCAAAAGGAGAAGGCGCGTCTGGCCAAGATTCAGGCCGGATTGAACGACGATGACAAGCAGGAGATTATTCGCCTGACCACTGACCTTCTGGAACGCCAGAACAGTCAGGACGACCCGGATATTCTGCCCAAAGTCGAGCTATCCGATGTGCCCAAGGAGACCCCGGTTGCCCAAGGGAGCAACCGCACACTAGGAGGGATGCCCTGCGCTTGGTATCACCAACCCACCAATGGCCTCGTGTATCAACAAATCGTCATGGACATGCCGCAACTCCCGGAAGAGCAGTTGGAGATGGCGCCCATCTTCTCCGCCTGTCTGGCTGAAGTGGGGTGCGGCAACCGGGACTACATGACCACCCAGGCCTGGCAGGCCGGGGTGAGTGGCGGCATTGGCGCCCGTACACTGGTTCGCGCCTCCGTGGATAATCCTGAGCAGTTTCGCTCCCTCTTTACCCTCTCCAGTAAATCGTTGACCCTCAACCATGCCGATATGTCGGAGCTGGTCTACGACACCTTTCACAAAGCCCGCTTTGACGAACTACCCCGCTTGCGGGAGCTGGTGGCACAGATGCGCGCCTCTACTGAGATGCGGGTAGCCGATAATGGCCACGCCTTTGCCATCTCTCTGGCCTCCAAAGGGATGAGCTCCACGGCTTCGCTCGCTGATCACTGGGGCGGACTGACGGCGGTTCAGCGCATTAAGCGTCTGGATAAATCATTGGATGACCCCAAGGAGCTGGCAGCATTTGGTGAGCGCCTCTCCAGCCTGCGGGACCATCTTGGTCAAGGCCGGCCAGAGCTGCTTATGATAGGAGAACAGGATCAATTTAGTAAGTTTGAGGCCGATCTGACCCGACTCTGGGGTGATGCCTCCAAAGGCCGTGAAGCAGATCGCCTGCAACGCCCCTCTGAACGGGAACGGATCCGTCAGGGTTGGGCCATCAACAGTCAGGTCAACAACTGCGCCAAAGTCTATCCCACCGTCCCCTATCTACATGCCGATGCACCAGTATTGACGGTGCTGGGCCACTTTCTGCGTAACGGCTTCCTGCACCGGGCCATCCGCGAACAGGGGGGAGCCTATGGCTCTGGCGCTGGCTATGATGCCGATTCGTGCTCTTTCAGGTTTTTCTCCTATCGAGATCCACGCCTTGGCGAAACACTGCAAGATTTCGACAACGCCCTGGCTTGGCTGCAAGAGAACAAGCACGAGCCCCACACCATTGAAGAGGCGATTCTCGGGGTGATCAGCGCTATTGACCGGCCTGGATCACCAGCCGGAGAGGCACGTCACGCCTACTTTGATGCCTGCCATGGCTACACTCCGGAACGGCGGCGCAACTATCGAGAGATGGTGTTATCCACCACGCTTGCCGATCTGCAAAGAGTAGGGAACACCCTATTTGACGCAGGGAAAGCGAGTATTGCCGTAGTCGGAAACCGCCAAGCTATTGAGAAACACACCCACCTTGACCTGGAACTCCATACTCTATGATACTGTGGGGTGTAATCGGTCTATGGTTTTTAAATCGTAATATATTGATTCGAATTCACATGGCTGAGACCATTGGATCAGGGCTCATATCTGATCAATAAGTATTTATGGTCATGCACGATTCATGGAGCGTGTACTACTTCGCATGTATTTCTGCATGTGAAGTTGCTGAGGCGTGCCTATATATATATGACGATGACCCGGCGTTCTGGGGAGATGGCCGGGCCCATTGTAGTGTAGTTGTGACGAGGAGGGATTGGGTGTGAAGCTATTGGCTCTCTGGGTTGACAGGATTCGGGTCCGTGTCAAACTGATCATTCTATTGGTTTTGACACTCATTATTGCCATCCTTACCATCTTCCAGGGTGCTATTATTCAGTCCCAGAGCGAACAGCTCACCACCCTTGCAACCAGCAATCAGACCACGGTGCTGATTCAAAAGGCGGCTACTGAGTTCGGGCGCCAGATTCAGGAGTGGAAAAACACACTGCTTCGAGGCGTCAAAGCCAAACCACCGCTCAATGATTTTAAATATTACAAGCGCTTTCGCAAGCGACACGATACCGTTCAGAGCTATTTAAAGGAAGCACGCCCCTATCTTTCCCAGTTGGGACTGGCCACGACCTCACTGGATCAACTTATCGAAGCCCATTCCAAGCTTGCACCTCAGTATATTCAAGCTGTTGATAACAACTACCGCATTGGACATATTCCGGGAATCTTCCAGACCGACAAGGCTGTAAAAGGAATGGATCGCCCCTCTGCCAAGGGTATGGATCAGTTGGTCAAGGAGGTTCTGACCGTTACGGAACAGGTACGTATCGAAGCTCTGGAGCAAGCGGAAGCTTCCGAAGCCAAACGCCTTATTTTGCAAAGTACTATTTTTCTAGTGGCCATTGTCTCTGTACTGATGACCATTCTGTTTATTCAATCCATTCTGCGCACGGTGTGGCGAATTGAAGAGGGCGTCAAACAGCTCAGTGATGGTGATCTAACCACCCATATTGAGTTGGTGGGTAAGGATTCACTGAATCGCATCTCGGCCAGTATTAATGCCATGGCGCATAAAATCAAAAACATGATTCAAACCATGAACCTTCAATCTGAGACCGTGATGGCGGTGGTGAATGAGCAGGTGTTGCTGAAACAGATTCTTCAGGAAGATGCTACTTCCACTCAGCAGCTCTCGGAAAAGGTGGTGAGACAGAATGATCAACTGGACACCGAGACCCAACGCCTCAACGCCAACATCAATCTTGTCAACGAGAACATCGCCCAGGTCTCCCACGAAGCGGGGCTGCTTTCGGAGAATGTCAACGCCATTGCCGCCGCATCGGAAGAGGCCAGTGCCAACGTCCACACCATGGCCGCAGCAGCCGAACAGATGACCAGTAACATCATGGGGGTCAATGAGAGCCTGGAGCAGGTTAATGGGTCTGTTGCCAATGTCACCGGCTCTGTGGAAGAGGTGAACATGTCTCTGGAAGATGTGCGCAATCGGTGCAAGGTGGCGGATGGAAAATCATCCGCGGTGAGCGATAACGCCCAAGAGACCCTTCATGTCATCGAAAACCTTGCCGTCTCGGCGCGTGAGATTGGCAAAGTGGTGGAAGCTATTAAAAATATTGCAAATCAAACCAACATGTTGGCCCTCAACGCATCTATTGAGGCTGCCGGAGCCGGTGAAGCAGGCACTGGGTTTGCCGTGGTGGCCAACGAAGTGAAGGAGTTAGCCCAGCAGACTTCAGAAGCCACCAAGATGATCGAAGAGAAAACCCGAGAGATCCAATCAAAGTCCGAACATGCCGCCAACGCCACCCGTGATGTCACTGATATGATCAGTGAGATTTCCCAGGCCAATCAGGAGATCACCCAAGCAGTGGACGATCAGTCTCGGGCTGTCATTCAGATCCAACAGTCTATGAATGAAGTGTCCGTCGCCGCCGGTGAGGTGACACGTAACGCCTCCGAGTTGGAGATGGCTTCCCAAGAGGTGTCCCGCGCAGCCATGGAAGCGGCCACTGGTACCGCTGAAATTGCACGAAGCGCTTCCGATGTGGCCAGAGGGGCCAATGAAGTCGCTAACTCCAGCACCAAAGCCCGTGAGCAGTCTGGTGCGGTCAGCGTCTCCTCCAAAGAGATCTTTACCGCATCGGTGGAGGTGCAGAAGATGATGCTTACCGCCATGCGCCACATCAATTTTCTAAGCGGCTCGGTGGAGTATGTCGGCTCGCTCACCGAGGTAATCAACGACTCTAGTCACAATCTTAAAAAGGCCGAGGAGGGTTTGATTACGGATCAGCCTCCGTTTGATGTACTGGCCGTCAAACAGGCCCACTTGGCTTGGATTGGAAAACTAGAGCAGGTTATTCGGGGTAGACTGGAGTTGAAGCCGGAAGAGGTCGCCAGCGGCCACGAGTGCGCGTTCGGAAAATGGTATTACTCCGAAGGTGAGGAGAGGTTTGGTTCCGAAGAGCTGTTCCAAACTCTTGGAGAAGATCATCTCAAGATACACGAACTGGCAAGAGAGGTGGTTCGCATGGTGCGAACCGGTGAGCACGACGCGGCCACTGACGAGATGAAACGCTTCAATGATCTGCGTCGCAAACTTTTTGAATCCCTTGATACACTCTATATGATGCGTGTCGGTTAACCAGCCTCCATCATATCGATTTGACCGCTGATACGCGCATACGGTTGAATGCAGCCGTCAGCTCCTGAAGCCTCGGTAGCGCCAGCTCTCCAGATGGCTCTCCACGAATGGCATCAAATCCATCTCGCTCCATCCGATCCAGAACCTTGGAGAGTGCCCGTTCCGGAGTGAGCTCTAATGGGCTCTCCAGAAGCCCACATGCCCTGAGAAGATACCCCATAGCGAGTCCCTGTCCTGGATCCACCAACTGCTCAACCCGGCTCAGATCCAGCTCAAGCTCTCCAAACTGAAGCCGTTTTGGGGTTCGCCAGGCGATCTTTCCAGGACGGCCACTTCGCCCGATAGGTATCAACGTCTCTGGTATCAAACGACGCCCAAACCCGTCTCTATACGCATCGGCAAACGAGCCATGCCAAGCCTCCATCTCCTCCTTGTTGGACATCTCCAGACCAGCCGCCAGCTCTATCGCCCGCGTGGTCACATCTTCGGGCCGGTAGTTATCCATCATCACCACATGATCCGCCGCCGAAAAAAAAGCACTGGACCCTCCCATCACCAAAATAGTGGAGACACCAGCCTCTTCATAAAGCCGCCTGATTCGATCCGAGAGAGGGGTGATGGGCTCACGATCCGGGCTCACCAGAGCGCGCATACCTGAATCCCGAATCATAAAATTGGTGGCCGAGGTATCTTCATCCATCAGCAGCAGGCGCGACCCTGATGCCAGAGCCTCCATGATGTTAGCAGCCTGAGAGGTGCTGCCGCTGGCGTTCTCCGTGGTGAAGTGGTGGGTAGGTTTGCCGCCGGGAAGGTGGTTGATAAAGGGGCGCAACTCGACGCCATGAACCGCACGCCCATCTTCGGCGCATATTTTGACGGCACTGGGATCGGTCACCACCCGCTCTCGACCATCTCCGGGACGATGGTTATAGACACCCCGTTCCAATGCCTGAAGCAACGTTGATTTTCCATGAAAGCCGCCCCCCACAATCAGCGTCACCCCTTGGGGAATCGCCATGCCCGGCGTGGGACCGGCATGAGGAAGCGTCGGCGTGCGAAGCAGGCTCTTCGGAGCCGAAAATGGGTGCGCTCCATGCTCCATGGGCCGGTCATCCACGCCGCTGCGACGTGGCAAAATGGCACCATTGGCTACAAAGGCCACCAGCCCCTCTTTATGCAACCATTCCCTTAACCACGCCTGATCCTCAATACGATTGACATGCTCCGTTACGTCGTCCGCATCCAGATGCGCATAGATCAACGCCTTATCCACCAAGGCAGGAAGCTCCTCACAGAGCATCTCACGCGCCTCATCCACCAACGGACGCCGCCCTGCCGCAGGCAGCCCCACCCGAAGCCGCGCCTCCACAGTGCCGTCTTCATGTACCAACAGCGCAGAACGCCGCAACACCGCCTGGCCATTGGTTCGAATGCGCACTTTCCCGCTGTGACCGCTGCCCCGACTCCCCTTGACAAGATGCACAATTGCCCGCTCCATCTGACGGGCCAGATAGTCTTCAAGAGCTGTGGTACGGATACGGTTGTTTCTCAATGAGGCAGGAATAGCAGCCCGATCAGGTGCCACCAACAGCCGCATGGGTGACGGCTCGGCGTAGGGATCCCCCTGCACCCAATCCACTTGAAGATGGAATCCGTCCAGGACATAGCGACCCCGAAGAATCTTATACCCCCGGTAACCGCGCCCATGGACGCCAAGTAGTTTCTCTTGAAGCTGCTCCATGATTCTCGCTCCATCAGCCGATGACAAAACAGGTTGAGGCCGTCTAATATGCCCGATGCTGGGAAGAGAGGCCAGCAGAGCATCTTGATTAGGAATCCTACGTGAAGAAGACCTTCTCCGAGAAAGAATTTTTCCTGGAAGCCTTCCGGGATAGTGCATTGATGATTGTGATCGATGCAGCGTCGCTGTGTGCCCCTCAGGCCTTGGAGACGTTGCGAGGAACGATTTACGATCTAGTCCAGAATGGGTGCCGAATACTACTGGTGACGCCGCATTCAGAGCAAGCGCTGCGCCATCGGTTGCAGAACCTTCTATCGAGTGAGCAGGAGACTCCCTGTCTCCATTGTGAAGATGACCAGGATTGGTTGCAGATTGGCCTGACCCTCTGGAAAGGGGATGACCCGATACTTGTCACCACCATTCAAGATCGAGGCAGCAACGATTATTTTGATGGGGCCGCCGCACTGGCTGGGGCGTTTCGCTTTGGGGGGGGGGGGGGGGGGGGGGGGGGGGGGTTTTCGCTTTGGCCGGGTGGTGATTCTAGATCCCCAAGGGGGATTACAGGATAGCCATGGGCGTGGGATCTCCTATTTGAACCCCAACCGTCTGCCTACCTTGCTGCACAGCCCTAATGACCTCATGGGGGGTGTTCAAGAGAGGAGGGCGTTGATCTCCGTGGTCCAACAGTTACTTGGCAGCGGCGTGGGCTCAGTCAGCCTCTGCCGCCTGGAGGATCTGGCCTCTGAACTGTTTACCTACGGTGGATGCGGCACCTTCTTCTCCGAACGACACTACTGCCGCATACGTCGGTTGCGCTTTGATGATTTTCCCCAGGTCGCGGCGATTATTCGCCGAGGTGAGGAGGAAAAATACCTTCTACCCCGCAATGAACCAGAGGTTATGGCGCTACTGATTGGCGGCTATGGAGCCTTTATCGATGGCCAGCATCTGGCCGGTGTCTGCTCTCTGCTGACAGAGCCTTACCGAAAGGACCGGGCCGGAGAGATTGTCTCTCTCTACGCTCTGACCCGCTTCAAGGGGGAGGGAATTGGTGGCCAGTTGATTCAGCGTATCGGGCAGGATGTAGCCGGCAGCAAACTGCGTTATCTATTTGCCTGCACACGTCGCAAGCGGGTGGTGGGTTTCTTTGCCCGACACGGCTTCCACGAAACCCATACCCAGAACATAACCGATGCCAAATGGCGTCACTATGACGCAAAGCGCAAAGATGCACTTCACGTCATGAAATTGGATCTTGAGGTTTAGATGTCTGATCAGATAGTGATTATTGGGGCGGGAGTGATGGGCTGCGCCAGCGCCGTTCGTCTCCGTCAGGCGGGTTTTGAGGTACTGCTTCTGGAACGGGCGCTACCGGGGGCGGAGTCTTCTGCGGCAGCAGCAGGCATACTGGGAGCCCAATCGGAGGTCTCCCAGGCCGGGGCTTTTCTGGAGCTATGTCTGGCCAGCCGAGCCCGCTTCAGGGATCTCTGTCAAGAGCTGACTGAAATCACCGATATCGATATCGGCTACGAAGAGTCAGGCGTTCTGGAAGTGGCGCTGGATCCTGCTGAAGGTCGTCTGGCTGCTGGCCGGGCTGAGTGGATGCTGGATCGTGGGCTTAATGTAGAACTTTTGGATCGTGAGGATGCCCGTAAGCTGGAACCAGCCCTCACCGAACAGATGATCGGGGCTAACTACTATCCCGATGATCACCAAGTGGATTCGGTACTGCTGGGCAAAGCGTTGGCAGCGGCCGCCCAACGGCTTGGGGCACGTTTTGAGTCAGGACGTACAGTGCTCGGCATTGAGAGTCACCAGGGGCGCGTAACCGGCGTTGAGACCGCGGAAGGACTTATCCCGGCGGGTCGGGTTGTGGTGGCTGGTGGAGCTTGGAGCTCCAGACTGCACGGCCTTCCGCCACTGCGCACCAAGGTCAAGCCCATGGCCGGACAGATCGCCCAGTTGGATACCCGCCCGCCGCTGTTCCGCCATGTGGCCTACGGTTTTAGCGGCTATGTAGTGCCTCGGGCCGATGGTCGGGTTCTTTTGGGTTCGACACTGGAGGATCGCGGCTTTGATAAGGCGGTGACAGCCGGTGGACTGCATCGCATTTTGGGTATGGGTATCACCATGATTCCCGGCTTGGCGGAGGCTCGGATTGACCAAACATGGTCCGGGCTGCGCCCTGCTACCGAAGATGGTTCGCCAATTCTCGGTCGCGGATCGTTGGAGGGACTCTTCTATGCCACCGGACACTACCGCAACGGGATTCTCCTCACCGCCATCACGGCTGATCTGATTCGCGATCTGCTTTTAGAACAGGAACCAGAACTGAATATCTCGGAGTTTGCCCCTTGAGCGATACCCCTATTTTTGATCATTTTTTCATCGAAGCCGACCCCGATCAGGTGACCGGAGAACGGCGTAAAGCCAAGGAGATGAAACGTTCTGCCTGGTGGAAAAACCGGTTGGGAGAAGGACGTTGCCACTACTGTGGCGGTCACTTCTCACCCAATGCACTCACCATGGATCACATGACCCCACTCATTCGCGGCGGGCGCACCAGTCGCAGCAACTGCGTCGCGGCCTGCACCGAGTGCAATCGAAACAAACGCAATCTTACATCGGACGCTTGGAAGAACTATCTGGAAGCCACAAAGGGTCAGAATAACGCTTAGGGCCTGTTGACATTCAACTTCCTAGACGTACCAGTTGCGACGGCCTGATGGATCGCGGGATCCCTGAACCGGGGTGGCTGTTTCGGGCTTATGCACTTTGGCCTCAAACATCAGACAGGGCTGACCCGAAGCCGCCATAACTTCCTGAGAAGGCATCTGTTTACTCTTAAAACCCATCACCCGACAGGCGCGGGGATAGGCGGAGTTCCAGGTAATCACCAAGTGCTTACAACGCAGGCAGTCCACACGGGCATGCTTATGATTGCCAGAGGACTCCTTCTGCTTTTTGCTGAACAGCACGGAGTGTTTTTTCTTCTTGGAGTGCTTCATCTCCTACGTGGATCCTCACCACCAATAGAGGGGATAGCGCCGACTTGCGGGAATATTATTCACCAGTAGCGCCACAACAAGCATTAAAAAAGCGCCCAACCCAGCTGGAACAAGCGCATAGAGATAGCCGAGATTATGCAGCGCATCAGAACCGATCACCGCAATCAATGCAGTGGCTCCACCTGGCGGATGCAACGTTTTCGTTAGATGCATAACGGCAATAGCCAAAGATACAGCCAGCGCGCCCGCCAACCAGGGGGTGGCACCGACGGTCTGAAACACCGCCACACCAATCAATCCGGAGATCATATGTCCCCCCAGAAGATTGCGCGGCTGTGCCAGCGGGCTGCCGATGGCCCCGTAGATCAACACCGCCGAAGCCCCAAACGATCCAATAATCAGCGCCAAATCCATGGGAGCCAGCCAGTAGGCATGAAGAAAACCCACCAGCGCAATGCCAAGAAACGAGCCGATCCAGGACCAGAACACCTCGGAAAAAGGCACACCGGGCGGACTTGGGCCTTCACCACGCATTTTCTGAAAATAGCTTTTCTCAGACATTAGGCTCTACCGATATAGGGAAAAATTAGCTTCTATGAGTGGATGCAAGAATTGGGCACAAGCCGACTCTTATGGCTGAAACTCTCTTCCAGAAGAGTAACATGGATGATGGATAGGACGTAAGTGGATCAAACATCAGGCCATAATATCCAGTGGCCGACGTTCGCTACTCTCTTCTTTTCCAAGCTTGTCGCCATCTTCCCCCTGTTCCTGCTGATCCCTAGCCTCTTCACGCCCGCCATAGGTCTTTCTACCCTGGGCATTATAGGCTTCACGTTTGATCAACTGCGAGTTGGGGGTCTCCTGAGGCTGCTGGACATGGCGCGGGTCCAACTGCTGGGCATTGTTGGTGCGAATATCCTCGACGGTCCGCTGCTGATTGGCGGACTCCTGGATGGTGTTGGTCACACCCAGATTCGGCGTCGGGTGGGCGACAGTCAACATGGTTCATCTCCTTATGAGAAACAGCGCTCCTGATCTCCTTATCGGCACAATTTGCGCAGGGTTTAGGACTTTTTTTGCTTTTTTTTTAAAAAGGCTTGGATCCGGGGCTGTTGCCTTTGGATATACGATGATATCATACTTTAATATAATTCAGTTTATCCATGTTTTCTATCCATAAATACTCAACGCAAGGTAGCCACTCCATGAAAAAAAACCTGGCTCTGTTCGATCTGGACGAAACACTTCTTGAAGGAGACAGCGACTACCTTTGGGGGCGCTTTTTGGTAGAGCAAGGGTTGGTGGACAGCGACGCTTATGAGCAGCAAAACCGAGGCTTCTACGAAGACTATAAGCGTGGTCAATTGGATATCAACGCCTATCTGCGCTTTCAACTGCACCATCTTACCGGCCACAAGCGGACCACACTGGATGACTGGCACGATCAGTTCATGACCAAGATGATTCGACCCATCATTCGCCCTAGAGGGGTGGAGCTGGTGGAGAAACATCGCGCCATGGGCCACACCCTGATGATCATCACCGCCACCAATCTCTTCGTCACCGGGCCTATCTCCCGCGCATTGGGGATGGACCACATTCTAGCCACCGAGCTGGAGGAGGGACCGGACGGCGGATACACCGGTCTACCAAAAGGTGAGCCATGCTTTCAAGCTGGTAAAATTGTACGGCTGAAGAGCTGGATGGAGACCCACGACTTCACTCTGAAAGGAAGCTGGTTCTATAGCGACTCCCGGAATGATATTCCGTTGCTGGAGATGGTGGATAACCCGGTGGCCGTGGACCCGGATGACACTTTAAAAACGCGCGCCGAAAAAGAGGGATGGCCCATCATGAGTCTCGCCATGGCTTGACGCCAACGCGGGATTGGCCCAGCCTCTCGAGAACAGACCGGTGCTCCAAAGTTAAGCCGGTGATGATTCGTTCATTAAGAAAGCGCGCACCATGACGAGCCTATCGCTGCCCTCCATTGGACTTACAGGCCACCACAATCTTCTGCCTCGCTTAGCGGCTTGGATGGTGGCGGCGGCTCTTCTTCTGGCGCTTCCTCTTCAAGCCGCCCCCTTGACGCCGAAGGATACCCCCGACCCCCTTAAGCCATGGATCGGCTGGGCTTTGCATGGTTTGGAACATCGTGCCTGCGCCTTTCCCTTCAGAGATCCAAACACCCGCTACTGCGCTTGGCCAAGCCAGCTCAAGCTGGAGGTTAAGCGCCATGGAGCTACCTTTGAGCAGAATTGGCAAATCACGACTCCTACCTGGGTGACACTCCCAGGCAACAGCAAACATTGGCCTCAACAAGTGGCTAGCCAAGAGGGTCCGCTGGTGGTTCTTAGCCGTGGCCGGGATAACCGCCCCATGGTGCATCTGATGCCGGGCACATACCGTATTACCGGCCAGTTTCATTGGGAGAACCAACCCCCATGGCTCCAAGTGCCACCACAAACCGGACTGGTGCGTCTCTTCACAGAGGGAGAGCGGGTACCGTATCCCAACCTGGATAATCGTGGAAAGCTCTGGTTGATCAAAACCAATCAGAAACAAGCCATGCGCCAAGAAGACCGGCTGGAGATGACGGTGCAGCGCAAAATTGAAGATGCCATCCCTCTCACAATCTCCACCCTCATCAAATTGCGCGTGGCCGGAAAAAGCCGTGAGGTAACCCTTCACCAGCCCCTCAACAAGGGGTTGCTTCCGCTACGACTCAAGAGCCCGCTTCCCGCACGAGTGGAAGCAGATGGCCGCATTCGTCTTCAAGCCCGACCGGGCCAATGGAACATCACCCTGACCCAGCGCCATCTGGGGCCGGTCTCTGCATTGACCCTGCCCAAGAGAGAGACCGACGGGGTGTGGGCCGATCAAGAAGTGTGGGTCTTTGAGGCCCATAATGATCTGCGACATGTGTTGGTCCAAAAATCCCAAGCCATTGATCCGCAACAGACAACACTCCCCACCAAGTGGAAACAGCTCCCAGCCTATCTTATGGAGCCCGGCGGCGTCATGATACTCCAGGAGAAGAAGCGCGGTGATCCCGACCCGATCCCGGATCGGTTGACGCTGGATCGTACCGCATGGCTGGATTTTAATGGTCAGGGGTGGACCTTTCGCGACACCATTACCGGCCGCCTGAACCGCTCCTGGCGGTTGGAGATGGATCCCCCCCTGACGCTGGGAAGCGCCGCCATTCGCGGCCAAAGCCAACTCATTACCCGCCTGGATGGCAAAGAGAGCCGCTCCGGGATTGAGATGCGCCAAGGAAAGCTCAACCTGACCACTGAGAGCCGCTTTGATAAGGCTGCATGGAGTCTCCCGGCTATCGGTTGGCATCACGATTTTCAGAAGGTCACAACCTCCATCAACCTCCCTCCCGGCTGGCGGCTACTCCACGCCGAAGGGATGGATAGCGCCACCCGGACCTGGCTCAACCGCTGGACGCTTCTGGACCTGTTTTTGACGCTGATATTGGCGCTTGGCACCGCTAAGCTGTGGGGAAAGGGTTGGGGCATTCTGGCCCTGATCACCTTGACCATGGTCTATCATGAAGAGCCGGAGCTGGCCCCTGCGTTGATCCATCTTCTGGTGGCCATGGCACTGCTGCGGGTGGTGCGCCACGGTAAGTGGCATAGTGCGGTAGGATTCTATCGCTACGCAGCCCTGCTCTGGTTGGTGGCCATTACCGCCCCTTTTGTGGTGGATCAGATTCGAATGGGGCTTCATCCTCAACTGGAGATGAGCTGGCGCTCCGTCTCTCCAGATCGTGCCATCTCTGCACCCCACCCCCTTCCTGCCGCTGAGATGCGAGAGGAGATGGCGCTTGATATGGCCGCAGAGGAAGATGTGATGAAGCAAGAGGTCAAACGGCAGCGCAAAGGTCGCGCCATGGCCTACCAGAGGCAACTGGCCCAATCAAACCTGGAGCCGAGTTATGCCCCCAACCAAAGCATGGCTCCCCGATACCGCACCAAGAAGAAACCCTTACAGCGCATGGACCCCAACGCACAGGTTCAGACCGGCCCCGGCCTGCCCACTTGGGATTGGAAGCGTGTCCGCCTGAACTGGAACGGCCCGGTAAAAATGGACCAGCAACTCCGGCTCTATCTGGTGCCGCCGGAGGTGATGCGCCCGCTCTCCATTTTGCGGGCATTACTCATGGTACTGATTCTGGCCCGCCTGAGTGGATTCACCCCTCCGGGATGGGGAGGAAATGGCCACCGAAAGCAGTCGGTTGAGGCTGAAGAGATACCCCCTAAACCCACCAGCGACAGCGCCCCATCACACCCTTCACCATCATCCGCCACATCGGGGGCCTTGCTGTTGATCATCGTTTTGGTGTCGGTGTTCAGTGCGTCACCCGCTAACGCGATGGATCTATCCCAAAAATCGGCACTTCCCTCCAAGGAGATGCTGGAGACTCTACGCCAACGATTCACCGAACCACCGAGCTGCCTGCCCCAATGCGCCGATATTCCCAAGGCGCATATGGAGATTCGGGGCAACCAACTCCGCATGCGTCTGCAACTCCACACCGCAGAGCGTGTTGCCGTACCGCTTCCCGGCAAACAGGGCCACTGGCTCCCTGAGCGCATCATACTCAATGGTGACACCGCCCCAACCCTGATCCGCAACCAACACCATGGCCATCTGATGCTGCGTGTGGACGCCGGACGGCATCTGGTGGTGATTGAGGGGAGCATGCCCAATCGCGAAACCATCCAACTCCCCTTTGCTCTGCCTCCTCACCGTCTGGAGATTGAAGCCGATCACTGGCTGATCGAAGGGTTAAAAGAGAATGGACGACCTGGAGATACCCTGCAACTACGCCGCAAACAGACCGTCAGTGCCCAGAAAAGCGATGCCAATGCCCAGGAGAGAACCCTTTCACCTCGTACACTTCCACCGCTGCTGAAGGTTGAACGCACCCTGATGCTGGGTCTGGAGTGGCGAATCAGGACCACCGTTGAACGGCTATCGCCCAGCGGATCGGTGATTGTAAAGCAGATTCCGCTGCTGACTGGCGAATCTGTCATGACCCCCGAGGTGGTGGTCAAGCAGGGGATGGTACATGTCAAACTCTCCCCCTCACAGCGCCATTACAGTTGGGAGAGCACGCTTAAGATCCAGCCTGTTATCAATTTACAGGCCCCGGCGCATCACGACTGGACCGAACTGTGGCATCTGGACGCCAGCCCGCTCTGGCATCTATCACTCTCGGGCATTCCGGTAATCCGCCTCCAAAATAACAGTGGCCAACTGCGCCCCCTGTGGCGACCATGGCCTGGAGAACAGGTCGCCATCCAAGTACAGAGGCCGCCTGGCGTCCCTGGCCCCACGCTGACGCTTCAGGCGTCCACCCTTCAAGTACGCCCCGGCCTCCGCGCCTCCGACCATACGCTCCGCCTCAAGCTAAAAAGCAGCCAGGGAGGACAGCATGTGGTCCGTCTCCCAGAAGGGGTGGAACTTCTGTCAGTGAAGATCAACGGTCGCACCCAACCTTTGGGACTTCAGGAGGGTGGGGTTCATCTTCCCATCCGACCAGGACACCAAGTGATGGATATCAATTGGCGCGACGGAGCCACTATGGAGAGCCTGTTTAAAACACCCCTGGTCGATGCGGGCCTCTCCGGGGTCAATGGCCATATTGAACTGAAATTTCCCCGTGATCGTTGGGTGCTTTTCGTCGGAGGGCCGGATCTTGGACCGGCCGTGCTGTTCTGGGGGGCGCTATTGGCCTGGATGGCTGGCGCCTTCGTGATGGGACGTATTTCCTGGATTCCACTGAGTAGCCTTCAGTGGTCACTCTTAGGGTTGGGGCTGGTGGCTGCTCAAGACGGGCTCTTCGCCGCTTTTTTGATTGTGGGCTGGTTTGTGGCCATGGGACTGCACGGTCGCGCCACCTCTCTGCCGGATCGCCCCTGGCACTACAATCTTAATAAAATGGTACTGGCCTTGCTAACCCTGACGGCTATTGGAAGTCTAATATTTGTAGTCCAGCAGGGGTTGTTGGGCCACCCGGATATGCAGATCGCCGGTAACGGATCCGACCCCTTTCAACTGAAATGGTATCAAGATCGTACCGAGTCGATCCTACCCCAAGCCTGGGCTGTCAGCGTACCGATGATGGCCTATCGCATTATCATGCTGCTCTGGTCGTTGTGGCTGGCCTCGGCGGTGTTGAAGTGGGCTGTATGGGCTTGGAGCTGCTTCACCCGTGGAGGAGGCTGGAAAAAGGGCAAGCCATGGAAGCGCCGAAAGCCGTCACCCCCTTGTGCTTCAGACAACAAGGAGGAGACATGAGGAGAGGTCAGAAGGATTTCATGACCTTCTCATTCATCTTCTCAAGCCTGGAGACCAGCACCTCAATGAGCTGATCCTTGATTTTGTTCTGGACTGACAGGCTGAGCTGCTGCATGCTCTGACGGTCAATTTTAAACACCGTGACAGGCCCTTTGGCGATGACGTTGGAGGTGCGCTCTTGTCCAGTCAGGAAAGAGATCTCGCCAAACATGGCCCCGGCCTGCATGGTCGTCAACGCATGATTGATATGGGGCTTTTTGGTGACTTTAACATCTCCACGCACCAGAACGCATAGACTACTATCTGTGGAGCCCTCATCAATGATAAACGCCCCATCCTGATACGACTCAAAGAAGCTGTCATTTTCGACAAAGACCTCCTTTTCATCGGCGGTAAACTGCCAAAAAAAAGGAACTTGATCCATGAGTTTCAATAATACGGACATGGTGCCCTGCCTCTCTTAATCCCATCGCGAGGAGACACTCCCCTCCGAGTTAACGACCACCCCATGACACCCTCCCCGAAGAGCAATATTCATTGAAACTTATCTCGAAGCGCTTCAACCAAGGCCATATTTTGCTCTTTTTGGCGCATAAGGTTGCCGTTGGTCTCCTCCAGACGATCGATCAATATTTTGATCAGCTGGTTTTGAATCTTGAGTTGAAGTGAGGGATCCATTTGGTCCATCGCTTCGCTGTCAATCTGAAATGCGGTAACAGTCTCTTTGGCAATAACGTTGGTAGCACGGGGTTGATGGGAGAGAAAGGACATCTCTCCGATGATAGCCCCCTGTTCCAGCGTAGCCAATACGGTTTCAGGATGCGCATTCAACGTCACATTGGCAGAGCCGCGAATCAGCACAAACAGCGCCCGATCCGTTGCATCCTGACGGATTAAAAACGCACCCGGTTGAAATGTGGAGAAAAAGCTGTCGTTCTCCGAGATCAACTTGCGTTCCTCCGGGGTAAACTCCCAGAAGAAGGAGATCTCCTGTAACAGGGTCATCATTAACATATGCGTTCACAAGATGGCTGGGGTGAGGCCAGGATATTTATCCCTCGGATTCCAAAATCCACCCCCCTCCCAGAACCCGATCCCCCCGATAGAGTACTGCTGCTTGTCCAGGCGTTATCGAATGTTGTAGTGTGCTAAATGTAACACGTAACCTGTTTTTTTCAAGCGGTTCCACGATTGCAGGAGCGGGTTGCGCCGCATATCGAATGCGTGCCTCAAGCGACGTCTGCACATTTGGAGGCTCTCTACCAAGCCAGTTCAGATCTCCCATCACAAAAGAGCGACTGAGCAGTGCCTCCTTAGGGCCAACCACCAACTGGTTCAACGCCGCATCGATTCGGATAACGTAGAGGGGATGCTTCGCGGCGATGCCCAAGCCGCGCCTCTGACCAATGGTGTAGAGCGGAAGTCCCTTATGTTGGCCAAGCAACTGGCCATCCTGATGGACAATCTCACCAGCACGTAGCGCTTCCGGGGCGTGTTTTTGAAAAAAGGCCCGATAATCCTGATCCGGCACAAAACAGAGATCCTGACTCTCCGCTTTCTGCTCCACATGCAGCCCGGCCCTCTCGGCGACCTGCCTGGTCTCCGCTTTGGAGAGCCCTCCCAGCGGGAAAGCGATGTGCGCCAACTGCCCCAACGTCGTGGCAAAAAGAAAGTAGGACTGATCCTTCCGCCGATCAAGGCCACGCCACAGTTCAGGGTGGCCATCTTCTCTCTGCACGATACGGGCATAATGTCCGGTGGCCAGAGCATCGGCTCCAAGTGCCTGGGCCTTGGCCAACAACCGCTCAAATTTCATGGATTGATTACAGCGGATACACGGATTCGGCGTTTTCCCAGCCGTGTAGGAGCGAATAAAATCATCCACCACATGACGCTGAAACGGTACTTCGTAATCCACCACATAAAAGGGGATGTCCAAAGACTCGGCCACCCGGCGGGCATCATAGATGTCTTCAGGTGCACAGCAGGCCCTGGAGGAGGGGGCACAACTCGATGCATCACTCCACAGACGCATGGTCAATCCAATAACGTCATGGCCCTGTTCTTTCAACAGAGCGGCGGCGGTGGAGGAGTCCACACCACCGGACATTGCGACGGCAATACGTTTTTTCTTTTTCATTTCAGTGAAAACTATGTAATTCTTTGGCAGCTAGAAGAAAAAATAAAAGCTGATTATCTTTGAATATCCCGGCTTTTTGCAAAGGAACTCTTTCGAGATGAGTAAAAAAATTAAGAAATTTCATTGGGATACGGAAGATGAAATGCTTTCGTACATGGAGAAGCAGGGCTACCAACCTGAGCGCTACATCTATCCTCCCGGAACCTATTTTACCGAACACAGCCACCCTTTTGATAAAATTGCTGCGGTATTGGGTGGTCGGTTTCGTATCACCCATGGCGATGAAGAGTATGAATTGGAAGCAGGAGATGGCCTTTTTATTCCCAAGGGAACAGACCACTCGGCCAAGGTCGTAGGTACGGAGACTGCGGTAACTGTGGACGCCCCCCCTGTGCCGAAAAAGAAAAAAAAGAAAAAAAAGGGCTACGAACTTAATCACGAAGCCAAACAGATCAGCTAACTATCCACTGGCAATTCGAGACGCCATCGAATCTGTATGCCGTGGAATCTTTGACATCCACAATGGCCTCCCCGTGGCTGATTTTTCCGGCCAGATGGGTAAGCTATTGTGGATGTTGTTCTTTTTGGCCCTGGCTCTCCTACCGCTTCTTCAGTCTCTCCTCCGCACCTCATTGAACAATTCATTGAATCTACAGCCTATTTAAAGATGGTCTCGGAATTGCTTTTCAGATCGATAAGACCGCCCATCAAAAGCGTCGGGCTTTTCGAGAGCGGGTTGGATCCAAAAAGACCATTCATAAAGAGGCCGTACCGTGCAGACGAAAATCCGAAATTTGATCCAGGAAGCCAAAAATGAGCGCCTGGAGTTTGCCGTTCCCTTAATCAAATCGTTGCAGATGTCTGTGCTGGGCTCATCGGGAAGAAAACGCGGTGCCCCAGCCGGGTCGCTGACCGTCGATGACTGGCTCACCCTCATTACCAACTGGGAACAGCAACTCGGAGCGGTCAGACCGCGCCAAGTGGAGTACGGCATCCAGTTCTTCAAAGAGGCGATGGAGAAAGATGATGTACCATACTCCAGCTTCTCATCGGTGCTCCAGGTGTTGGTGGACATGATGCAACGACTCACCAATATCAACAAGGCCAATCAGAATGACGCATCCCAAGCCACCAGTATGGCGGCCTGATCCTCTTCATCTGATGCGCGCCTCTCCGGGGCAGGTGGAATAACGGGATCAGCGCCCTAATTCCCCTGCTCTGGAAGTCACCTTAGCAGGTGATGAGAAAGCCGTCCAATCCAGCCCAACCGCACGAAGCCTCTCATCCGAACGGGTCTCCAACCGCAAGATGAATCCATCGGCCTGCACCTTGTTGGCCACCATCACCAGATTCAGCGACTGCTCTCCCACACTGAGATGTCGCAGTCCAAGTATCACCTGCGGCGGGGCCGAAAAGGGCTGTTTGAAGCGGATCTCTTGTTCAAAAACCCGCCGTTTGGAGAAGATATCATCCAGACGCCATTTTGGATCGGTTCGATCTACATCCAGTGACCCCCCATCCATAGAGACCATCTGATAGTTCAGCCACTCCAATCGCTGCTGAACCTTGGCAATCTTCTTTCCCACCCCCTCATCAAGCGCTGCAAGACGATGCTCCAGCTCAGCCATACGCTTATTATTCATCGCACGCTGTGCAGAGTTCTTATTCTCAACCGGTGCCTGGGGAACCGCCGTCTGACCGAATGGAAGCGAGGCCACCCAGTCACCACGCCACAACGACACGGTACTCCAAAGTGTCAGAATGATAAATAGGACGGTCATGACAATGCGAACCATGCGTGTACCCCGATAAAAGTCAAGTTAGATGGACCACCGTGGGATCACACCCCCCCCAACCAGTTGCGCCAAAAAGGGGACGTGACGGCCAATAATGGCGTGAGCTTGGTCGAAAATTCTACATTCATGACGCGAGAAAGAAGCGTGGCTCTTTGACGGAGCACCCCCTTAAAATCGGCTTCTAGAGGACGAGTCAGAGCAAAAGCGATCACATTATTAGAGGTGACCTCTGCCGGTAACAGGGCAGCTCCTTCATAGGAGGCCCGCAAACCAGCCAACACCGTTTCATAGGGAATGGGCAACCTTTTAGAGAGGTTATAAGCACATACGCCATTGGATGAAAGTAGCGCCCGGCACTTCCTATGGAAATCTTCCAACAGAAGAACCGATGCCATGCCCTCATGATCAAAGGCGTCCACCAAGATTAAATCATAACCCTGTTCGCCATTCTGAACCTTATCTCTCAGATATGCCAACCCCTCTCCTTGATGGATCACCAGCCCTGGATGCTCTTGAAGCTGAAAAAAATGGTGCGCCACCCAGGCCACAGCCGGATCCATCTCCACAGCATCCATGCATGCATCCGGGAAGTGCCTTAACAAAAAACGAGCCATTGACCCACCGCCCAAACCAATCATCAAAATCCGCTGGGGATCAGGAGCAAAAAGAAGGGCGTTCATCATGCGCCGTGTATAGGGGAGTGCCAATTCAGAGGGATCTTCCAACCGCATACTGCTCTGCTGGAGGTGGCTGCCAAAGTGCATCCAGCGATGAACGTCATCCTCCAGCACCTCCAGATAACCGCCCCCCTCACGACGGCAGCGATAGAGCCGTTTTGCACGCTTTGCCCGACGCATTATTTCTCACCTACCAAGGGGTTACGGCCAGCATTGCTACGACACAACCTGGAATTCCAATAGTACATCGCTGCCTCTCAGACTGAGGATAACTCGTTCATGGCCTGTGGATAACTCTGTGGATAAAATAAAATCGTCTGTGGAAAAAGCCTTGGCGATGGCAAGATACTGAACACAAATAGCTCTCAGAAGACACCTATAATTAACCTTACAAACAGATCATTAAACAAATAATTTAAGATTAAGGATCGTTATGGATTGGAGAAAAACTGCCTGTGGAAATTGGCAAGATTGCTTGTGAACAACGTTCAGGGAAAACAGCCTCATTTTTCCAAATTTACGCTGTTAAAATCCCAGAAAAAATCATCAAATAAATGGGGAAACTATCGATCACAGACGGGAACACATCTTGCCTATCAAGTGGGCTGCTGGATCTCTCTGGTAATCCGTCAGGCTTACGGTGACCATCTGCCGAGGTTGAACCGCCTCTGACACCTCAAAGTGGACCGGTAAAAATTGGCTGCTCTTACCGATTCCGATACCATCGACCACGCGCTCCACCAACACCTGAACCTCATGTCCCAATGCCGCCTGCATTGTCTCCGACAATATCGACGCACCCACGTGCTTCAGATAGCGAGCCCGTGATTTAGCCTCAGAGCCATCACAGCAAAAGCGCTGGGGAATGTCAGCTGCCGGTGTACCGGGCCTCGATGAGTAACGAAATAGATGCAGAAGTGCCAACTTCCCCTGGCGCACCAAATCAACACTCTGCTCAAAAGCAGCTTGATCTTCCGTTGGAAAACCTACAATCAAATCTGCTCCAAACACGATCTGAGGTCTGACCTCTCGCACCTTGGCAATGCGCGACAGAATCTCATCTCTACACCCTTTGCGCCCCATGCGCTTTAAAATCATGTTATCCCCAGACTGGATCGAGAGATGTAGATGATCCGCCAGCTTCGGTTCATGGGCATACAAATCGATCATAGCATCATCCAAATCCAAAGGATCCAGTGATGAGAGCCGCAAACGCTCTAAATCTGGCAACTTTAACAGACGCTTGGTCAAAGCCGTCAGACTCTCAGCATAGTGGCCATCTCGACCATAGGCTCCCAAATTAATGCCGGTCAACACCACCTCGCGAAACCCCTGACTCAGGTGCTGCACCGTCTGCGCCTCAATCACATCTGATGAGAAGGATTGGCCCGGACCACGCAACCGGGGGATCAGGCAGTAAGTGCAGTGCTCATCACACCCATTTTGTATCTGAACAAAGGCCCGCGCCCGATCTGAGAAGCCATCAACTTCCCCAGAGGAAACCGAAGAGGGGGGTGGCGCATGGACCTTTCGTGAGGTGGCGGAGGGCGCATGAATGGGGATGGTCGGGTAGCGACCAAAGGATAACTTCTGAGCATTGTTCAGCACCTTATCAACACCGGGTATCTTTAGTAACGCCTCAGGATCATGCTCGGCGTAGCAGCCGGTCACCACCACTTTGGCATCAGGGTGCTCCCGAACCGCCCGCCGCACCATCTGCCGCGCCTGTCGATCGCTCTCCCCGGTCACCGAACAAGTATTGATAACGACCATCTCTGCCTGTTCGCCCTCTTGGGCTAGACGATATCCGCTAGCGATTCCCATGCTTCGCAGTTGGGCACTCTCCACCTGATTGACACGACACCCCATGGTCCAAACCACCAACCGTTTTTCCATCGTTGTTTGATCCATCTTGACGCTGATCCAGAGATTGTCCTAGTGTGGTTCGGTTGGCGATACAATCTATGGATCGTTCGCCGTGTTTCAGCCCAAGAGACCATGAACCACATGGGTCCATAATAACCCTGAACGAGGGGAGCACAAAGACGAATGGAAGTACTCTTCCATAAGGAGTTCTCCCCATACATCCAGACACTTCTGGATGAATTGGGACGCCTGATCGGCCCGGTACATCTGATTGGCGGTGCAGTGCGTAACGGCCTGCGACGCAAATCACCCCCTCCTGAGCTGGGTATCCTGGTGCCAAGACCGCTACCAGAGTGCCAGAAGAAGCTCACTGAACAGGGCTATGAAGATGTCGCTCCTGGCAACAAACATAACAGTTTGTTGCTGCCGCTCAAAAGGAAAGAGCATCCAAAAACGGTGGAGATCTCTACCTTTCGCCACCGCCCTGGTCACACCCCCACGGTTGAAGAGGATCTTTTCCATCGGGATCTAACCATCAATGCCCTGGCATTTCGTTGGCCTGAAGGCCCGCTCATCGACCCCTTCAACGGTAGTGATGATCTTTTGGCACGACGGATTCGTCTTGTGAATGGAGCCGAGACCTTAAAGGCTGACCCTTTACGAGCGTTGCGCTTTTTTCGCTTTGCCTTCCAACTCTCCGGAGTGCCGGATCCTGAGCATCTCAGCCTCTGCGAAAATATCTGCCTGGATGCCGCCCCACAACGGAGAGTGCGTGCCGAACTGGATCGGATATTCTCTCTACCGCTTCGCGATGGCTACTCCAACCATATGATGTACAGGCTTTTTCAATCCAAGATGGGACGAAAAATGCTACCTGAGTTGGAGGCACTGGAACAGATCCACGACGAAGAGACCGGACAGTCCGAATGGAAACATACGCTTGAGGCTATGATGTCGCTCTCCATTCCCATGGAGGACGAAGAGATCCCTCTGTTTGATCTGCGATGGGCCACCCTGCTGCAAGACATTAGCCAGCGAAAAAAAGGGGAGCGTCTGGTGGAGAGCGAAGGGAGTATTGAGGCCGCCATACTAGACCGGTTTCACTTCACCCGTCGGCGCAAACGACGCATCATGATCCTGCTCCAGAATCTTGACCAGGGCTTCACCCCCACAGAACGGGTGTTGAAACGTTTGATCGACAGCCATATTCCGGTTGAGGGTCTCTACCGGCTCCAGAAAAGCCTCTTTGAAACGCTTCCGTACCACTCTTCTGATGAGCGGCAGGAGCTGGAGAAGGATTTTCATCGAGTCATGAAGCGCTGCTCGGCCATGCGCGTCAACATCAACCGCCTAAGTCCAAAGCAGTTGGCGATCAGCGGCGGAGAGATTCAAGACCTGGTGGGGATTACACCAGGACCATGGCTTGGGAAGGTACAGAGAATCCTGGTGGATTGGGTCACGGAGGATCGCTCACGCAACCGGCCCCGTCTATTGGAGAAGAGAGTTCAGCAGTGGATCCAAAACGAACAGGATGAGTTCTGATCCCATCCTCTTCTCTGCCAATCAAAGTCGATGAGGGTGCGCGCACTTTCCTTCCGTCGATCGTGTGGAAAGGCTGACATGCTGTTTGACAATCTCCATCACTTTGTCGGGATCGTCGGTCAGATGAAATAGATCCATATCCTGCTCAGCGATGCAATGGTGCCCCCCCAGCATGGTGCTGCGAATCCAATCGATGAGCCCCTTCCAAAAATCCGTGCCGAACAGAATGATGGGGATCGGTCTCAATTTACCGGTCTGAATCAAGGTCAGAGACTCAAACAACTCGTCCATGGTGCCGAATCCACCCGGAAAAATAACGATGGCATCGGCATATTTGGCAAACATCAATTTTCTAACAAAAAAGTAACGAAATGACATGCCAATGTCGTGAAAGTGGTTGGGAACCTGCTCAAAGGGCAGATTGATATTCAATCCCACCGAGGTACCACCCTGGCCAAAACACCCCTTGTTGGCCGCACGCATGATACCGGGACCGCCACCAGTAATCACGGCAAACCCCTCCTTGGAAATCCGCTCTCCCACCTCTTCGGCCTTCTGAGCATAAGGATCTTCCGCGGGCGTTCGGGCGCTGCCGAAGATAGTCACCGCCGGTCCAAGAGAACGAAGCGTCTCAATGCCGTCAATCAACTCGGCCTGAATACGAAACACACGCCAAGCTTCGGTGGTCTTAAAATCCTCTACCAATGTTTCACCCTCAAGTTGGTCGGCACCGCTCACGCCATGCCTTTGCCAGCGTCAATATCAGCAGTAGTGGGAAAAGATAGACGCTATCGTTGTAATGAAAAAGGTCAAAATGGAGTGTACGAGTCGAAAAAGGGAACCATGGGGTGTACGAACCGAGGTAAAAAGGCTCCTGCATCAGGTCCAGCATTAAATGCAGCGCCGCGCCAGCCATAAGAGCTACAAAGGCAATTCTACGATAAGTAGCCTCAAAAAGCAGCGCCAACAGATAGCAGAGTAGCAGCAGCCCAATGGGCGTATGCATCACCCCAAGAGCAGCGGTGGCCTCTACATGAAACACACGTCCAAGCACGATTACCATGGCCCTGGCCGGAAGATCCGGTAGCAGCGAACCCATGATAAATAGTGCACTTTTTCTAGCGTCACCGCCCCTAGGCATTGTGAGGTAAGCGCTGCTGAAGTGGGCAAAAAGATCCGGCATGCGCTCAACGCCTCCTAAACAGCTCCCAACCTCCGAGATATACACGAAATACTTGAAAAAACAGTACCAACCCCCAAAACAGGCCCAGAATAGACGCGCCATATTTTAGCCAGTAGATCTGGCCAAGAACCTCTATCTTCTCCAATTTATGATGCCCGCCACGGTCAAATTTTACCAACACACGAACCTTCTTACCGACCTCAACTTCGGCCATATTCGTGTGCAGAAATAGTTCTCTACGAACAACCTTAAGTTGAAATCCATCCTCTTTCCAGGCTGCGACCACCCCATCCATACCGCGCAAAGCATTATGACAGAGCGCAGGGTGGTCCACACACTCCTGAACTGGCAACCTAGCGTCCGACACCGCCTTCTGATGCGATGAAACCATTAGAACCCCAAGTAATCCAAGAGCAAGCATCCACTTCAAGGGGAGATATCGACTGGCAAATAGCTGCTCGGACATGGACTTTAGGAATAGCATCATATCACGCATCCACACCATCCGGTTACACTCACCATGATACAACATAGTGATCCACTGTGTGGTCCATCACGTGATCCACTGTGTGGTCCACTCGCATCTTCACGATTTCCCCATTATCAAACTTACTCCTCCGACTCAAAAGCCCTCCAAGAGCGCCAACCGGGAAACATAGGAAAATAGAGGCCCAGCCGGATCGGCCTGTCTGGATCCATTACCCGCATCAATGATGCATATCCGTCTAATTGAGGCTTGTAGCGCTCCAACTCCTGATCTAGAAACGCCTCCATCGCCGTACTGCCATGAACACTGGTCTTGTAGTCAATGATCCACCGCTCTCCGCTTTTTGCATCGATAAAGGTTCGATCCAGCACCACACGACGCAGCCGACCATTCACACGCCCCGTTACCCCGTACTCATTATTAGCTTCCCGATGATCGGAATGGAGAATCCAACGTCCGGTAGGGTCTTCCAGAGTACGCAATAAAGCATGCTCCACTTCTATGGCTGCAAGCTCAGCCGGCCCATCACTTCGGTGTTTTCCAGTTGGCAACCCCATTAGAGCCAGATGAGAAGCGTAAAGCGCCCTTGCACTCCGAATTCGCTCAGAGGGCCAGCTGGCGGGGCCTTCCATGGCAATCCTTTGAAAAAATCGATGGGTCACAATGCCTATCAAACGCCGGCTTTCACCTGCCCACTCAAAGGGAGGAGGGGGATCGGATGGGGCCTCGTCCAGCACGATTGAAAGGGGGGTCGGTTCCGGCATTGGGGGAAGTTGCCAATCGGTAGGGAGCCTACCAATGACTCTGCGTGTAGCCAATTGGGTCTCTTCGCTCCCTCTATCTTCGCCTTCCTCCTCATGCGCCACCGTTTGCAACGTTCTGAACTGCGGCTCTACCTGATCCCACATGGAGGAGAGTAGAGAGTTAGGGGCCGGTTTCGGATCTCCTGGCGCGCTTCCTCCCTTTGAGTTCGGCGATTTCACATGGCCAAACATCAGCAGACGCCGTTTGGCGCGCGTGGCGGCAACATAGAACAGACGACGCGCTTCATGGGCACTCTTCTCCCGGTCCAGCTCGCGCAAATAGTCATAAACTGGGCTGCTGCTGGAGTCAAAACGGGGAATGGCATCCAACAGCAGGGACTCCTCCCAGGGTCTGTCCGACCACTCTACCCAATGTAAAACCCGCTTAGAAGCGCTCCGTGGTGGCCGTCCCAAACCAGGTAGGATCACGGCATCAAACTCTAATCCCTTAGCCTTGTGGATGGTCATGACCTGCACCCTGGGATCCCCCTCTGGATCGGCGTCGGCATACAACTTTCCTGCCTGAAGGACAAACCCTTCCAAATCACCGATCATGCCGGCCTGATCGCTCTTTTCAAGCAGTTCAAAATAGCTGAGCGCATCATCAAGATCCATGGCTCCGCTCAAGCCATCAGCCCCACCCAATGCCAGCCAAATGCCCTCAATCCAGGACCGTAAGCCCATACGCCGCCTTGCCATCAAGGCCGGTTGGACCACGGCCCAAAAGCGCTCCAATCGCATACAACCATCATGACTTAAGCAAGCTCTCCATCTCTCTTCCTGCGCCAACAAATCTGGTATGGACCACTGGGGTCCTGATTCAACCAGATGCAGCAGATCTGCCAAATCGAGCCCGCACCATGGAGCTCTCAGCACCGCGAGCCAGTGGACTCGATCGGCCGGATGCAGCATAGCTCGGGTGAGAGCCAACAGATCCACCACCACCGTACGACGCGCCAGCGATTCAATCTCCAGCGCCTGAAAGCGAATACCCTGCCTCTTTAACTCCGGAAGAATCTCGGCCAGATGGGATCGAGAGCGCGCCAATACCGCAATATTCTGCTCAGGGTGAAGTTCCAATAGCTCCTGCACCCACTCTGCAACCCGTTGTGCCTCCAGGTTGTAGTCTGCTCCAAGCATTGGAAAAAACTTGATGTCCGGCGAGACAGATGCTCTGTTTTGGCTGATCGGGAACGAATCGGAGCGGTGAAAAGGCACCGCCCCCTTCACAAGATCCACCTGATCGCCCAGAATCGTCGGGAAGGTGTGGTTAATCCAATCAATAATGGCCGGTGTGGAACGAAAATTAACGGATAATGATCGATTCTTAATGGGAATCGCCCCAATACCGTGTGCCTGGGTGCGCATAAAAAGCCCCACCTCCGCCTCCCGAAAGCGGTAGATGGACTGCATGGGATCGCCGACCAGAAACAGCGTCCGGCCATCTTCACCACTCCAGCCAGCAGTGAGACGCTCCAAAAGTTGGTTTTGTCCCAAGGAGGTGTCCTGAAACTCATCAATCAACAGGTGCTTGATTTGATAATCAAGCTTCAAGGCCAATTCGGTCGGCTGGTCCGGATTCCCGAGGGCCTGTTGGGCACGCAAGGCGATTTCAGTATGGTCAACCCGTCCCC
>JADFWT010000250.1 GCA_015233785.1 Magnetococcales bacterium
CGTCGCATCTTTCCCGGCATGACGGTGTTTGAGAATCTGATTATGGGTACCATGCCACTGCAAGAACGTCTCTCCAATGGTGGGGATCACGGTGGTTCCATCAATCAGGCTGATTCGCTGGATAAGGTCTTCACACTCTTCCCGAGACTGAAAGAGCGTGAACGACAGCGGGCCGGAACGCTTTCTGGCGGCGAGCAGCAGATGTTGGCCATTGGTCGGGCCTTGATGAGCCAGCCGGAGCTACTGTTACTGGATGAGCCAAGCCTGGGGCTGGCACCGCTGATCTCCAAGCAGATTTTTCACACCCTGCGGGAGATTGCCCGTGAGGGAGCCACTATTTTCTTGGTGGAACAGAATGCCAATCAGGCGTTGCGACTGGCGGATCGGGGGTATGTGATGGCCAATGGCGTGATTGAGATGCAGGGTACTGGTCAGGAACTGTTGGAGGCACCAGAGGTTAAAAGGGCCTACCTGGGCGGAGCATAGAGAGAAGAATAATAACGTTTAAAAGTGGTTGGGGGGAGTCTGAGGGGGGAGGCTCTGCCCTGCAACCGCCAGGAGGCGTGACGCCCTCTGGACTCCCCAAATACTCTCTACTTAATAAACCCTCTTAGCCATGCCAAAAAGCCATCTGTTGATTCCACTTTGGCCTTCGATTTTTCACTTTTAACAGAACGCCGCTTAGCATCGGCCGGTGCCAAAAAATAGAGCGCCCCGCCAGACTGCTTCATCACCCCCGCTGTCTGCTCAGCATCCTGTCCAAAGCCAAGAAACATATCCACACGCCCCGGCCCACGAATGGCTCCGCCAGTATCCTGATTAACGATAAACCGAACCTCTGAACGCCAACCGGAAGGCTCTGATTCCTGATGGACCACGGATGGACCACCGCCCTCGGTTCGCTTATTAAAGTCAGGCAGCTCCGTCACCAATACTCCCGGTGCTCCCCTTGGAAATAACCGATAATCGGTAGCAATAGAGCGACCGGGCGTCAACGCCACAGAGATGTTCCCATACGGCCCGCCATCCAGCTCCCGAAAAAATACATAAGAGGGATTGTAATTAAGCACCCGCTTCACCTGGCCGGGATTCTCATCCAACCATTTACGTAGCGCTGGAAGACTCATTTTCTCCTTGGAGATGTGACCCTCTTCGATCAAAAGCTTACCTATGGATCGATAAGCCCGCCCGTTTGCGCCCTGGTAGCCCACCAACATGGTGTTGCCATCCGGCAGCAATACGCGACCAGATCCTTGTATTTGAAGGAAAAAAGCATCCACAAGATCATCCACCCAAACCAGCTCAAGCCCTTGATTTTTAAGGACTCCCTCATCGTCAATAATCTCCCGGTTGTGATAGGGCACAAAACGCCCCTTTTCTACCCGCCCGACCAGCGTTTTTTTAGGTAAATCTTTAGACCATAAGCGTAAATTCGCCTTAAGAAGATCTGTCGGACGCTTGTAGAGGGGATAACGGTAACGATCAGACTGCTCACGGGAACCCTTAAGCAGCGGCTCATAATAGGCCGTAACCAACACATTACCCTGGCCGTTGGAACCTACCGACTTCATAAGAACAGTGTGCTTCTCCAGATACGCAAACAGCGCCTCCACATCCCCCTTCCGTGCCTGCTTGGCCAGGGCACGCGTCAACTCCGCCATTCGACCAGATGTGGTCTCCAGTGGACCAAAGCGATAGGGGGCGCTGGCCTTTCGCTTGGCGTAGTAACCGGCACTCTCATCCAACGCCATGGCCCAGGCCGGGAGACCCTTGGCATCCCGGAGAAGCTGCCTCTTCAACGGCTCCCAGGAGGAGACTACATGAAGCGAGGTGACCGCCTTGGCAGGGGAGGCTTTTTGCTGGACTTTGCCTGATTTCCCTGTGGCACTCTTGCCCCCTTCAGACTCGCCATGCTCAGACGAACAGCCCATCAACCCCAGCACCAGTGACAAGGCCACAACAGCCCACACACCCACACGCCAACGGCGCTGGAGGGGTTCAACGATATTCAAAACGGTCATGTGTGATTACACCAATCGATAGCAGATGCAAACCGGCCCCGACGCCAATAAAGGCGACAGGGCCGATCATTTGGAGAAACGTGCGTTAAATCAGGGTTCAGCGTGCGCCGCGCGCAACCTCGCCGGACTGCTGAATAGCGGTGAGCTTCCAGTTGGGATCGCGGGCGATCACCTCACGAACAAAGGTCCAGTACTCTTCGACCTCCACCGCGTTGTCAGGATCACCCTCCTTGATATTGCCCTCAAGATCGGTGGTGGTGTCGATCATCCGCACTTGAAAATGGACGGTGATGAAGTTATTGCCGGACTCCTGCCACGCCTCGCTGATCTCGGCAGTCTGGAATTCAACCTTCTCAATGATATTCCGCTCGCCTGCATTTTTGGACTCCTCGGCATGGGCTTGAATCATCTCCCACATGCGCTCGGTCAACAGAGGTTGTAGTCGCTCAACACTCCAATCAGCCCAGGCTCCCTGCAACTCTTTAAAGGCGATCTTGGCCCCTTCGACAAACTGAGCCTCGTCAAAGTTGGCATCAAACTTGGCAATCTGCTCTAGCCCCTCTGTCACCTCATCACCGGAGCCGCTGTTAAAACCACCCTCCGTACTGCCGCCACCACCCATCGGCTGCTGACCGTGAGGATGCTCTTCAATGGTCTGGCGCTCAAATGCATGGCCACCCGCTGTCTGAGCCGTACCGGTGCCCATGGCCTTGCGCTTTTTGAGAAAGCGAAACAGCATGAACCCGGCACCCGCCAGAAGCAGAATCTCCAAAATTCCGAAACCGCCGCCCATACCGCCGCCCAGCATGGAGCCGAGCATGCCACCTAACAACAAGCCACCAAGACCGCCCATCAGAGCGCCCTTCATGCCGGAGCCTTTTTGACCTTGCTGACCGGCCTGCTGGCGCTGCATGGGTGTGCGGGACGTGGCATTGCGCGGGGTGGAGAAGCTCCGGGAACCTCGGGAGCCAAACGAACTACCGCCGCCGAAACGGCGTGCGTCAGCCTCTTCAGGCATGACGGTCAAAGCCGAAAACGCCAACATCAGCGCAACGGCAAACATGGAAAAGAGTCGCGTCCTGGTCACGATGTAATCCCCTTATCTGAACCTTTTCGTATCGCCTGCCAAAAGATCTCGGCCACATGGCGAACCTGAGTCTTGGAGCCCTTCTTTCGCAATCCGGCCTCCATA
>JADFWT010000251.1 GCA_015233785.1 Magnetococcales bacterium
GCCAGATGGTGCGAGTCATTGCGCTCAACCGACCGAACCGGGGCCGTTATGCACTGATCCAAGTGGAAGATATCACCCATACGGTAATCCGAGAGCAGAAGCTACGTCAGCAAACTCAGGAGATTGAGCTACGAGAACAAGAACTGCTGGTCAGCCAGGAGTTGGCTCTTAGAGCCAGCAAGTCCAAAGGAGAGTTCCTGGCCAACATGAGCCACGAAATTCGCACCCCGCTGAACGCCATCTTGGGGATGGGATCCCTGCTGGCTGAGTCGTCGCTCTCGCGGGAGCAGTATGATCACCTCAAGGTACTAACCCACGCCAGCGATGGGTTAATGGGACTGATCAATGACATTCTAGACCTCTCCAAGATTGAGGCCGGACAGCTGTCGCTAGAGTCGATTCCCTTCGATCTGCACGCCTTAATTTACAAGGTGTTGGAGATCTTCCAATTCAAGGTGAAACTGAAACAGGTCAATTTGGAGGTACGCATCGATGAAGCCACGCCTCAGTTTGTGATCGGTGATCCTCAGAGGCTTAAGCAGATTGTGTTGAACTTGGTGGGCAACGCACTGAAGTTTACCGAGCGTGGTGAGGTGATTTTAGCACTGGAGGCAGCGGGGCAGGAGCAGGTGACCTTCAGCGTGCAGGATAGCGGCATCGGCATCCCTGCCGAGCGTCTGGAACAGATATTTTCTCCTTTCCAGCAGGCCGATTCATCCGTAACACGGCGCTACGGTGGCACCGGCCTCGGCCTGACCATCTGCCGCCATCTGGTGGAGACCATGGACGGCGCGTTGGCAGCGGAAAGCCGGGTCGGCGTAGGCAGTCGGTTTTACTTCACCGTGCGCCTCCCTGTCATCAAAGCGACCCCCCTTACCGAACCGTCGCTACGCACCCGCCAGGAGAGGCCGCTGGATGGCGCAGCGCTGTCAGACTCCCACAGTCGCCGTATCCTGCTTGTGGACGACTCGGAGGATAACCGCCTGCTCATCGAAGCCTATCTGCGCAAGACCGATCACCATCTGGTCTCCGTCAGCAACGGTGCGGAGGCGGTGGAGCGGTTCATGTCGGAGTCCTTCGACATCGTTCTGATGGATATCCAGATGCCGGTTATGGATGGCATCACAGCCACCCGAAAGATACGAAACTGGGAGCGGGAACAGTCATCCGATCCCACTCCGATCATCGCGCTGACTGCCCATGCGATGAAAAAGGACATGGAGCGCTCGCTCAAAGCCGGGTGCGATCTTCATTTGACCAAGCCATTGAAAAAACATCGCTTGATGGATGTTATTCAGAAATATTGAACAGGTAAGAAGGCGCAAACGCGTCATGTTTGTGCC
The DNA here is from genome assembly GCA_015233785.1 of Magnetococcales bacterium. GTDB lineage: Bacteria > Pseudomonadota > Magnetococcia > Magnetococcales > JADFWT01 > JADFWT01. The sequence continues at coordinate 1,344 of JADFWT010000251.1, forward strand.
GATACTAACAACGTTTTCACATAATCAATACACGGTGGCTCCGTGGCTCTGATCTCCCGTTGCAGGGCGCCAGCTCGTGGCGCAGATTTCCGCCATTGCCTGATTGATCATTTCCTGGGATTCGAGTCCGGTGAGATTTTCCGGAACATTGAGGCATGGCTGGGGTTGATTCACCCCGAGAATTTGCCCTTATTGGAAAAGACCGGAGGAGACATCCGGCAAGGTTCGGGAGAGAATATCTTTTATCATCGGTCCCGCACATCAATGAGGGCTGGGCGCAGATCTTCTTCGGCTGGCGGAATTGTGTGTTGGCTCTGCTGCCACCGGCGGTCCTGTGCCTGCTGAACGTCGACAGAAGGTGATATTATCCTCTTATGAGACGATCTCTCTTGAGATACATTTAATCAATGATCTTCATTTTGTATGAGGTGTTGTGATGAACGCTATGCGCGGATTGATGGTGGTGATGCTGGCTATTCTTCTCTCAACAGGGAGCAGCCATGTTGTGGCTGGAGAACGTGACCACGTTGTTGGATATTCCAGCGGGATGATGGGCGTAGATGGAGCACCGTCATCTGTTTGCCCCGGGGCCCGGAATGGAGTAGCCATGGCCATGCTGACATCTGATGTTGAGTCTTCTGTTGGCCATGATGACCAGGCCGTGGATCATGGATCGTGGCACCCTTGCGCAAATGACCCTGATGCGTGTGGCGCTGGGCATTCGTGCTGTGATGGCCATTGTGTCTATGGCGCATGTGGTGATTGAAAAATGAGGGGGCTTGGGGGACGCATGACTGTGTGGGGCGTCGAGCCGCTGATAGACTGGCCAATAGACCGATAACAGGCTGGGGGAGAGAAGAGCGTGCGCAGAATTGAAATCAAGAGCGTCTCGTCTACTGAGTCGTGTTGCTCATCTTCCGGAGAGTCGGCAGAGGCCGCAAGCGGATGTGGATGTGGTGCCGGGGTTCAGAGGTCTACCACTGTTTGCCCCTCCTGTGGGCATCACGGAATGACAGTGAATGCGGTGACGCCCAAGTCGACATTGAGGGCGGAGCATCGGCCTATGGTGAGGGAGGACGGCTTCTACAGTTTCTGCGAGTCTCCAGATTGCAACGTGGTCTACTACCACAGTATCCCATCCCAGGCCAGCGGTCTTCCTGGGGCGGTATTCACGATCGATCGGCTCATCAACAAGGTAACGGTAAAGGACGATAGTCTGGACACTCCCCTCTGCTACTGCTTCAAGGTGCTCAAGGGCGAGGCGCTCGATGAGATCTCCCGTACCGGAGGCGTGGAGATCAAAGCCCTCATGAACAGGAGGCGAAAGCCGGGCCAGGGGTGCTTCTGTGAAAAGTCCAACCCCCGAGGTGACTGCTGCACGGGAGACATTCGAGGCTGGCTCACCGCCCAGGGGCTGGAGGTGGGCTCTGATGAGGATACCTGTGGTTGCGGATGCTGATCACCTTGGCAACAAGGTCTCGTCGACCCGCGTGGTCCCAGTGTGGCATAGAAACCGCCGCTCCTATCGTCTCTTGCACGCAGGAGGTGTCATGTGGATCTCCACGGCGCCTTGGAAGAGAGGTGGTTTGCCAATAGGTTGTCAGTACGTATCTTCCTGTGATATCTGGATGCTGGATTAAACCGAATACGATAATGCACCAACGAAAAATGGAGCTCAGCATGAAACCTTTTCAGAAAATTCTGGTTGTTGATGATGCCCCAACTAACATCAAGGTGTTGGTAGAGGTGCTCAAGAGTGATTATGAGATCATTGTCGCGACACCTCACACTACCGCTGACAGAGCTCCAGTGCCATGTCCATGAGGTATTGAAGGATCTCGATGATTCTTGATTTGGATCCGACA
>JADFWT010000252.1 GCA_015233785.1 Magnetococcales bacterium
ATGAATTCGGCCTGTCGGCAATGTCCTGTTATTGTTGGTCATCGTTGCCTCCATATCTATAAAATCAACTCTTCAAACCGTTTGAGAAACTCCTGCTTGGCCTCAGACGGCCCCCAAGCCTTGATCATTGATGGGTCGAGTGGTTCAGGCAGCCCAAACCACGGGGCCGGCTCCTTATTCATCAAGGCCAACTTTTCCGTAGCCAGAAGCTGCATATCGACTTGTTTCACTTCATTGGGGATTGCTTTGGGCAAGCCGAACCGCTCGGCTATCACCTCCAGCAGTCGCTCTTCAAACTTGTAACAGTCCATGTATCCACAACGGTTGCAGCACTACCCGTTGCAACGTTGGCGCATTCCGTGGCTGCGCCTGTTGCGCCGGAAAGAAATCGGTGTCCAACACGGAAACTACCATTGGCCGGGTCACCATCGTCAATTTTGCGATCCATTTCGGCGGTAATTTCCACGGGGATCAGACGCCCTGTTGTCAGTTGATTGTTCTGTGGGCCAGTAGACCATGTCGTTGCGTCGGGGTGAACCTGAGCTCCATCAAAAAGAAACATCATGTGACCATTGAAGGGGTTGGTTAAACAGGCCCCTTCACCACAAGTCCATGTGGTATCGTTGAGATTCGTATTGCTCCCATCGAAACTTCCTGAGATAAAGCCGGCTCGAGAGAGATGTTCCCACACAAAGACGATCTCATCGTCACTGCCACCTCCCTCATCGCCCGTCAAGATACCAACCCGACTGTCGCCATCGCCATTATGATCTGTGGTGACACCAACAATATTGGTATCAGCCACAGAGTAGTCGCCCGGCAGAGCCCGATAACGATCTTGGAAACCTAGAACAGCACCCTGCACCGCATTGCCCTGGTTGATGATCGCATGGGTCCGGGCATTGCGAATCAGCTCCTGCCCCTTAAGAACACCCCCAAGAAGCAATCCAATGATTACCACCACAATGGCAATCTCAATGAGGGTAAAGCCCGCTTCGTTTCGCCTGCTATGCACGTCGCTGCTCCGATTCAATCTGACAAGAGGTGCCATCTCTACCTCCGATACGCTTTACATCTCTATCGGACACAGAGCCGATAGCCATCATCGAATAAACGAATACATTTTAGATTACCCGACACATCCATATCTTGCAATCCATAGTGAAGGTAAATTCCATAAACCAAGCGCAGCAGAATTTCCTCCTGCTGCCCGGTATTGAATCCCCACCCAGACGCATGATGCGCCATGTACAAATGTCGGGAAGCGTACACTATCTAGGATTAATGGTTGCAACTTGAGCATTTCATAAGGGAAAATAGCGGCTGAAAAAGATAACCCCATATCAGAATGACGACAGGACGGTGTATGCTGCATCCTGTTCTGACTATCTATGGGCTTAAATCGCTGGGTGTGAACTAATTGTTTAGTAGACAGAAGTATCTGTTCGATATTGAGAAGGTGAGGAGTTCGTACCATGGGCACTGGAGAACTGGACGGTACCGTATTCAACTGGGGGCCTGCAGATGGGGCCGAAACCGGAGATAGCGGCGCGCCCGTTGAAGTGACCGACATGACCGATGCTGAAGCGGCCCATCTGGCCGAGGCGCCTCCGGGTATAGCCGTGGTGGCTGGCGAGACCAGCGATACAATCTTTGATCTCTCGCCGGGGGAGACCATTATCGGTCGCCATCCGGCCCATCATGTGACGCTCAATAACGGCGATATCTCTAGAGATCATATTCGACTCATACTCTCCGAGGATCTAAGCGAAGTCACCATCGAGCCGCTGAAGGCGATGAATGTGACCCTGATCAACGGCCAGCCCATCCAGGAGAAGACCGCCATTACCGATGGCTCCTCCATTACCCTTGGCAACGCTTGCGTTCTGCGCTATCTGGCCAAAGGCAACCAGGAGCGAATCTTGTTCGAGCGCAGCTTCGCTCAAAACAATATTGACCCCATCACCGGCTGCTGGAATAAAAACCGCTTTATGGATGTAGGCTCCAGGCAGGTGAAGCTCTGTTTGGTGGCCAATCAGCAGATCTCCCTGGCTCTGCTCCAGGTCGTAGGCATGAAAGCCATGCGGGAGGGTCAGGGAGAAGAGGCGCTTCATGCGGCATTAAAACAGATTGCCGAGCACCTCAAAGGAACACTTGATGTGCCAGGTGCGTCCGTTTCCCACATTGTGGAAGGCGGTTTCGCCATTCTCTATCCCAACACCCCTATCAACAGCGCTTTTAAATCGGCCACTGAGGTCTCCGAATGGTTCCAGGGCGGCGTGTTGGATCTTACCTGCTCTATGGGACTGGCCGCAGCCCGGCAAGGCGTTACCACCTTGGATCAGTTAATCACCAACACCACCAGCGCCCTGCAAAGATCCATGTCCATGGGAGCCAATCAGGTGAGAAGCTACTGATGGGTAGTTGGCGCTCTCTGGAGGAACGAAATGCCCCGACGCATCTCTAGAGCCATCCTTCTCTGTGCGCTTCTGAGCAGTACGATGCTCGCCTGTTCCCATGTCGTGGAGGAGCGCGTTGTGGGTCATCCCGTCCTCATGGATCGAACGGCGGAAGCTGACCCTGTGGTGACCATTCGCCACCAAAATGACCGCAATCTACTGCTGTTGGCCTTTCTTAAGACCCACCCTGAGATCGCCTTTGAAGAGCGCTACCGTCATCGGCACCGCTTCTACCAGTTTAACGAACTGTTTGGAAAGTTCGTCACGCTGCCGCTCGGGGTGGTCAAAGCTCCGTTGACCATGATCCATGATGATCTTGAGGGGGAGCGCTATCAGGATACCAAAAAGCCGGAACACAACCGCAAACGGTATGAACACCTTAAGGCCGCCGGTGAAGAGGTGGAGCTGATCAAGGGCAATGGGCAACCCACCGGACACTATGAGATCTCCCACTGGCCTTTGGTCAACCTCACCTTCGCATCTTTAGCACCACGCTCTGCGATAATTGCGTTATTCTGTGCCACTTGATTTTGATAATTGGCTTGTTGCCTTGCTGCTTGAGCCTGATTTTTATGACCATCTGCCTGCTGTTTTGAACTCATAGCACCCATGGCTAATGATGCCACACCCATTGCTTCATTTACTCCACACATAGCTTAACTCCGGATATATTAAAGTCATATAGCGACGTCTATCGCCTAGATTTTGTACCTGAAAGTGAAAGCATTCTAACCAAGTTAACCAT
>JADFWT010000253.1 GCA_015233785.1 Magnetococcales bacterium
CCCCCCATAACCCCCTGGATCCACACCTTTTGCAGTTCGATCTCTGGCCACTGCGTACTACATGAAGGAAGACCTGGGGCGAATTTGGCGGCAAATGGACAAAGAATCGGCGGCTTTCCTCCTGGATGGTTGGATCAAGCGGGCCATCGCCTCTGGAATCGGAACGCTGGAACGTTTCGCCAACACACTGACCACACACCGCGATGGCATCCTGGCGTACTACGACTTCAATCGCCTCTCGACAGGCTCTCTGGAGGGGATGAACAACAAGATCGGGCTGATATAGAGAAGGGCTTACGGCTACGCTGACCTGGAGTGCTTCAAGCTGAGGATCATGGCCCTACACGAGGCAACTCGGGTCCTGGTCGGTTGGACCCCCAGGCGCCCAAAAACCGGAAGAGCCATAATTTCAGATAACGGGGAAACGAAAAGAAGTGTGGGAATCGACAAATTGTCGTTGGCGCACCAGATCCCCAGGTCAGGGAGCAAGCAAGGGGCGCGCGCCGGATCGCGCAGCCCCCAGTTCATCTCCCGGAGAGGATACGCAACCTTTGGTGAACATTGTGGGCGCGACTCATACAGAAAGCCTGAACGACTTTGGATAAGACCATTCCAACCGGGAAATTGGGCCAGAAGCCCGGAATGTTGCATCAAGAGCCACATCCTTGCCCATCAGCTAACGATCCCGTCAGAGAGGATCACCCTTCCCCGAATAGATCAATAGAACTGCGGCGCGGATGAACAAAAGCCATTAAAAACCAATTAATTGCATAATCATTTTGGCTCTTGACGCAATGTTCGGTCCATCTTGGCTACATGTAGAAACTGATGAGCATGGCGCCCAGCAGGACTGCCACCCACATCACCATGTTGCCGATGGGCCAAGCCCGGGCCATGGCGCCGTAGATGTCGTGCTGGGTCTTCAACATCCGGATGCCACCAAAAACCTTTGAAACTGCCCAATTCCGCAACCAGGCATCCGTTGGGGCCAAACGTTCACGCAGCGCCACAGTCCAGCGGGGCAGCACCCAGCGATAAAGCCACTCGGCGTCGACATTGATCGATTTGAGCTCCGGCGGGTAGATATGCGCCAGTTTAAGCCACGTAAAGGCCAAAGCTGAGAAGGCCAGTAGTTGCAACTGGGAAAGCACATGGCTGACATCGTAGGGAGTGAAATCAGTATTGTAGGGCAGCAGGTCATACAGGAATCCGGGAAAACAGCCGATGCCGATGCACAGGGTCGCAGCCAAGCCCATGGCGACCAGCATGTTGGTGGGGGCCTCGTGGGCCTCCTTGACAAACTTGGAGTCTTTATAGAAGAAAGCGAAAAACGGAATCTTGATGCCGGCATGGTGGAACACGCCAGCGGCAGCGAACAACAGCATCAACCAGATGCCGTTGTAGCCCTCTTTCAGAGCAGCGGCCACCACCATGGATTTGCTGACGAACCCGCTGAACAGGGGGAAGGCGGAAATAGAGGCCGCGCCGACCATGCACAAAACGGCGGTCTTGGGCATCTTTTTGTAGAGCCCTCCCAACTCGGAGCCACGCATTTCGCCGGTCACATGCAATACCGCCCCCATGCTCATCATCAGCAGGCCCTTGAACAAGACGTCGTTGAAGGCGTGAGCCACGGCGCCGTTGAGGGCCAACTCGGTGCCGATGCCAACGCCCACGACCATAAAACCGATCTGGTTGATCATGCTGTAGGCCAGAACCCGTCTCAGATCGTTCTCGATCACAGCATAAAAGATCGGAAAGCAGGTCATCAGAGCGCCGATATAGACCAGGATCTCGGTTCCAGCAAAACCACGAGCCAGCGAGTAGACCGCCACTTTGGTCGTGAAGGCGGAGAGAAACACCGTCCCAACCGGAGTGGCCTCCGGATAGCCGTCTGTCAACCAGTTGTGCAGAAGCGGAAAAGCACTCTTGACGCCAAAAGCAAGGAATATCAACAAACCGCCAGGAGCGTCCAGGCCGATGTAGTTGAAGCTAATGTCGTGTCCTACGGCGATCATCACCAATACACCGACCAAAAGCAGCACCCCTGAGCCCACTTGCATAATCAGGTAGCGCAGTCCGGCGGCAAGCGCCCGAGGTGTGCGCCGGGCCAGGATCAAAAATACCGAAGTGAGGGCGAGCAGTTCCCAGTAGACGAACAGAGTGAGAAGATCTCCGGCGAACACTGCGCCCACCGCACTGCCAGCATAGGAGAGCGCGGCCACGTCCTGGATCGGATCCTTCTGATTCAGAGCGTAGATAACGCCAATGAAGGCGGCTATATGGAACAGGATGCCGAACAGCATGGACAGCTTGTCAACCCTCACCGGGGTCAAGGGCAGGCCGAACAACTCGGCGTGGGTAAGAAGCCCGCTGTCCATGGCCATCAAGTTGAGGCCGCTGAGAATGGGCGCGGCCAGCATCACTACGGCGCGCACCCGACCGCGGGTGAATCCTGCAACCAGGGCGGCAATGATCAGGGGAAAGGCGGGGGAGAACTCAAGCATCGCCGCCATCCTCCTTTTCAGCATTTACCGGGGCTGATTTCAGCCTTCCCTTCTCATAAAAGTCCTCGGCCCGCATAACCACTTGGCGCATCTCCTTGGCCAGCAGCACAAGTAGCACGCAACCGACGAAGCCGTAGATGGCGTAAAAGCCGAAAATACCCTCCCAGGGATGGACCAAATGACGGTACAACACTGCATCAAGGAGGAACAAAAGGAGACAAATCCCCACCAGGGCGCGCACAACGAATCGCACGTTCTTTGGATTGTCAAACAGATACTGTTTGCCGCTACTCATGGCAGGATCTCCCGGGCCAGAGCGAACAAGGGGTTGCTGGCAAAGAAGAGCGCGACGCAGCCGGTCACTGTCACGCCGATGGCCAGCAGGCACGCCAGCGGGGCCTCATGGATTCCCTCTGCCTCATGCACCGCATCGGCGGTCTCATGGAGAGAGGGTCGCGGTGGCGAAGCGAAAAAGGCCCGCAAGGGGATGACGAGTAGATAAGCTACGTTGAGAAGGGAACTGATCAGCAACACCGTGGTGAGAATCCAGGCGCCGGTTTCCAGAGTGCCTTGTATCAGCACCCACTTGCTCCAGACACCGCCCATAGGGGGCAGGCCGACGATGGAAAGAGCCCCCACCAGAAAAGCCGCCATTGTCCACGGCATGCGTCGCCCCAGTCCATCAAGTT
>JADFWT010000254.1 GCA_015233785.1 Magnetococcales bacterium
AGGAGGCGATCAGAGTGGATAACTCCGTATTCCAAATCCTGCTGGTGGATGATCAGGCGGTGACGGGGGTGCTGCTGCACCGAATGCTCAAGCCGGAAAACGATCTGGAGCTGACCTTCTGCATCAAACCAGAAGAGACTCTGGCCACCGCCAGGAGAATCAAACCGGCTGTGATCCTGCTGGATGTCTACATGCCGATAATCACCGGAATCGACCTGCTGCAAGTGATTCGTAACGATTCCGAACTGGGACAGACCCCCATCATCATGCTCTCTTCGGACGATAAACCCGAAGTGAAAGCCAAGGCGTTCTCTCTGGGGGCCAATGATTATCTGGTCAAGCTACCGGCCCCGGTGGAGATGGTGGCTCGTCTACGCTATCACGCCCATTTTCATCTGACCCAAGCGCAAAAGATAAAAGCCGAAGAGGCGCTGCGACAAGCTAAAATTCGACTGGAAAGCCGCGTCGAAGAGCGCACACGCGATCTGCAAGAGACCAACAAGCGACTCAAATCAGAGATTCGCGAACGCAAAAAAACCGCCAAAGCTCTGGTGCTCGCCAAAGAAGCCGCCGAATCGGCCAATCAGGCCAAAAGCTCCTTTCTGGCCGTCATGAGCCATGAAATCCGCACACCACTAAACGTGGTCCTCGGCATGTTGGAACTGCTGCGAGAGGCCCCTCTGGGCAACAAGTATCTGGAATTTTCCAACCTGGCCCACACATCATGTACAACTCTGCTGGATCTGGTTAACGACATACTCGATTTTTCCAAGATCGAAGAGGGGCAGGTGAGCCTCGAAGAGGTGGATTTTAACCTGCGTGATCTGCTTGACCAAGCCGCCTTGACCTTTGCTCCCATGGCGCATAACAAACAGATCGAAATGACCTCCTTTTTCCCTCAGGAGGTGCCCGCCATGGTGCGCGGAGACCCCCACCGTCTTCGCCAAATTTTCAATAACCTGATCAGCAATGCCATCAAGTTTACCCCGGAAGGCGGCAGCGTGGAGATCCATGGTGGCCCCATGGAACAGAGCGACGGGCGCATTCGCTTCCTGTTTGAAATTCGGGATACGGGTGTCGGCGTCCCCCCTGACAAACGCAAGCTGATCTTTTCCAACTTCACCCAGGCCGACGGCAGCACCACCCGCCGCTTTGGTGGTACCGGCCTCGGCTTAAGCATCTCACGCCATCTGGTTCAGCTCATGGGAGGAAAGATCCATGTGACGGACCATCCGTTTGCACCCTCGGGGTCGGTATTCTACTTTTCCGCCAATCTAAAAACCTCTCCTGAGCCGATGCTGGAGCCCTCCTTCCAGCCAATCCTGAAAGACGTCAACGTCCTCATTGTCGCCAGCCCAGGGTTGCAACGCGCTCTACTGGACAACGCCCTGGATGTCTGGGGCACACGCCATCGTCACGTGGAGAAAGTCTCTTCCGCTCTGGCTGAACTGCACCTTGGAGAGACACAAAACCGCCCCTATCACCTGGTAATCCTCAATCAATGGCCGGGGCAAGACAGCCGCTCCGATATGACCCTCTTTAACGACCTCTCCTCCGCACCCCACTTTATCCTACTAACCGATCTTCTCGATTTGGGCTGGGACCTGGTGACCAAACTGCCCGGCAAGAGCTCCTGCCTGAAAAAACCATTCAATACCGAGCAATTACTCACCACCATCACGTGGCTATTTCAAAATCAGCAGATAACAGCGAACAGCAGTCAACCTCTGGAGGCTGCCGTCAGCAGCTATTCCAACCCCCTCAGAGGTCGAATATTGGTGGTGGATGACAACCATGCCAATCGCGTGGTCACACACAGCATGCTGGTCTCTCTGGGTCTCGACAGCAAAGAGATCCTCATGGCTGAAAATGGCCAAGAAGCGGTCAACGTCGCCAAGAGCGAAAATCCCGACCTGATCCTCATGGACTGCCAGATGCCGCTCATGGATGGTTATCAGGCCACTCGTGCCATTCGTACCCATGAGCTCTCTCTCTCTAAAGCGCCGGTCCCTATTATCGCCTTTACCGCCGATGTCACCGCCGAAAACCGCGCGACTGGCAAAGCGGCTGGCATGGATGATTTCCTGATCAAGCCCATCACCAAACGACGACTCCAAGAGCCGTTACGCCGCTTTCTCCCACTCACCCCTCCTCCCCCTCTGCGACCACCGCCCACCAACCACGAAGACGAAACGACCGACATCCCCCCTCCCCTGGACCTCTCTCTGCAAGCGGCTGATGTCATCAAGGCATTTCGAGCCATCGGCCTGATGGAAGAAGATCAGACCGAGATTGCCACTTTATTGACTTCCCAGATACCAGACCTTTTGAGTAAAATGGATCTGGATGCGAAAAGTTCTCGTTTTGATGAGTTGCGTGCCGCCTCCCATGTTCTCAAGGGCTCCATGGTTAATACCATGTTCCCCCAGTTCAAGGAGCAGACCAACTCTCTACATGAATCCATTCGCTCTCAAGAGTGGCAGGTGGTACCGCAACAGTTACAAAAGCTGAAACAGTTATTCTCTCCTATTCTCAGAGCGCTCACTCAGCTATAGTCCTTTTTTGCCATGTCTCCTGCAGCTAAATCTTTGCCATTCGGCTATTGGTGCTCGCCATGCGTTAGAAGAGCGTCCCTCTATTCCCTTTAGACATTATGACCTGAATACGCCATTACATGAGAAACAGGGGAGCACATTGAAAGCCTTCAACTTGACCGTTCACAGCCGCATCATTTTGACCCTCTTGATTCCATCCGTTTTTCTCATTGGAATCAACATTTGGGCTTTTCACACCAGCAACAAAGTTTTTTCAGATGCTGTCACTATTCGTCAACAAGGGGTGGAACTTAGCCTGCTTGCCAAAGATATGAAGCTGGATGTGGTACAGGTTCAGCAATGGCTAACCGATATCTCCGCAACCCGAGGGCTTGATGATCTGAATGACGGATTTATCATGGCCGAAAAAAGTGCCGACAGCTTTCGAAAACGGCTCGATGAGGCTAAAAAACGTTTATCAAAAGAGAATAGCAATACGCTGTTGCACTCCCTTAACGCCATGGAAACCTCATTTAACGCTTACTACACCATTGGCCGCCAGATGGCACAAGCCTATGTTGACCACGGCCCCAGTGCCGGAAATAAACAGATGGCCGAGTTCGACAAAAGAGCGGATGAGCTGCATAGCCATTTG
>JADFWT010000255.1 GCA_015233785.1 Magnetococcales bacterium
CACATGGTGTGAAGCGAAAGCCCAATGAATAAAAAATGCCTTCTTGTGATCCCCCGCTGGCAAGAGCTTGAGAGCCTGCTCCCTTCGTCAGGTCGTCCCCACCTTGACCTGATGCTGCACTGCCTTGGTTTTCCAGAATTGGATGTGGTGGAGCTGGACCCCGAGCGCCCCTTTGATCCCACCTTGGTGGATGACAAATATGGGTTGATTCTGATTCAGGGCTCTTCCAGCGGACGCCTGCGCCGTTCGGTGCTCTCCAACATGGGGCTCTCTCTCTGGCTGGGCGAGAACGACACCGACAATCTGCGCGTTACCGGTGGACTGCCACTGATGGATGGCGATGAGGTGGCTGGGTTTGCTGTCAATCGTCGCGGTAAGAATCTTCTGTTCATTGAGAAAAACATCTGGGACCTCCGTTACGAGATGGCCCGTGCGATCCTCTCTCTCACCTCCAGTGATGGACAGGATCGTCAAGACCGCCTGGGCCGTATGCCCTCCTGCTGGATGATTGAAGGGGCGGAGGAGATTCCCGATCTGGCCAAGCTGGTGGATGAAGAGAACCGCCGCTACTATGCTTTTAAAAAGCTTCCCGACGGGGATATCGCTCTGTTGATGCCACCCACCGCCAGCGACGAATTGAAATTTCGCCTGGAAGAGACCCTGGCTGATCGCCTCTACGCCAAGGAACCCATTAGCCTTGAAGAGCAACTGGGCAAACAGCTAGCAACCACAGGCCTGACAGCGGTAACGGCCGAATCCTGTACCGGCGGTCTGGTAGCCGCTCGAATCACGGGCATCTCCGGCTCCAGCGACTATTTTACCACCAGCTTTGTCAGCTACAGCAATCAGGCCAAATCAAATTTTTATACCGGCCTTGAACCGCTCATCAAACAGCGAGGCGCCGTCAGCGCCGAGGTGGCCATGGCCATGGCACGCGGTGCACTGCGTATTGGTCAAGCCGATTTAGCAGTAGCTGTCACCGGCATTGCCGGCCCCTCCGGCGGTAGTGATGAGAAGCCGGTTGGTACGGTCTTTCTGGCGGCGGTTAACGGTATCGGCGATGCCCTTGATTGTCGTCATCAATACCTGGGCGGGCGAGATCAGGTGCGCATACAGGCCAGCCAAACGGCCTTGCACATGCTACGCCGCATCTCCATCAGCATGCTGCCGAAATAATCGGCCTGGTCAGACCCCCTTCAAACTTAAAAGAGGATCTCCGCCATGACGGAACAGAGTGTTCAGGCCACGCTTGAAATTCCCTGGCGTGAGGTGGCGGCGGGCCTGGGTGTGCTACCTGACGTTCTGGAGAAGGCCGTGATGGCTGAGCAGGTGGAGATCGAACAGGAAGTGATTGAGAAGAACCAACCCGACGACCCCCAACAGATAAGACTTTTCTTCCGTTATCTGGGCCGAGAGGCTACAGTGGTGGTCACCCTTCAGATGCCACAGGAGCCTTAACCCATGGCCGATACAGCCCCCAAGAAAAGCAAGCCTCGCCGTACATTCCCCCCATGTAAGCCGTGCGGTGATGACAGTGGATTCAACTGGGCCTGTGAGTGCGGTTTCGCCATCTGCCATACCTGCATGAACGCCCAGTTGGAGAAACTGAAGTGCAATGGCCGCTCCTGGGTCTGCCCGGAGTGCGGACGGCCTCACATTGGAGCCAATCGCTAGGGCCTGTTGACATTTGCGTCTTCGACCCTTTGGAGTCCCAACGGATGACTGGTCAAGCATCGATTCAAAGCCCACCAGCCGGAATAATAAGCGGAACCTGCTCTTTTTTCTGGTTTCTGATGGTCTCTGTGCTGACTTCATGGCTGCTCATTCCGTCCTCGGTGGCCGCTGCTCTGTTTCAGCCGGTCAACGACGGACCACGTCTCTACCTGGAGCCCTATCTCAGCGCCAGAATTGAAACCATCCATCCCGGGGATCGGGACCCCGGCTCCATGGCCTTTCAATATGGCGATCCGGACAAAGAGGGGATGGGACGAGGCATGGCAACCCACCGGGTTAAGGCCGGGGAGTCACTGCTTGCCATTGGGCGTTATTTTGGCCTTGGCTTCAATGAGATAACGGCTGCCAATACCCACCTTGACCCCTGGAATCCAGCGCAAGATGCCCTGGTCAATATTCCCCAATTCTGGATCTTCCCGCGGGCGGCCCTGGACCATCGCGGCGTTGTGATCAATCTCTCTGAGATGCGGCTCTACTATCTGCGACGTGATGGATGGCATGGAACCTTCCCGGTAGGGATTGGACGAGAAGGGTTGGAGACCCCACTGGGCACCACGCACGTGATCCGCAAAAAAGCCAAACCGAGCTGGCATGTTCCGGCTTCCATTCGCCGAGCCGACCCCTCTCTTCCGGCTGTGGTTCCACCGGGACCGGATAACCCTCTCGGCTCCCACGCCATCTATCTGGGCATGCCCGGCTATCTGATCCACGGCACCAACCGCCCCACCGGCATCGGCCACCGGGTCAGCCACGGCTGCATCCGCATGTATCCGAAGGATATCACCACCCTCTACCACCAGATACCGATGCAAGAGAGCGTTTTGATTGTCGATGAGTCCATTAAAGCGGGGTGGCTGGGAAACGCCCTCTACCTGGAGGTACATGCCCTGCCCACCAAAAGAGATCACAGTGGTGCCATTCTAGCCAAACCCACCTCTGGCCAACGGCTGGAAGAGGCCACCCAAGCCGTACAGAGAGCACTAAGTCGGCGGGCACTGGTGACGGTACGCATGGATTGGCGACGGATGGAGGAGCTGGTTAAACGGGCCGATGGGATTCCCAGAAAAATCGGCACCATCGTCGATGTGGTCAAACGCAAAGAGCGCTCCCTTACTCTGGAGCGCTACCTGGAAGATCGCTACACCCTCTTTCAGCCCACCCGTAAGAAAGTGCGCATTTACCTCAAAGAGTGAGTAACCGACACTCTTCCAGACTTGGGCCACCACTATCTAAACAGCCCCAATAGATTACGGCGGCTCACGGTACGCTCCAAATGACCCGAGATGGAGCGCCGCTCCTGACGCCCCGGCCCCTGCTGCTCCGTAGCCGCCTGCACGGCATCCATCGGGGTATCAAAACCCATGACCGAATCCAACAATCGAACTGAAAAAAAGTGCGAAGTCTCCGGTTCCCAGCGCACCGTGGCTGGAATCTGACGCCCATCACTCTTCAGC
>JADFWT010000256.1 GCA_015233785.1 Magnetococcales bacterium
CAAACAGATTGGAATTTTTCCAGAGGCCAAAATCTTGTAGCACCCGCTCATGGCGGAGATAGGCTTCACACTCTATATCCTTGCTATCCCGGTTGGCTAAAGCGCCGGTGAGGCGTTGGATGCCATGGCCGATCAGTTCGTGGGCCAGCACCCAGGCCAGTTGATCGGTGGGCCACTTCACCACATGTCGTCCAACGATAACGGGGAAGGTGGGGCCACCGTCACGACGCACCAGTAGAGATGGTATAAAGACCGCAAAGGTTGTCTCTCCTGTCCCTGGACTACGCCATGGCGAAAACTCCGGCACGTAGTGAATCACAATCGGCCCTTTGGCCTGCATGCGTTTGATCTGCTGTTTTGCATAGGCCGAGCCCTCCATAAGAAAATCGATGGCCTTTCTTAAATGAGAAAATGCTTTTCTCTCATCCAAAATTTTGACCAGAAATGTTCGTTCAGAAGGTGGGTTGACCGCCTGTAAGGTGATGCCCTTATGCGTGACGAGGGTCTCCTGCCGTTGATTTTTGAAATAGGTTGCGCGCACAAGGCGCAAAAACCATTGCCGTGTCGGTGCGGCCTGTCCTCCAAAGCGCTTTCTGCTCTCTGTCAGCGCGGATCGGGCCACATTGCTTGCGGTTTGGAACGATCTCTCCTGTAACGCTTTTTTATAGCGTTGAAGTAGGTTGCTCATGGGGGGGGAGGCTTCGGCATGCAAGGGTGCACAACCCAAGAGAAGCGTGAAGAGAAGCAAAATGCCCGAAATGCGCCATATGGTGGCCTGTCGTCTATGGGTGTACGCATAGCTTTTCAAAATCCAACCCTTTATTTCCCCAAAGACCCTTCTGAAGTGGATATCACCATCTCTGAGCCGCTGCTTGTCGTAAGCCGATCTGCCTGTAGGAGAGAAAAATGAAATTTTGTCCCCGGATTAGGGGATAAATTCGATTTTTTGGCCATTAATTATATATCAGTACATCGTAGGATATGAATGCATGACAGAGCAACTTGCGCCTCCACCCCTCTGGATAGTTTGACGATCTGAGACGCTTGTTGAGAAATATTTTATGTGATTAACCCACTTCGGGAGATGAGATATGGCAAGCCGAATTCTGATTACTGTGACCTCTGCTGACGGAACAACCCGCGCTATTGGTCAGGAAGATTTGGTCAGCATGCAGCCGGGCGATCAGGTCAAAATCCTGGAGTGGGACCCCTCCATGGCGAGCCAATTTCCCAATGCGCCGGTTCTGAATGCCGAATGGGACAACATCTCCGACATGGTGAATCAGGTCGGCAACAATCTGGTGTTGAAGCTGGAAGGCGGCAAAATCGTTGCTTTCGAAAATTTCGCGCTCTATCTCAAGGATGGAGCCAGCCTGGTAGCCGGCCCCGACGACGACCCCTCCATTGAGATCGATAGCACTGACGCGCTACAAGACTTCATGGCGATGAAGAGCGAGGCCGAAGATCTGGCCAACATCGAGACAGCCGCCGGTACCGAGCAGGATGGCGGTGGGCCGGATGATGGTGGAGATGGGCCGCAAACCCGATTCAGCTCCGGCATTGGAACAGGCAATACCAATAGTGGTGGTTCGCAACAACGTGTCTCCACCGAAGGGGACGATGAAGGCGATGGGGAAGAGGCCAACGACAATACCGGTCCCGCCATCACCACCGGCTCCATAACGCCGGATGCGCCGCCCAATCAGGGCCCCAACGCCACCGACGATGCGGTTGAGACCTTTGAGAATGATCTGATTCAGATCGATGTGTTGGGCAATGACAGCGATCCTGATCGGGACGGGCTCTCGGTGACAAGCGCCACGCTGGAGGCCGGACTGGGCAGTGTGGCCATTGTCAACAACCAGATCGTCTTCACGCCTGGTGACCACTACGATGCGCTAAATGTTGGAGACAGCGCCACAGCTTCAATCTCCTACACCATATCCGATGGCCAGGGCGGTGCGGCGACAGCTACCGTCACGGTCACCGTTAATGGCACCAACGACGGTCCTGTTGCCGTTGTGGACACGGCTGGCGATACCGAGAACAACACCATCGATATTGATGTGCTGAAGAATGATACCGATGTGGACCAAGGGGCTGCCTTTACGGTTGTCGAAGCAGATGTCACCACCGGCAACGGTTCTGCCTCCGTGGTGGACAATCTGGTGCAGTTTGATCCCGGCACCGATTTCGACCATCTAGCCCTGGACGCTACCGAACAGGTCATCATCACCTACACCATGCAGGATGAGCATGGTGCCGCTTCCTCTTCGACAGCAACGATTACGGTGACTGGTACCAATGACGGCCCGGTCGCCGTCGAAGATGTTGGGGGCGTTGTTGAGAACCATACGATCCGTATGGATGTGCTGGCCAATGATACTGATCTTGATGATGGCCATAGCTTCACCTTGGATACCATTAACAGCGTCAAAGGTGGTGGTTCGGCTCAAATTGTCGATGGCGAGCTTCAGTTCAAGGCCGGCAAGGCGTTTGACCATCTGAATGTGGATGATGAGGCCACGGTCACCATCACCTACACCATGTCTGATGAGCATGGGGCTGAATCACAGGCAACCGCCACCATCATCGTGACTGGAACGAATGATGGACCTCACGCCAAAATTGATTGGAATGGTCGTGGCGAGGAGAATGACACCATCACCATGGATGTTCTGGCCAACGACCAGGATATTGATGATGGCCACTCATTAACCCTGGATTCCCTTCGTCATAAGGGGCCTGGCTCTGTTGAAATTGTTGACAACAAGCTCGAATTTACGACGGGCACAGACTTTGATCACTTGAATGTTGGGGATGTGAAGAGGTTGGCGGTTTCCTATTCCATGTCGGATGAGCATGGAGCGGTCTCTAGGTCAGCGGCCGTCATTACAATAAGAGGGACCAACGATGGACCGGTCGCCGAAGCGGATACGGCGAGTGATACCGAAAACAGTGCGATCAGTATCAATGTTCTGGCCAACGATACCGATGTGGATGATGGGGCCAAACTGACCCTGAAGACGGCAGAAGTAACCGATGGCAATGGCTCTGCAAGTGTCGGGAAAGGCCAGGTCCAGTTTGATCCGGGTACCGACTTTGATCATTTGGCAAAAGGGGATACGGAGACGGTTACCGTCACCTATACGATTCAAGATGAG
>JADFWT010000257.1 GCA_015233785.1 Magnetococcales bacterium
CAAGCGAGCCATATTACGGGGCAGAGAGAAGAGCGACTGAACCAGCTTCTGGTGCTGTTCTGAGTAGGCCATGGAGTAAGGAAGTGCCATGACGAGGGTTCGTAATTCACCACGGCGAATAGTGACTGGAGCCGATGTGATCTGAACGTCGGTGGACTGCCTGTCCTGTTCAACCCGGTGTGTCGCTTCGACAATAGCTTGGCCAGGAGGAAGGGAGACCTGAGCGGTGGTGCCATCCTCTTTGGAGACCGCTTGGGCCAGGCGGAAGGTCTCCTGTTGGCCATTCGAGAGATAAAAATGAACACCTACTCCCGCTTTGGGTGGGTAAAATTTGACCTGAAGACGTCCACTTTCGGAAGCGCCCCAGGTAAACTCCCAGCTTTGACGACTGGGATACGCCCTCGCATGCTCTTGTGTGGTGATTTTCCCTGTCAACAGGTTTTGCAGCATGGTGATGGGGTTGCGTGCTTCCGTCACCTGTTCGACATGCTGCGCTTCCCCGACAGGTGAACGGAAGACGATTGTGTTATCTTGGTGGGCGTGATAGAGCATCGCGCGCCAGCGGGTGGGTTCATCTGAACGGTTTTGCAGTGGTTGCAGCGTCACCAGCGGTTTGGCCAAACCGATCACCAGCCATGGGGTGTCGATTTCACGCTTGTGAACAAGATAGACCTGATGGCAATCAAGGGGGGTATCAAGGTGGCGTTCTACGGCCTCGGAGTCGGTGGAATCACGTCCAGAGAGGGTGATAATCTCCTGTCTTCCGGGTTCTGAAGGGGAGGTGGGGGCAAACACGAGAGGAAAGGCTTCCAGAGGGTGGAGTTCCTGCCGGAGCTTATCCAGAAAATCGCTTTTGATGAGCGTCTCGATAGCCCAGTCCATCTGTTTTGAAGGGATGGCGGCATGCTGGACCGACTCATTTTCTAATAGTGCAATGAGGTCGAACAGCATCATCAGGTTGATGGCGCCGCCCTGATGATTAAGCTGGAGGATCTCGCGCAAACCCTGGCTGACTTGGACAATGGGTAAGGGATCATTTTGGCGATACTTCTTGCGGACCAGGAGTTTCTTAACTGTTCCCGTATAGGGCAGTTTGCCCCCGCGCCGGAGACTGGTTCGCAGCATGCGCAGGAGATTCGCCTTAGTCGGTTGGTTTAACCTATTAAAGGTGGCATCGGTATAGGGGCGTGTGGCGGGTGACTGTAAATTTTCAATCAGTGCGCAATAGAGCAGTTGTGACCAGAGAGACGAGAAATATCGCATCATTTCGCTAAACGGCTGATCAGAGGCCGTTATCTGGCTTATCGCGCATAGATGGATATGGGGTTTTTCTGACACAGATGATACGCTTTCCGGCATCGCTCTCTCAATAACAAAATGGGTCGCCAATGGATACACACTGTATAGATTGGGTGCCCTCATGGGAAGGAAGTTATCGGGTTTCTCCGCTTGAAGATTCCCAGTTTTAGCGAGGTGTTAATCGGATGCTTGAAAAGCAGTGAACGCTGTTGATTATTGATAATGAACGCTCATTTATCCACACCTTGATGAACAGATGCTTTTTTTGCCGAGGTGTAGAAACGTCGCCAACGGGTACACAAGCCGTTGGGGCTATTGTATGCTTGATATGGACCATTTAAAAGCATTCAATGATCACGTGTTTTACTCCCAACAATCGTTACCGGGCGCACTTCGGGGCGCTATGGAATATAAGGTGATACGCTCTTGTTGTTCTCCCTACCACGTGTGCGCTCTCTGAGTACCATCCGTGCCAAGTTGCTGGTGATTATCCTATGGATTGCGGTGCTGACCAGTCTGGGTGGAGGAGTCCCTATTGTTCTGTTTCAAGCTTCTGTCGATCAGACAGAGCAGTTCATACAGGAGACTCTGCCACTGCACCATCAGGCCATGAAGTTGGCACAGATCCGAGCCACCATTTCGGCGACCATTGTGCGGTTGAAGAGTGTACAATCGGAGGAGGCGTTACGGCTGCACTATGCCAAGCTGGGGCACCATCTGGATGCGTTGGACCGGATTACGGCTTCCTTGGCCACGCATGAAGCCCGTTTGGATGTGCTCTCTTTGAACCAGCATAGTCAGATGATGCGGGATTCAGCCAATAAGATGTTTCATGTGGCACGGGAAGGGTACCAGGCTCTATCCCGTATTAAGGAGAACCTCAACGTCCTTCAACAGCGTCCTTTCCAAACCAAAGAGAATCTTGACCATTATCTGATCATCTCCCAGAAACTGGATATCTTTCGCTGGCAGGTGCTGACAGCTGCGCCCAAACTATCGGGTCAATTGGCGGATTTTTCTGAAGCCCAACCTCTTTTGGAACAGATTAAAACGTGGGAGAACAAGAAGCGTCTTGAGTACCGTTTTGCCCACGATATAGCCGAGGCTGAGAGGATTTTTGAGGATTTGGCAGAGGGCTATTTAAAACGGGCCTTAGCGGCAAGTGAAGGGGAGATTCAGCAGCTTAATCACACTGCCCAATGGGTCAAAAGGCTTATGCCGCTGACACTGGTATTGACAGGGCTTATGGGTGCTCTTCTGGGGTGGTGGTTGATCTCGCGCCACATCACCAGGCGTCTGGAGCGGGTCAGTCGTTGTTTGCAGGAGCCAGATGCAGAACAAGGGGTCAAGCAGCTGCCATTGGCTGGTTCGGATGAGATTGCCGCCATGGCCCACGCGGTCCGACGGTTTATACAGGATCGCCATAAGCTGGAACAGATGCGGGGGATGTTGGAGACTAAAACGCATGATCATCAGTTGACCAGCGATGCTCTGAGTCAATCTGAAATTCGCTTTCGAACCCTCTTCGAAAGTTCATCCGATGCTGTGATGCTATTGGATCAAACCGTTATCCTAGACTGCAATACAGCTGCCCCTCTCCTCTTCCCTCAGCACTCTCAGCAAAGAGAGGGGAGGTGGCTAGAAGAGAGATGATCAGCGATAAAAGTGGTTTGAATCCCTTAAACATAACGGAAACCCGTCACACTCCCAATATGGATCGGATTGTAACCATCATCCCCCCTTGGGGACAAAATGCTTAACGGTTGGAGCTTTACGGTAGCGGGCATGGCGGGTGCCCAGCAACTGAATGA
>JADFWT010000258.1 GCA_015233785.1 Magnetococcales bacterium
TTAGGAACGGAATAGACGAAACGATGATAAACCACAGTACGCTTCCCAACCCCCAGGGACTCTACGACCCCCAGTTTGAACACGATGCTTGCGGCGTTGGATTTGTTGCCAGTCTCAAAGGCGAAAAGAGTCATGAGATTGTTCAGATGGGCCTGCGGGTTCTAGAGAATCTTCACCATCGTGGCGCGGTGGGGGCCGATCCACTCACGGGTGATGGTGCCGGTCTGCTGATGCAGATTCCTGACGCCTTTTTTAGAAAACGTCAAGAGAGCCTCGGCTTTGAACTGCCACCCGCTGGTGAGTATGGCGTGGGCATGTTTTTTCTGCCCCAGGATGAGTCTCTTCAACACTCCTGCACCCGTGCAGTGGAGCAGGTCATCATCGAAGAGGGGCAGATTCCTCTCGGTTGGCGTGATGTCCCCATTACGGCCGGGGCGCGTATCGGTTATACCGCCAAGGCGGGAGAGCCGGTGATTCGCCAAGTCTTTGTGGCCCAGCGTGACTGCCCCGAAGATGCCGATGAAAACTGGTTTGAACGCAAACTATTTTTGATTCGTCGGCGCATTGAAAATACCGTCATGGGCTATGAGTCCGAAGAGCTGAAAGCTTTTCATATTGCCAGCTTCTCCAGCCGTACCGTGCTCTATAAAGGGCTATTTTTGGCGGATCAAGTCGCGGAATATTTTGAAGATCTCAATGAGCCGGATCTGGTCTCGGCTTTTTCGATGGTGCATCAGCGCTACTCTACCAACACCTTTCCCACGTGGGATCTGGCCCAGCCCTTCCGCATGATCTGCCACAACGGCGAGATCAATACCTTGCGCGGTAATATCAACTGGATGAAGGCGCGGCAGGATATTTTAGAGTCTCCCCTGTTTGGGGATGACATGAAAAAACTCTTCCCCATTGTGCCGGAGGGTATTTCCGACTCCGCCAGCTTCGACCGGGCGCTGGAATTTTTAGTCCTCAGCGGACGCTCCTTAACCCACGCCATGATGATGCTTATTCCTGAAGCGTGGGAACATCATGAACATATGGACCCCAAGCTGCGGGAGTTTTATCACTACCACGCCTCCTTGGTGGAACCCTGGGATGGTCCGGCGGCGGTGGCCTTCACCGATGGTCGCTCCATCGGAGCCACACTCGATCGCAACGGTCTGCGCCCCGCACGCTACCAGATTACCAAGAGTGGTCTCTGTGTCATGGCCTCCGAGGCGGGCACGGTTACGTTCCCTGATGAAGAGATCGTGCGCAATGGACGTATTCAACCCGGCCGTATGTTTCTTATCGATATGGAAGCGGGGGAGATCATCGGCGATGAGACCATCAAGTCGGAGATCATCAACCGCCAGCCCTATGGCGAGTGGATTAACAGCAATCTAAAATTTGTTAAGGATCTACCGCAGGGAGCCGATCCTCAGCAGGAGGCGGAACCTCTGCTTCCCCGTCAGCAGGTGTTTGGCTATACCGATGAAGATCTGAAAGTCATTCTCGCCCCCATGGCCCAAGCGGGTCAGGAGCCGATTGGCTCCATGGGTGCCGATGGTGCGCTGGCGGTATTGTCGGATCGTCCGGTACTGCTGTTTAACTATTTTAAACAGCTCTTTGCTCAGGTGACCAACCCGCCGATTGATCCCATCCGCGAACAGTTGGTGATGAGTCTCATCACCCAGTTGGGTCCAGCGGGTAATATATTGGAAGAGACCCCAGAGCATGCCGACCGGGTCGAGCTTTCCCAGCCTATTTTAACCAATGGTGAACTGGAAAAGATTCGTGCACTCAATCAGGGGCATCTTAAAGCCTGTACCTTTAAGGCGCTGTTTAAGGTGACCGATGGTCCTCAAGGACTCGAGAAGGCGCTCAAGGATCTTTTTGATCAAGTCACCGATGCACTGGCCGATGGCTGTAGTCTGATTATCTTGAGTGATCGTGGTGTCAATGCCAATATGGCGCCGATTCCCAGCTTGCTGGCGACATCGGGTGTGCATCACCATCTGATTCGTGCCGGAATGCGCAGCCGCGCCAGCATCATCATTGAGACCGGTGAAGCCCGCGAAGTGGCTCATTGTGCGCAACTGGTGGGTTATGGTGCCGGGGCCATCAACCCCTATATGGCCTTCGAAATTATGGAAGATATGTTGGGGCGGGGTCATCTGGAGCAGAATATTTCTGTGGATGAAGCCATCGCTAATTATTCCAAGGCCATTGGTAAGGGGCTGCTTAAAGTCGCCTCCAAGATGGGTATTTCCACCTTGCAGAGCTACTGTGGTGCCCAGATCTTTGAAGCCATTGGTATCAATAAGCAGGTGACCGAGCGCTACTTTACCGGCACAGTCTCCCGCATTGAAGGCATCGGTATTGAGGGGGTCGCCGAGGAGGTTTTGAAGCGTCATAACTTGGCCTACTCCAAAAATATCGTCTATCTGGATAATCTCGATGTCGGCGGTGACTATGCCTATCGCCAGGGTGGTGAGCGTCACATGTGGACGCCAGAGACCATCACCAAATTGCAGCAGGCGGCGCGGACTAAAAACTATAAGACCTATCGCGAATTTGCCAAGCTGATCAACGAGCAGTCCGAAGCACTCTGTACCTTGCGCGGTATGTTCAAGCTGAAGTCCAGTCGTAAACCAGTCGCGCTGGATGAGGTTGAACCGGCATCGAAGATTGTCAAACGCTTTGTTACCGGGGCCATGTCCTTTGGCTCGATCTCCAAGGAGGCCCATGAGACGCTGGCCATCGCCATGAACCGCATTGGTGGCATGTCCAACACCGGTGAGGGTGGTGAGGATCCCAAACGCTTCTCTCCCTATGCCAATGGCGATCTGGCCCGCAGTGCCATTAAGCAGGTGGCATCGGGGCGCTTTGGTGTCTCCAGCCACTATCTGGCCAATGCCGATGAGTTGCAGATTAAAATAGCCCAGGGTGCCAAGCCCGGTGAGGGCGGACAGCTTCCGGGGCATAAGGTCAATCGGGTGATTGCACAAACCCGCAATACCACACCGGGGGTGACCCTGATCAGCCCACCACCCCACCATGATATTTACTCCATTGAGGATCTGGCACAGCTGATCTTCGATCTGAAAAATGTC
>JADFWT010000259.1 GCA_015233785.1 Magnetococcales bacterium
GTTTGTCGCCTTCGGCCTTGAGAATTTCAGCTTGGCGGAACCCTTCCGCCTCCAGGATGGCGGCGCGCTTGTCGCGTTCGGCCTTCATCTGCCGTCCCATGGATTCAACCAGGTCCTGGGGCGGGGTGATATCCTTGATCTCGATGCGGGTCACCTTGACCCCCCAGGGGTCGGTGGCTTCGTCCACAACTCCCAGCAGGCGGGCGTTGATCTCGTCACGCCGGGAGAGCAGTTCATCCAGATCCATGGAGCCCATGACGGTGCGTATATTGGTTTGGGTCAGGTTGAGGGTGGCGTACTCCAGATTGTTGACTTCGTAGGCGGCCTTGGAGGCGTCCAGTATCTGAAAGAAAACCACACCATCTACCGTGACCATGGCGTTGTCTTTGGTGATAATCTCCTGGGAGTCGACATCCAGCACCTGCTCCATCATGTTCAGCTTGGCGCCCACTCGGTCAAAGATCGGCACGATGAGGTTGAAACCGGGTTTTAACGTGCGGGTGTATCGTCCCCAGCGTTCCAGGGTATACTCTGAGCCTTGAGGGACTGTTTTGATACTGAAGGCGACCATAATGAAGGCCAGCGCCAAGATGAAGATGACGAAAATGATAAAGGCGTCCATGGAGACACTCCTCTGTGTGGGGGCGCTGACATCGTGTCGCACTATGTGTTTGGCGTCACGGCGCGTCTTTGCGTCGCCGGCTATTTTGAAACCGCACAACCGGGTAATGGGCTGATGGCGAAGTCAACGGGACGCATGGGTCGACTAAAGGGTTTCTTTTACCATCTTTTGGAGGATCCCGACAGCCATCCCCGTGAGATTTTTAATCTGTTGATGATGGGCGTGGTGATGGCCTCGGTGGTGATTATGGTGTGGGAAGTCGATCCCGACATCACCCCTTATGAGCGTTACATCTTTGCGGCGATGGAGGATATCTTCATCACCCTCTTTCTCATTGAGTACATTCTCCGTTTTTGGGTCTGTTCCGATTTTGGTGGAGACTATCTCTCTGAGTACACCCGCGTTCGAAGGCGGGTGTACAATATTTCCAAGTGGCGTGCCTTTTGGGTGGCCTTTCGCTATGCCGCGGCTGCTAAATGGCGTTGGATGATTCAGCCGCTTTCTCTGGTGGATCTCCTGGCGATTCTGCCGATGATGCGCGCTTTTCGTCTGTTTCGCGTGCTCAGGGTGCTCCGGGTGTTGAAGGTGTTTCGCTACTCCAAGCGGCTCTCCTTCTTTACCGGACTGGTGCAGGAGCGCTCGTACGAGCTGGTTTCGCTACTCACTGTGGGTGTGGTGGTGTGGGGCATGGTGGCGGTGGCGTTCTACACGGTGGAGCGGGGCCATAATGATTCCATGGATTCGCTCTGGGAGGCGGTCTACTGGTCCATCATCACCATCACCACGGTTGGCTATGGCGACATCACCCCTGCCACCCAGACCGGGCGCGTTATTGCGGTGGCCGGTACGCTGCTGGGGATGTGGGTGGTGGTGTTTATGACCTCGATCATTGTCTCTGCGCTCACCGAGCGGATTGTCTTTTTAAGGGAGCATCGTATGGAGCGTCGTGTCGATCGACTAAAAAATCATTTTATTGTCTGTGGTCTGGATGCATTGGGGCGGGCGGTGTGTCGCAATCTGGAGGAGGAGAGTATTCCGTTTGTGGCGGTGGATGACGACCAGGCCAAGGTGGATGAGGCGCTGGGAGAAGGTTGGGTGGCGCTCAGAGGCGATGTGACCGAGGAGCGGCTCTGGACCCAGCTCGGCCTGCCGAGAGCCCGCAGTGTTATCAGCGCCATCGTCGATGAAGCTTCCAACGTGTATATCATCCTGATGGTGCGAGAGCGCAGGCCGGATATTTTTATCGTGGCGTGCGGCGAGGGGCGTTACTCCGAGAAACGTCTGAAGCGGGTGGGTGCCGACCGGGTGATTACGCCGTACAACATCAGCGGGCGTCAGATGGTCCACACAGCGCTGCGTCCCAATGCAGTGAAGCTGTTCGACACGGCGTTGATGCGTGGGCGTGTGGAGCTGGATATGGAGGAGTTGACCTTGCCGGTGGGCTCTCCCTATCACGATCTTACGCTGCGTGATTCGAATATCCGAGGTAGCTTTGATGTTATTATTGTCGGCATTGTTCCCGGAGAGGGGGCGGTGCGTTTCAACCCGACGGCAGAGTCCAAGTTACAGGTGGGGGATACGCTGATCTGTCTGGGTCATCTGGATGATCTGACGCGGCTGCGGGGCTCCCTTACTGGGGCTCAGGAGGGGGCGGGATCCCGTCGCCGCGCCGGATGATCTGCGGGTCTGGCAGGCCGGATTAGCGAATCACGGTGCCGATGCCGCTGTCGGTGAAGATCTCCAGTAGCAGGGCGTGTTCAATGCGTCCGTCGATGATGTGGGAGGAGGGAACACCGGCCCGTTTTGCGCGCAGGCAGGTCTCCACCTTGGGGATCATGCCGCCGGAGATGGTGCCGTCGCGGATCAGGTCGTTCACATGGTCGGCGTTCAGCTTGTGGATCAGTTCGCCCTCTTTGGAGCGCACGCCGGGCACATCGGTGAGCAGCAGCAGCTTTTCGGCATTCACTGCGGCGGCCAGTGCGCCGGCCACGGTGTCGGCGTTGATGTTGTAGGTCTCCCCTTTGTTCCCCACACCCACCGGGGCCAACACCGGGATAACGTCGGAGTTGTCGAACAGTTTTAGAATCTCCGGGTCGATTTTCTCCACCTCGCCCACCCAGCCTAGATCGATGATCTCCGGTACTTCGACATCCGGGCCGCGTCGTACATGTTTCAGTTTTCTAGCCTGAATGATATGGCCATCCTTGCCCGACAGTCCCACGGCGCGCCCGCCGTTGAGGTTGATCAGGTTGACGATATCCTTGTTGACCTTTCCGGCCAGCACCATCTCCACCACGTTGACCGTCTCTTCATCGGTGATGCGCATACCGTCGACAAATCGGGGCTTCAGCCCCAGCTGCTTCATGGTGATACCAATTTGAGGGCCGCCCCCATGCACCACCACCGGATTAATGCCCACCTGACGCAGCAGAATAATATTTTGAGCAAAAC
>JADFWT010000025.1 GCA_015233785.1 Magnetococcales bacterium
GAATTTGAAGGTCGATCATGGTATGCTTCCCCTCCTCCGTCAACTCGCCATATGGACACCCCCATGAAATCGATCAACCAGCGCATTGCCGAAGCGATTGAAGTTCGTGAGCAGCAGGTTAAAGCGGCTGTGGAGCTGCTGGACGATGGGGCCACCGCCCCCTTTATCGCCCGCTATCGGAAAGAGGTCACCGGTGGCCTTACCGATACGCATCTGAGACAGCTTCAGGAGCTATTGGGCCGACTGCGGGAGCTGGATGAGCGCCGGGAGACGGTGTTGAAAACCATCCGCGAGCAGGAGAAGCTCACCCCCGAGCTGGAGCGGGCCATTCTTGGGGCTGAGACGCGGGTGGATCTGGAAGATCTCTACCTCCCCTATCGTCCCAAACGGCGCACCAAGGCCACCATTGCCCGAGAGGCTGGTCTGGCCCCTCTGGCCATGGCGCTTCTTAAGGATCCCAGCGCCCAACCCGAGACCATGGCCAAGGGTTATGTCGATCCGGCCAAGGGTGTGGTGGACCTGGAGTCGGCTCTGGAGGGGGCGCGGCATATTCTCATGGAATTCTTCAGTGAGGACTCTCGTCTTCTGGGGCGACTGCGTGAGGCGCTATGGAACCACGGTGATCTACACTCCAGTCCGGTGAAGGGAAAAGAGGAGCAAGGAGCGAAATTTTCCGACTACTTCAACCGCGCCGAGCCCATGGGTAAGATGCCCTCTCACCGGGCGCTGGCGCTGCTTCGAGGCAAGAGCGAGGGGTTTTTGCGCCTCAACCTGGATCTGCCTCAGGATGAGGGCCTAAAGCGTGATGAGCTGCTGTATTCCGAGCGGATGATTGCGGGGCATTTTAAAATTGAGGATCGACGCAGGCCCGGCGATGGATGGATGCAGGAGACGCTCCGCCACACTTGGCGCAAGAAGTTGCGCAGCACGTTGACCAATGATGTGATGAAAAAACTCACCGAGCAGGCTCATGAGGAGGCCATTCGGGTTTTTGCCCGTAATCTGCACGATCTGTTGATGGCGGCACCAGCGGGGGCCGAGCCGGTAATGGGGCTGGATCCGGGATTGCGAACCGGCGTCAAGCTGGCGGTAGTGGATGCCACCGGCAAGGTGGTGGAGACCGGCGTTATCTATCCCCATGTACCGCGTAATCAGTGGAAGCAGGCTCTGGAGCGGTTGGCGCAGTTGGCACGGCGTCATGGGGTACGGTTGGTGAGTATCGGCAACGGCACCGGCTCTCGGGAGACCGAAAAGTTGGTGAAAGAACTGAGCAAGGCCCATGGTGATTTGAAAATTCAGCCGGTCATGGTGAGTGAGGCTGGGGCATCGGTCTACTCTGCGTCGGAGATTGCCGCCGAAGAGTTTCCCGATATGGATGTGACGCTGCGCGGTGCGGTCTCCATTGCCCGGCGTTTGCAAGATCCTCTGGCGGAGCTGGTGAAGATTGAACCCAAGGCGATTGGTGTCGGGCAGTATCAGCATGATGTGGATCCCAAACGGCTTACCCAATCGTTGGGCGGCGTGGTGGAGGATGCGGTGAATGCGGTAGGAGTGGATGTCAACACCGCCTCCGCGCCGCTCTTGGAGTGGGTCTCCGGGCTCAACCGAACGCTGGCCCGCAATATGGTGGCCCATCGGGATAAAACCGGGCCGTTCAAGAGTCGAAAGGCGCTGAACAAGGTGGCCCGTTTTGGCCCCAAAGCGTTTGAGCAGGCCGCGGGTTTTCTTCGCATTCGAGATGGAGAGAATCCCCTGGATGCGTCGGCGGTGCATCCCGAAGCCTATCCGGTGGTGACGCGCATTTTGAACCACACTGGGCTGGAGATGTCTGGCCTTATGGGGCACCGGGAGGTGTTGGCCTCATTGAAGCCGGAAGCGTTTACCGATAGCCGTTTTGGAGCGCCTACGGTGCAAGATATTCTGACTGAGCTGGAGAAACCGGGTCGGGATCCTCGTCCCCAGTTTGTCACGGCCCAGTTTCGCAGCGATGTGGAGAGCATCGGCGATCTGGAGCCGGGTATGATGCTGGAGGGCGTGGTTTCCAATGTGGCCAACTTTGGGGCGTTTGTGGATGTTGGAGTTCATCAGGATGGGTTGGTACATATCTCCCAACTGGCGGACCGTTTTGTCAAAGATCCCCACGATGTGGTGCAGGCGGGTCAGGTGGTGAAGGTACGGGTGTTGGAGGTGGATAGCAAACGGCGTCGCATTGCGCTTAGTATGCGCTCCGACAGTGAGGTGAAGCGCGGTGGCGGTTCTGCCCGCGATGCTGCCGCACCTTCTGTCGGGCGGAATGCCAACCGGGGGCAGCGTGGCGGTGTGGGCCAGAGGACAGGCCAGTCGAGTCAGCGGGCCGGTCAGTCATTTGGTCGGGGGGGTGGTAAGCGTTCCGGCGGTAGTGGTGCCAAGGGAGGCCGCTCGGTACCGGACGCCGGTGCAAGTGCTATGGCTTCAGCCTTCTCCAAGGCGATGAAAAGCCGTAAGAAGTGAACGCCTTTTCCGCGCATCTGGTGGGCATCGCTGTATTGACCATGGCAATCGTTGTAGGATAGATGGCGTGTGTTGCGTTAGGGCGTAGCAGAAGAACGATTATGGCTTACTGGTTGGCCATTGGGAGTGTGGAGATGTTTGAACTGATTCGCGTGGTATTTTTGGGGGTGTTCGGCGGTGCGGCCATGGGCATGGGGGCGGCACTGCCACGCGGTGAACGTGCCCACCCTCTGGGACCGGTCCGGCACAAGGAGAGCGGCAACTCTCAGCCGGGTGCGTCCCAGAAGGAGCAAGTGCGCTTTGTGGGAGAGACTCTCTACGAGGAGAGCCAGCCTATTCTCACCCATGAAGAGATCCCTCTGGATAATCGCAAGGGCACGACCACACTTCAGAGCGAACACACCTTGATCCGCACGGTAGAGACCGCCTTGGAGCTGGAGAAGGAAGAGGAGCTGGAGAAGAAGATCGGCATGGGCCTTCTGAAGCTGGTGGAGGGTGAGTTTAAGCGACAGGTTGCGTTTGAGTTGGGACTGCGGCTGGATACCAAGGTCACCAAGCGGGTGTCACTGCGTTGCTCTGCAAAGCCTGGGGAGTTTGCCCGTTTCCAGGTAGCTTGGAAACAGGATATCAGGCGTGGCGTGTTTAGCGTGGAGATAGGCGAGGTGCTTTATCGTTTTCCTTTCCAGGCTACCTGCGGACTCAGTTACAGCGTGGAACGGTTGGGCGATGGTGGGCCGTTTGTTTCTCAGAAGCAGTCGGTTGCGGAGTCTGCGGTTGGTTAATTGAACCATCCATAGGGGTCATATTTGAGGCTGTTCTGTAGAATTCTCCAAGTAGACAAGAATCATTATTGTTGAGCATGAAGAAATCGCCTCTGGTTGCGAAAAAGTGAACGACATCCATTCCATTTTTCGATGGGATGTGTAATATCATTAACGTTGATTCATCTGTCAAACACGCCCCATTGTGTTAAATGGCTGCAATCAATAAGCAGAGTGACCGGTTAATAGATTATTTAGATACTGAATTCGATATTGGAGGTTTGGATCATGGCTGTTGCTGCGGGTGCAAATGGTGTTGTCGCGGCTGCTTGTCCGGTAGCTGCTCCTGGTGCGGCGGGCGGAGCAGGTGCTGTAGCAGGTGGACCGCCTCCCGGTTTTAAAGGCGAGTGGGAGGCCCCGGAAGGTGCTGCAAAAAAAGCGGCTGCCGGTAAGGGTGCAGGAGCCAAAGGTGCGGCTGCCAAGGGTGCAGGAGCCAAAGGTGCGGCTGCCAAGGGTGCAGGAGCCAAGGGTATAGCTGCCAAAGGTGCGGCTGCCAAGGGTGTTGCCGCCAAAGGTGCGGCTGGAGCGGGCGTTGCTGCTGGTGGCCCTCCTCCCGGATTTGTCGGGGAATGGGAGATGCCGGAAGTGGCCGCTAAGGTAAAAGCAGCGGCTGGAGCTGGTAAAGGGGCTGCGGCTGGCGCAGCTGGTAAGAGTGTGGCGGGCGGCAAAGCCGTTACGGTAGCTGCAACGACAGCCACTGGTGCAGGGGTCGGAACCGGCACCGCCACCACAGGTGTTGCGGTGGCCAAATCTGGTGCTGCGACAGCGGCTGGAAGCGGCACCATCTGGAGCGGTACCGGCTTGAGTCTCGGCCTTGGTCTGGGGCTTGGCGCTTGGGGTCCGGTGATCCTGGTGGGTGTGGCTTCGGCAGTAGGTGTGGGCGTTTACAAATATATGAAGCGCAACAAAGGCGATGCTCTTGACGAGGCAATCTCCTGATTCCAGGCATGTGTAGTCCCTGGTTGCCTTCGGCTTGGCAGCAGAATAGGTAAAACATCGGTTGAGTGTTCGTCTTTTGGACGTCGCTTGGCTGGTGTTTTTTTCTTTTGAGGTGGTGTTTTATTGCTGACTTGTATGGCGTCTGGTCTGAGATCTTGAAGGTTGCGCACATTGGGGGGGTGGTTTATGGGATGGAGTTCGCCCGTCACGCAGGCGGTGTTTCTGCTCTTTTGCTCCAATATATTCATGACCTTCGCCTGGTATGCCCATCTGAAGCAACTGGATGGACGTGCTTGGTATGTGGCAGCGATCATCAGTTGGGGTATTGCCCTGTTTGAGTATCTTCTTCAGGTACCCGCCAACCGGATTGGCTATACCGCGCTGACTCTTCCACAGCTCAAGATTATCCAGGAGGTGGTGACGCTGCTGGTGTTTGTACCGTTTATGCTGTTCTATATGAAGCAGCCCATCAAGTTGGATTACTTGTGGGCTGCGCTCTGTATGGTGGGGGCTGTCTACTTTATATTTCGCTCGGATAACCCATTTGCGGGGTAGCATGCCCCCTACGATTTGGAGCCGCTCCGGCTGTTGCTGATCAGATGAGCAATGGTGAAGCCGAGAAAAAACCACCCGGCTACCGGGTGTAGCCGCATCGGTTTAATCACTTTGATGCCGGTCAAAATCGCCACTGTCAATGAGGAGGTCATGCCCGCTTTAAGCACTTCTCGCTCTCGCAGGCGGATTTTCCGTCTACGTTGCATCTTCTTCCGGGCAGCAGGGCTGGCCCCTCTCTTCTTAACGATTTTTTTTCTGGGGGTATTGGCGTTGCGTTTATTGAGCAGTTCGCTGGTGCTGGCATCCATAACGGCAGGTTTCCTGTATCTGAGGTACAACGAGAATCGATCTGATTCGCTCTGTACTCAGGCGCAAGAAGCGGGCCAATAGATGATGAGATATGGTGGGTTGGGCGTTAGAGTTGGTAGGGGGGCTTTTGATGGTCCAATTTTAGCATCATCTCTTTGGTGACCCAGTACATGCCAAGAGTCAGTGCCGCCAGTCCCACAAAGGGACCGAAGGTAGAGATGGCCCCTTTTGTAGAGGCCATAGCCCCGAGACCAAAGGCACCGGGAAGTGCTTTGACGGCGGTGATTTTGCTCACCGTGACCCCTTTGGAGGCCACCAGCGATACAGTCCCAGACCCCACCACCTTGACCGACTCCCCAGCGGCCAGATGTGTCACTAGATTGGTTTCCATACTGAACGACTACTCCCCATCATCCAGAGATTACATGCTCTGTAGTTATGCTTGCGGAGCGGTTGGGAGGTCACCCGCCTCCTCTTTGCCCGCCATTTTTATCAACTCTTGTTTGATCTGATCCAGCTCCGGCACCGATCCTTCCAGAGAGACAAAGTGGACATTGACCTCACCCACATGCGGAACAAATGTGGCCAACTCCTCTTCCACTCGATTGCTGATGGTCTTGGCTTCGCGAATGGATAGATCGGAGTGAACCCCCACCTCCAACGCAATCCACAGCTCCTGACCGATATAACGGGTGCTGAGATTCTCTACCTTCTCCACCCCTTTGATCCCAAGGGCGATCTTGTGGATCTGCTGGGCTACATGACGTGGAGCGGCCGAGTCCATCAGGCCGTTGAAGGAGTCCCAAGCCGCCTCACCCGCCAGATAGATCAGATGAAGATTGATCCCAAGCGCTACGGCGGTATCCAGCCAGGGTAGCCCCAGATAGTGGGAGCCGATCACCGCCAACATCACCGCCAGCGCTGCCAGACTATCGCCCAGATGGTGCTTGGAGAGCGTCATCACCAGTGGACTGCTGATCTCCAGTGCCACACAGCGGGTGTAGAACTGCAAGAAGAGATTCACCGCAATGGCGAATCCAGCCGCCCAGAGGGCGATCAGGTGTGGAGCCTGATGGCTGTTCTCCACCAGCGAGTTGGCCGCGTGATAAAAAAGCAGACCAGTGATGACGAGGATGGCCAGATTGACCATCAGCGAGATCATGAACTCGTGCTTACCTTTCCCGTAAGGATGATCCCGATTGATGGGTTTTTTGGAGACCCTGAGGCCGAAGATGATCAGGATGGAGGTAACCACATCCTTGGCAGAGTAAATACTGTCTGCTACCAGAGCATGGGAGCCGGAGACGACGCCGACAAACAGCTTCATGGTGGACAGGGTCAGGTTGGTAAAAATTCCTACCCAACCGATCATTTCATTACAGACAACGCACTTGGCGTAACGCATAGCTCTCTGGCTCTCTGGCAATCATGTTCAAAAATCCGGCACTGACCCACAATCCGTCATCCCACCCCAATGGGACAAAAATAGATTAGGGACCGCTCGCTAATACTCGTCTTCGTAGTGGCTGTTTTTCTTGGATCCGCGGATAATCACCGCAAAGATAGCCACCGAAAAACCACTGATAAAGCCCACCGCAATAATCAAGATCAGCGGAAGCTCCACCGTTGGTCCAAACACCACTCGGATCGGCGCCTCATGCATATTCTGCGATGCAAACACCAAGAGCAGAATTGCAACAATGAGCGAGAATACCAGTCTGCCCACGCTCCGATTCTCCTTGCCCTGTCTGAACCATGATCGACAGCGGCATTTGGTTCAACCACGTCGATACGCCACCAACTGCGCACCGGGACTCTCTTAATATGGTCAGCACATCGCGTGCCACCGAAGCCCCTTTACGGGCCATATTACAGACGTTGGGCCAGATTTCCAACGAACGGCAATCTCCAGGCGCGTCCAAGCATCACCGAAGCCAGTCCCACCACCGACAAAAAGAAGCAGAGAAAGCTGGAGGTCTGGAAGAAAATTTTACCTACACCCGGCAAAACCAGACTGTAGATGGCCAAAACTTCCCAGATCCATAGCAGCACACCCTGACGGGCATGAAACTGTACAAAGGCGTCGTCCCGAGAGAGAATCAGTGGGATGAGTGACAAAATTCCCAGGTAGCTCATGCCGGACATGATTTGCGAGCTGGTGCCGACACGACGGAAAATTTTACGGTATCCTTCAACCATCAGGAGTGTCCCTTAAAATGAGAATTGTCCCCTCTGAAAAAGAGACAGTGTGACAAAATATAATCCAATAAGTCAAGATGTAGTGTTTAACTCATTGGCTTAAATGGTGAATACTGACCGGCCTCCTTCGGCTTGCCGTCGATCAGCCCCCCATGACGTCGCCGATTTGGTTCCAATACTCGCTCGGCAGCTCAGTGGCCATTTTAAGGGCTCCGGCGCATCCTGCATAATCGGGATCGGAGACTCGGGAGACCTTCACCGTACCGTACCCCTTCAGGGCGTTGACCAGCATCACATCCAGACCGCGAATATTGGATCCGCCACCGGCCAGGATGATGTTCTGCAACACTTCATCTTGATCGTCAGGGTCAAACAGCGTGATGACCTGTTCCAGGCTTTCGACGATATCCGGCACCACGGCTTCGCAGGCGGTGCGCAGCTCTTCGGTAAGATCGTGGGGTACCGGACGACCACCGCTGCGTAGATCCATTACCACCTCTTCCTGGGCCGGGCCGACAAAGCCGTATTGGTCTTTGATCTTTTGGGCCAAAAACGGTGTGAACTGCACATCCGGATAGGACTCCTGTACCGCCTTTTGGAACACTTCGTCGATAAAGTTGCCTGCTTTGAGCAGGGTGATTTGATCGTCGGTTCCGGGCACCATGCCCTTCATGGCGCAGATATCCACGGTTCCGGCACCGATATCCACCACGATGGCACGATTCAGGCGATTGAGCCCGTAGGCCACCATGAATGGTTCGGAGACCACCATGGAGTAATCCAGCAGCTCATTGGTGATTTTCAGCAGTTGGCCGCGACTGGAGACCGAGGCTCGGGCCGGCACACCAACAATCCCCATGATGCGGTCAGCGGGTTTGGGGTTGACCAGCGAGATAACGTGTTGCAACAGCTCCATGGCAGCTTGAGTATCTTTCTCGCTGGTCTCTTTGAGAACACCGTTCTCCAGCGGATAGAAGAGATTCAGGTAGGGGTGTTTTTCTACGGCCTCTTCGCCGATCACATGGGTGCGACCGAGAATTTTAACGCCGATGATATCCTTGGGATAGCCCACCACGGAGCGGACCATTTTTTTCAGCCCTCGGTTGGACATAATCGCCGTGCGGGAGGTGCCGAGGTCGATACCGATTAGAATTTCTTTGCCTTGGGATGTCTGCATGACACATTTCCCTCAAAATGTAGTGTTGCTTCAAACCATTGTTTCGATGGTATGGAGAGTGGCTATTGTACGATTTTGTAATCTCAGGAGCGTTTAAACAGTCGGTTCTTAAGGCCTTGGGCCACATGGACTACGCCGCCGACCATATCTCCCAGAATATTGGCCACCCCTTCAGAGAAGTTCTCCACCGGGATTTCCCAAAACTCTGCGCTTGGTCCGGCCAGGGCCACTTGAGGCTGGTCAATATTGATCATGCCATTGCTCTCTTCGTCCGAGGCGCCTTCCTCGGTTACGAATGGGTGCGTCTGCTCCTCTTGAGGCTCGGCCTTCTCCGACTGAACGAACGATTCATCGGGTACTTCCAAGGGTGCGGCCTCACTGGGGGGGGGGGTCTTATCAGGGCTTACAGAGATCTGGATAGGAGGCAGTTCCGCTTCCGGTTTAACAAAGGGGTGGGCAATGGATTCGCTCTCCAGAACGGTGCTCTCCACTGGAGGCAGGGTCTCCACTTTGGGGGTGGCGGTCTGCTGTGGCTCATTGGCCGCATCTTGCTCAATCTCATGATCCATGGTGGTAGCCTTTATCTTTGACTTCTCTGGTGTCTCTGGTGTCTCTGATGTCTCTGATTTGTCCATAACGGTTGGGGCCACCGCTGTTGCGGGTTTAGTGGTCGATGGTTTGGAAGGCTTGGCATCTATTGCAGGGGGTGCTGCCTCTTTGGTTTTATCTTGTGAGCTTGTGGCCGGTTTCCGGGCTGTTGTGCCAAACGGGCTGCGAGAGGAGACCAGCGATTTCCGCACAGCCCGCTCCGGTTTTTGCTCCTGCTTCAGTCCTTGTTGCGCTTCCGCCTCTTTGGCAGCTCGTTTTTCGGCCTCATCTTTTGAGGAGGAACGGCGCTTTGGCGTTCGACCCAGGGCCTGATCAATCAGAGTGACAAACTGACTTCGATCCGGGGAGGACATGAAAAAGTGTCCGGCATCGTCCTGTCCCTGACGAAAGGGGGACTCCTTAACGCCTTGATAGGTGCGGCGACGGGCTACCGAGATCGGCTTGGAAGCCAGTTCAGACGCTTCCGGCGAGACGGATTGCAGCGGTAGAGGACGACCCTCTCTGCGTGGGCGGGGTGACGTGAGCCCTCCCTCTCCCTCGGTTGGATTGCTGAGAAAATTGGCCGGGGGATGCATGGCACCCCGCTTGCGGAGAAGCATCTGGGCACCCTTAACAGTGGTGGCTTGCCCCCCTTTTGGAGCGGTAGATGTGTGATTTCTCACTCTTTGACGCTCTTTTTCATCGGTGGGGCGCTTCTCTCCGGTGGTCACCGATTTGGGATGCAGGGTCACATCGGCCTTCTCAGAGCTACTCTGTGGTAGTGAGAGGGTTGAAGGCGTCTCGGAAGGCGCCATATCTTCCAGGCCCTCCATCAATTGCGAGGTCTTTTTCATCTCATCCAACAGATTGGAAAAATCGGGTTGCGTAGTCACGTAGGCACTTCCATTAATCGCTGATCATGCAACAGGAGAAGGTCATCGCGAGAGAGGTTGATGAGTATGCACTGCGGGTCAACAACCGGACAGCGCCATCCATCGATCATTCCCGAATCCCCAATTCAGAAGAATGAATATACAGTACAACCATCAAAAAAAGTCAATTAATAGCACGCCTGCTTCTTCAATGTAAATCATTCACATGTAAAAACGGTGGAATAATCTTTTTGATACGGCACTATTAAGCGTGTTTCTAGTCGGTAGTGCCAAGTGAGATACCTGGTAAGGAGATTGAATAAGCCTTGGGATGTTGGGGAGGAGTAATGATTAGAATGAGCTGTTTTTATGGTTGATATCCAGAATATCATTGCGCTGTTTGGTTAGATCGTGCACCACCTCTCTAAAGGCATCTACACCTCTCAGTCTGGCACGGGGAAGCTTATCATGTTTGAGTTGCTTCATAAGCGAGGTGAGAGCCGTCGATTCGGAAACAGCCATGGGGTCCATGATGGCATTGTGGTCCATTTTTTGGCTGTTTGACATCGATTCGGCTCGTGGCAGGGGTGAGATGGATGCGCGCCAGCAGTCCTTTACTGGAGCGTTACATACATCTGACGACCCTGGCGTTCCACGACTAATAGGACGCTCTGACCTTTTTTTACGCTCTTAATGGCCTTATCCAGTGTGCGGGCGTCGGTCACCATCTGGCCGTTCATGGCGCGGATAATGTCA
Source organism: Magnetococcales bacterium (assembly GCA_015233785.1). GTDB lineage: Bacteria > Pseudomonadota > Magnetococcia > Magnetococcales > JADFWT01 > JADFWT01. Next base: position 10,707 of record JADFWT010000025.1, read on the forward strand.
TTACGCCTGATGCCGGCCTTGTCGGCGGCAGTGCGGGCATCGATATCGGAGACCAGCCCCCCCTGCTTGCCCTTTAGTTTGGGATTACGACCGATGGCTTTGGCATTAATGGGAGACATCTCCATGCCCATCCATTCAAATTCGGTGGGTGGTGGTGGTGCTTTTTTGGTGGGCGTTAGCTGGTTCTGTCTGGGCATCTGGCCCTGTCCGGGGTTCATCGCTTGGGCTCCGGGCGGACGATTCAGGCCCGGCTGCATGGTTTGGCCTTGAGGGCGTATCTGACGAGGTTGTTGGGGAGGAGGTGTGGCGATGTTCAACCCCTGAGCACAGTTGATCTGGCCATTCAGCCCTTGCCGGCAGAGTCCCTGTGGGCCCCAGCCCATGCCACCGCCGTGGCTCCAGAGAGGTTGGGTGCTGATAGGCGGTGTTGGTGTACCCAGATTGCGCGGTGTTTGGGGCATGGTTTGATTCCATTGGGCCACTGGTTGCGCCTGGGGATTCCCCACTGTGGTCCCCTGCCCTCTATTGGCGGCTCTGTTTTTCTGCTCGGGCTGTTTGATGCGGATATCAAAGGGACGGCCCTGTCGTACCACCGAGAAGCGCATCTCCTCGCCCTGGGTGAAACGGGAGAGGCGTTTCTGAAGATTCTGGGGAGAGGTGACCCAGCCCCCTTCTACTTTGAATATGATATCACCCTTTTTGAAACCAGCCCGTTGGGATGCGCTTCCGGGATCGGCGTGTCGTACCAAAACACCTTGCTGATAGGGGGATTGGTACTGGGACATCAGCGCTTTGGTCAGCGGGATGACGTTAAGCCCTATTTCATTGATCGGGGTGACGGAGTTAGCGTTATTATGTGCGGGTTGATTAAGCGCTACGCCCATCCCTTGGAACGGTGCACCAGGCAGTCCAATGGCACCACCCGGCGAGAATTGATAACGGCTTTGATAGCGAGGCATGTGGCGAGGTCCACCTCTCAAGGCGACCGGCTGGGGGTTGGCATCGTTAGCCGCTCCCATCTGTCCCTGCTGCGGTGCTCCTGGAGGCGGCAGCATGACATGGCAATTCTGGCATGGCCCCCGATCGTCGTGTGCAATGACGGCATCGGTGGCGATGGGCGGGGCGGTGCCGGTTTTTCCATTGGCGGTCATGGCGGCCTGTCGGGCCTGGGCCGTCATTCGGGGAGGATTGATCTCCGGCACTTCAAGATGGTTTTCCAGAAACTGCTTTGCATGGTTCATGGGAACGGCAAAGCCCACCCCTGCAAAGGCGTCGGTGGTGGTGTAGATGGCGGTATTAATGCCGATTACCCGACCATCGCCATCTACCAGCGGTCCACCGGAGTTCCCCCGGTTTATGGCGGCATCAGTCTGGAGAAGTCTTCTGTGGACCACATCACCGATATGAACTGCTTTGCGCTTGCTGGAGATGATACCCTTGCTGACGGTCTGATCCAGGCCGAATGGGCTACCGATGGCCAATACGGGATCCCCCACCATCACCTGATTGCTGTTGCCCAGGGGGGCTGGTTTCAGAGGGGTGTCCGGCACTACCTTGAGCAGCGAGAGGTCGAGTTGCGGTTCGTGTTGAATAACGTCAGCATGGTAACGCTTTGTACCCATGCGGTTGAAAGTGGTGACATGGATCTGACGGGCGTTCTCTACCACATGGAAATTAGTAAGAATATAGCCGTCTGAAGTAATCACCACGCCGGAACCGATGCTCTCGGTGGCAACCCCGGCAAAGGGACTGGCAAAGCGAAGTCCACGTCGCCCCCCCGGTGTGGCGGCCCCGGTGGTGGCAGGCGGTTTGGCCGTTGAGGCGCTCACATTGACCACCGATGACATCATGTTTTTGGCCACCAAGCTGAACGGATTGCCGTTAGGCTGGGGTTGTGCCGCCATTATCATGGCTACGGGCTGTGCGTTGGCGGCCGCTGGGGAGGTTTGCTTCTGAATGGGTTCCGGTGCACGGGTAAAGAGAGGCTGCTGACGGTTCATGGCCGCCTGATCGGTTCCCTGTTGGTTGCGCTTTCCACCCAGGCCGAATTGATCCCAAAAATTGGTCCGGCTGCTCTGCAAATTGGCAGATGGTGCACCGCCTGCCAACATCGCTTTGTCACGCTTCACCGAGTCGTACCAAAAGCTGGCGGCGAGAAGCACCATGGAAATCAGCACCACCAGGTAGAGATACCGGATCATACTCTTTCCACAAAATGGCTCGTGCTGTGCGTGCATGGCGTCGTGATGCCTGTTGGAAAATTGTTATGGATCCACGTTAAACCATGACCTTACCAATCGATAGTAAACATCACGGTATGCACTGACCCGAACGGATCAACGCCGCTGAAACTGTCCTGCCTGTGGTGTCTGTCCCGGCTGTTGAAACTGCTGCTGATATTGTTGAATCTGTTGCAACTGCTGTTGACGCCACTGTTGTTGAAGTAGCTGCTGCTGAACTTGTTGCTGAGGGCGTTGATTTTGCACCTGCTGCTGATTCCGCTGCTGTCTCAGCATCTGCTGTTGCTGCTCAAGTTGTTGATTTTGTGCTTGCTGTTGTTGAAACCACACTTGAACAGCAGCGGGATTGGCAGGGGTTTGGGCCATGGGGGCCACCGGGGCCGCAGTTGGCGTTATCCTATCACGATTTTTCTGCTCATCATACATATAGGCCCCACCCAACAACACCATAGAGATCGCCACCACCATATAGAGATAGCGGATCATGGTTTTACCGCAAAAGATTGCTGGACCGGATGGATGCATTGTCTTGCCACCTCAGTTGAATTGGTCGGTAACCCTGAAAACAATAACCGATTGAATGGATGAAAATTCTTGATTGGAGCGTATATTGCGCCCCGTTAATCGGCAATAGAGCCGCTATTTTCGGTAGCTCTTTAGAACCATTAGACCATAGGCCATGATAATAAAATTGGCAAGCCCGGTGAAGATGAACGGTGCGGTCGGGCTGATCCAGTCGAACAGCATGCCGCCAACTTGCAGAAAAAACATGATGCCAATACCGCCAACCGTATTGAAAGCTCCCATCACCGATCCGCGGATCTCTTCTGGTGCAAGATCCAGAGCCAGGGTCTGTGAGGCCAGCAGGCATCCGGCTTGACCGAGCCCGATAAAGAGTGCCGGAATAAAAATCCAGATCCCGAGTGGCTCAGAAATAAACCCGACAATGGAGAATCCAAGACCTGAGAGAAATAGACCAACTACCAATGTAGGAGCACGTCCATGGGTATCAATGACACCGCTCCAGAAGCGAATGGTGACCAACACCACCAGACCGATAAAGCCGATGACCAAACCTGCATGGGCGGCGGCCTGATTATGGTCCACATCCGGCAACAGGTCCGAATAGTAGATAAACCAAGTCATCAGAAACAGCCCTACAATCACCATATCGTTACGCGATGAGAAGGCGGAGAGAAAGCTGAGTCGCATACCGGGTTCATTCACCAGCAACTCTTTGACGCGCTTAAAGGGGAATTTCGTCTCTTTGGTCTGAAGGGCAACATCCAACATGCGGTGTTTGGCCACCCAGGCCCCGCAAAAGGCCATCATGGCTGGGATAAACATCACCAGCACTACTGGCGCATAGCGGGGTAGCTGCATGAAAACCGCATAGACCAATGTCGCCCCAAAAGCCATCATGAAACCCACTTTGGCCAGAAGGACGGGACGGTTCTCTTCGGTGGTATAGTCTCCGGCCATGGTGGCCAACTGGGGCCAGACCGCCGTAGTTCCCAAGGACATGACAGCCCGGGCCAGATAGAAGAAGACCAAGCCGTTTACGCCGAACAGAATGCCCAGCTCCAGGCAGAACGGTGAGAGCATGGCGGTCCAGCCTGCCAGCATAAACCCGGCGACGATCACCGGAACCCGCCCGAATCGATCCGAGAGATAACCCAGATAGCCCACACACAGCAGATCTACCAACTCTGTGAGCACCTGAATATTGGCGTTGACGAATCCGGCGTTCTCACGCCCAAGATTAAGAACATTCCGCAGGTAGAGCGGCTGTAGAGCCAGCACCAGGGTCATGAATATCATCACTAATGCCACGACCAGATAGAGGGCATTATGATGGTGCGCTTTAATCTTTTGTTGGGGGGCCATCATCATCACTGAGGGTTTCCATCACAGTATTGAATCCATAAACCGGTCCATCCTGCACGCAATCGGGTGCCAGAGCAAGATTTTGGGGTGATTGATATCAAGGTTGGGGCCGTTACCGTCCAATCATAGCTAGAAAAGCTTCTGCAAGTATCCATCCAACTTGTTCCATGTCACCGAGTCCCACCGATGACGGGTAATCCAGTGATACATGTTGCATTTCAGCCGCTGATACGCCCCTGCCCTTCTATAGAGGATAATCCATCCGCAGATAGAATCGGGGCGGCTGTGTGAGGTTCCATTCAGTTGGGAAGGATTATTGCAAATAAGGTATGGCAAGAATCTTTCGATAGCAGAGATGGAGAGGCTTCACACTTAAAGCGTGCGCTTCTTGACAGGCAATCAAGCGGAATTTTGGCAGGTGTCGGAAGATTGACTCACTGGAATCAATCTCATTGAATAACCCAGGAAGTCAACAGTGGTGCGGGTTCTCCCATTAAATTTAATGCAATTTAAAAAATGGCCCGCTGGTTGCAAGTGATTATGTCAAATTACGTTCTTTACCATTTTCTAAGATGGAGACCACAGAGATGCACCAAGCTTCTATTGGGGGAACCCAGTCCACCTCCCCGACCACTGAACACCGCGCCCTTCAGGTACCTGATGGGATTCTTGCTGACAGCGCCATGGATATGGATGCCATCGAAGAGATGGAAGCCTATCGCAGAGAGATGGGGCACAACCCCTGGGAGACGATGACCAATGATGTGTCATCCGATATTCCCCGGACCAAGGAAGAGCTGCGCGCCCTTAATGACTCCAGCAAGGACGCCAAGAATCTTCTGGAAGACAAGAGCGGCGAACCTTCTCTTGAAGAGAGCTGGACCGCCAAAGAGCGCTTCACCGAGAGCGAGACCGAGACTGAGACTGAGACAGAAGCGGTTAAGTCCCATCTTTCAGGCGAGAATGATGAGCGCCTGGAAGAGGTGGAGATTGAGAGCCCATTTGAGAATATTGCCCGTCGTTTTTGGCATAACCTGACCCGTGAGCGGGATGGGGATTACTATCGTGACCTGGGCATCTCAATGTCCCGTTCGCAGCAGTACGATAAGGCGGCGATCTGCCTGGAGAAATCCATCGAGATGGGCATCTATGATGAAGAGGTTGCCACGCGCCTTGGCTTTGCCTACTTCCGTCTTGGTTTGCTGACTCAAGCCATTGCGGCCTTCCGCAAGGTTTCCGACACTTACGGCTGCAATGCCAACGTAGCGACCCTAATGGGTATGGCGTATGCGCAGTCCGGACAGTATTCGAAAGCCGTTGATATTCTTGAACCTGCCACGCGTGAGAACCCGGATCGCTTCAACATGCATTTTGGCCTTGGCCTTGCGCATCTGAAGTTGGGACACACGGAAGAGGCCCTTACCGCCTGGATGATTGCAGCACGGATCCGTCCAGACGTCTCCGAGCTTCGGGACCGCATCTGGACCCTGCTCGATGAGAAGATGGCAGCCTAAAGAACGTAATCTAACGCTGTGGTCTTTTGATGCACTGAGTCACTCATTCCGGTTACTCCTCCCGGTATCGGAGGCATCCCCGTCCATCATGGCGGGGATGCACTTAGCGCTCAGTGCGTCACAATAACGCAGTGGATTACGCCTTTGGTTCCCTCTGTTTTTTCTGATATTGATCGACACTATCTACATCGTGGAGGGTTGTATACAAACACCGGTCTAGTCCCCTCCTCTGACTTCTCCGGGCAAACTGTGACTTGGCTTCATGCTTTGCATTTGATTTGCACCTCCTCACTTGGGGCGTCCTGCTGGGCGCCTTTTTTTTCTTCTGTTTACATGGGTCCTATTCCATGTGAGGTAGCGCTTATCGGCACATGAGATGTATGATTCTATCGGGCTGGATAGGTATCATTTCACAAAATCCCTATCTTGAAATATAAATTCCTGGCAAGATCATCCCCAGGGTTTTAACGGCGGAATCGGTACTTCAATGGAACGCATCGCAGAGTGGATCTGGAACCCCCTGCTGAGTCTGGTTTATCTGGAGATTGGGCTGCTTTTTCTGGTGGTAACCGCTGCGTTTGCATGGCGTCATGCTGGTCGGGTTTTGGCTGGCGGCTTTCGTTCAACTGCGGAGACCGGTCCCGTAGGAACGCGAAGTATTAGCCATCGTGAGGCGTTTTTCTCGGCGTTGGCGGTGAGCGTTGGCGTGGGGAATCTGGCGGGTGTTGCTACGGCCATCCATCTGGGTGGGCCTGGGGCGCTGTTTTGGATGTGGATGTCGGCTTTGGTGGGCATGACCTACCGCATGTGCTCCACCTATCTGGCGATTAAATATCGCCCGGAGCCTGATTCACCGCTTTTTGGAACGCCCATGGCTTATTTGACCCGGTTTCTTGGTTCGGGTCCATGGCGGGTGATTCCGACGCTGTTTGCAGCGCTGGTGATGATCAAGGGGTTGGTGACTGCCAATCTGATTCAATCCAACTCGGTGGCGCATGCCATTCAGGAAGATGTTGGCCTTTCTCATGGGATTGTGGCGCTGCTTCTCTCTGGTGCTGTGGCACTGGTGGTAGTGGGAGGTTTGCGACAGATTTTGCGGGTCAGTGTGGTCATCGCACCGTGGATGTTGGGGGGGTATATCCTGATATCCCTTGTGCTGCTGATCTCGGAGCCGTACCAGACCGTGGATGCGCTGCTTTTGGTCTTTCAATATGCGTTTCAGCCCTATGCGTTGGCCGGAGGCGTGGCCGGATATACAGTACTTCAGAGCATCCAGTTTGGTATCTCACGCGGGGTGTTTTCGCATAATTCCGGCATGGGTGTGGCCCCATTTCTCCATGCGGCCAATACGGATCATCCAGCCAAGGGCGCCATGTTGGCGGCTCTGGTTCCGCTGTTTGATACGATTCTAATCTGCACGCTCACCGGACTGGTCATTCTCTCCTCCGGCCACTGGTTGGAGTATAACGGTGCGTTTTTAACCGTCTCAGCCTTTGAGCGGGTTCTGGGGGCTGGTGGGCGGTATGCGGTGAGTGCCTGTCTGGTGGTGTTTGCCTTTACCACCATGATCAATTGGGCCTACTTTTCTGAGCGCTGTTTTGAGTTTCTTGGCGGTCGCAACCTGTTGGCTTTTCGCTGGATCTTTGTTGGTGTTACCTTTATTGGGCCATTTTTTCCAGTGAAGTCGCTTTGGTCGTTGGCGGATGTGCTGATCGGTTTGATGTTGATTCTGCACCTGCTGCCGCTGACTTACATTGTGTTGAGCCGGGTGCCGACCATGATGCGCGATCTGGCCCACATTCCCCCAGATCCCCAGGGCTGATTCGTGAGCAGCCTTCCAACCACTATTTGTGAGAAATGGACCTATGATTGATCTTTCCGTCGCACGTCTCGTACATATTAAGTGGGTTATTGAACTGGAAGAGGCGCTTAAGAAGGGGCGTATACCAACGCTTACCACGCACAGCAAGTGTGAATTAGGGCGCTGGATATATGAGCATGGTCTGGATCGGTACAAAGAGTACCCGGAGATCCGGCAACTGGAGCTTAAGCACCATCGCTTTCATGATATGACTGCCGAGGCGGTTCGGTACTATAAGAACCATGATGAGGTGAAGGCGTTTTTGGTCATGGAGGAGATCCACAAGTTGAGTCGGGATCTGGTCTATCTTCTGACGGTTGTGGAGTATAAAATTCTGCATCGCAGCACGGTGGATGAGCTGCTTCGTCATCCGGTTAAGACGCTGCGTAAGATGATTTCGCGTAGTTGATCTATAAAAAAACGGGTCTGATACCCTTGAGTTAGCATCAGACCCGTGTGTCTCATTTTCGTTATCCAGCTTCCCACAATACGTGAGGCTCTCTCACTCAAAAAGGCCAGAGCCGAGTCTGCCGTTTCTTACGCATATAGTAGTATCCGCCCACCACGGTAGCAGCCAGCAGCGCCGGTCCCCAGGCTCCGAGGCCCAGCCCCAGGCCGAGGCTCATTCCTTTACCGGTCCAGATGGTTCCGGCAGCTCCACTGCCGGCGGCCTGCACGGCGGTCGCTCCGCCGGCCCCGGCTCCGGTGGTTCCCATGGCGATCACGCCGCCTTTGGCTCCGGCAGCTCCGGCAGCGCCTTGCGCTCCGACATTAGCCGCAGCACCCTTGGCCGCCACTGCAGCGCCCTTGACGTTGGCGAGCTTGGTAGCCTGAAACTCCAGCGTGCCAGGACCGGTGACCTTCATGGTCTCTCCGGCCAGGAGATCCACGGTAAAATTGGTTACAGGCATGATTCCCCATCCTTTTCTATATTGACCTGCCGGTTTGGATAACGCGTGAGATTCCCGCTCCGCCCAGGCATATCCCCGATGAATGACAAATGAATAATTCAACAATAGGCTATGATATCATAAGATATAGGGGGAGCAAAACGGAATTAATCGCATTCAGATGGTGCTAAATCCGGGTCGCTCCAAAATTCCAATCCATCGCCCATCCCCAATCCCACCCTCAATGCGTCAAAGCAATCACCCGCGCCAGCACAAACTTGAACGCCAGCCCAACCAATAGCGCAATACCAATCGCCCGCAGGCCAGAGTAAATCATTCGGTCCAGCTTGGAACCCGATCGCCGGTGGTGGTCCACTGGATGGTGATGACGGCGGCGTTTTGATGGTCTTCTAGGCGGCATGGTGTCTCTGATTGGTTATCTATAGATCCATCTCTCTCATGGCCAAATCATGGCCATCTGCTGCATGGAAATCAAGCTTGGAGATGTTGGGGTTTGTACCAGCACAAAACGCCTAACCTTCTAATCCAGATCCAACCCCGGCCTCCACGCCTTCACCATCCGCTCGGCCTCAACCCGCTGGCCCGCATCCAGGGTTCCGGCCACACGCCGCAATGGATCCACCGCATCCCCGTAGCCGTGCAGCGACGACAGCTTCAACCAAGCATACGCCCGCACCGGATCGCCATGCGGACCTCGCCGCACTAAAATCCTGCCCAACAGGTACTGCGCCATGGGGTGGCCCGCCCGGGCGACCGGTCGAATCCAGCGCCAGGATTGCTCCAGATCTACAGGTTTCCCCTGCCCCTCCAGATGGATCACACCCAGCTTCAAGCGTGCCCAAACCGCCAGGGCCGGATGACGATAGTCGGCGCTCTTGGTGACCTCATGAAGCCAGTGCAGCGCCGCTTTGGGATTCTCGCCATAACGGAGTGCGTTATGAATCATATTGCCCAGATGGAACTGCGCCTCGGGATCCCGCTGACGGGCCGAACGCCGGAACCAAAATCGGGCTTTGCCGTCGTTATGCACACCGGATGGCCCCAATAGATAGGCGAGCCCCATCACCATCTGAGAACGAACATCGGCCTGGTGAGCCATGCGGCGATACACCCCCAGCATGCCTTTCCAGCCGCCGCCGGCCGCCAGGAAAAACGGCGTGGCACGGGGCGGTAGAGTTGGTGTGACCACCGCATCAGGCGCTGCCAGCCAGCGCAAACGGAGCGTCACACGGGTTAAATCCTTGGATCGCCCCGCTTCGGTAGCCGGAATAAAGGTGCCGGGCTTGAACAGCGTGCGCTGCATGGGGTTTCGAAAGGCCATCAACTCCGGTTGGGCGGTCACCAACGCCTTGAGCGCCGTCAAAGCCCGCTGGTTGGCCAGCCGCCAGTTGTAGCGAAAATGGCGCGTGCCGATGGAGGCGGAGCTAACCCGGCCATCAATACGAATCATATCCAGCGCCGCCCGCTTGGCATCGGGTGGACACGCTTCGGCCCCTTCACCTGGACGGCCATTGACATGGAAACAGGGTACCGTCTCCCGAAGCGCCTCGGCCAGCAGGCGGAATCCTGCCCGGCGACGCGGCGTGTCGATGGCAGAGGAGCCACGCGGAAAATCAAAGACACCCGGCAGATAGAGCTGCCCAAGCTTGGTGTTGAAGTGGACCTTGAAGCCCCCCTGTTCCAGACGCTTGGCAAGTCGTTTCATAAAGGCGGTCTGGGCCTGAAGCGACTCGTTGGAGACCGAATAAGCCCCACGCTCCGGCACCGGACGGGCCGCTGTGCTGTTGGGTCCGATGCGCGGCAAACCGATGCCCGGTTGCGGCTTGGCAGTGGGGGTGACAAACGCCGGCGTTGCGGTGTCTTCAGGTTGCCAAGCTGGATCCACGCCCCACCCTTCATCTTCGGCGGGCTCCAGTGCCTGGGGCTCTTCCTCCACCTTGGCAGGCTTGGCCAGACGTGCGGCACGAGCTTTCCGCCACGCTTCGTCAGCTGCCTTACGACTGGCAGGGCGTGGGGCTTTCCGAGCCATGGTCGGCGTCGGAGCCAGCGCGCGGGGGATGGCCTTCGGCGAGGGGCTGGGAAGCGGCGTGGTGCTGTGACGACGCGCCTTGGGAGGCGTGACGCCGGTGCGCATCTGCGCCAGGCGATCGGCCTGTTCGGTGAGCTCTTCGTCCAGTTTGGCGGCCTCTTGCTGCGCCTGGGCGTCGTCGGTCTGGGCTTGATCCAGCTTGGTGATCAGCTTGGACATTCCCTGCTGATAGGCGGCCACATTGCCATCGATACGCTGCTTATCCGGAGCGGCATGCGGCCTCTGTTTAGAACGTAAACCAGGGCCGGAGATCCCGGAAGCCATTGTGAAACGCAGCTCCGCCCGCCTATAGAGACCACCGGTACGATGGCGGGTGGTGGCACCGTTGACCTGGAAGATGGTCTGCTGGTCGTTGGCCTGAAAACGGTTCAGATCGGGCCGGGCGGTCATCAGTGCGTGAAAAACCCGTAGACCCCGCTCGGTGGCCAGCAGCCAGTTGTAGCGAAAACGGGGCTGACGCGGGTTGGCCGAACCAGAGAAACCCACCACTTCCACCGAGGCCAGCTTCACCGGGCTGACCCCATCAGGACAGACGATACGCGCCATTGCCGGGGCCTGTTGGGCGAAACAGGGCAGTGTCTTGAGCAGGGCGTCGGCTACCCGCTCCATACCGGCCCGCTGTGAGAGCCCCACCACTGAAGATCCGTGGGAGAAGGTCAATGTTCTCGGGGCGGTCAGAATGCCATTTTGCGGGTCGACCTCCGCCTTGATGCCGCGCTGTTTCAGGGCATCTTGCAGGCGAGTCAGTAGCTGGACTCGAGCCTGGAAGGCAGCCTGAGCGATACCGCCGCCTCCCGCCGTAGGCTCCACGCCGCCTCCCTGGGCGATGCGCCGGGCCATATTGCCCTTTTCACGTTCTAGACGGGCGATCTCCAGGCCCTTCTCCATCAACGTGGTGGTGAGGCCCTGCACCTCCGATTGGAGCTTGGCCACCTCGGAGGCTTTTCCCAGCAGCTTGGCGGTAAAGTCCGCCACGCTCTTCAGCGTACTGCCACCCTCTTGACCACCACCAGCCACGGCACCCGGTTTGGTGGCGGTAAGATCGGCAAACGACGCCTCCAGAACCTTGTAACGGCTGTTGACGGTCCGTAACGCACGCTTCTGTTCGGCCAGTTGGTCCCGCAATTTTTTGTTGGCGGCTTTGAGCTGCTGCTGCTCGGCTTTGCCGCCCTCTACCAGCAACTGGCGCAGCTCCGCCTCCTCCGCCTCCTGGCTCAGCCTATCTTCCAGCTCCGCCACCTGGATCAGCAGGCTCTTGTTTTGCGCTTTCAACTCTTTAAACCCGGCAATGGAGCTCTCCACCTCCCGAAGCCCGGCGATCTCGGTCTCTTTTTGCTGCAACTGGCCGGAGAGTCGTTCAATCTCCTCCTGGAGGGCGGCGATTTCGGCCTCCTGCTGAAGCCCTTTGCGAATCAAATTCGGATCCGGTTCTACGGCGACTGGATGGGAGACTTCAGGTCCGCTGCTACTCTTCAAAGCCGGGTCCGGCGCTACGGCGGCGTGGGCGTTGTCGGATGGTTGCCGGGCCTCTTGGGCCTGTTGCCGGGCGATTTCAATCCGGTTTTGGGCACTCTGAAGCTGGGTTTCCAGCACGCCCACCTGATCACGAAGCCCCTTCAGATCACGCCCCTTAGCCTGGAGGGCGTTGTAAAGCATGGCGTTACGATCTCGCAGCGTGTTTAAAAAACGCTCTTTCTCCAGTAGCGTCCCCTGCTGTGCCTGCTGCTGATCGGTGGCGGTCAGTGAACGGTTTTGCAGGCGCTCCACCTGCTGGATAAGCCGCTCGCTCTTGCTTCTCAGTTGGGTGAGCTCCGCGGCGGCCAGCTCGAACTTCTCCAGCCGGGTGATTTCAGCGCTCTGGGTATCGATACGGGCGCTCTGACGGTCGATCTCGGCCCGCAGCGTCTCCACCATCAGATCCCGCTCTTTAATCTGCTGGACAAAGTCAATCTCCGCCAGCACCTTCTGCTTCTCGCCGCTCTCCAGATTGATAAACCGCTTCTGCAGCGTCTCATTTTTGACCTGAATACGGAGCAGTTCGGCGCGCTTCTCATCCAGATCGCTACGAAGGGTACGATTTTCACCGCTCAGGCTGTTGTTTTCGCTTGCATGCCGGGTCAGGTTGACCTGAAGCCGTTCCTCTCTTGCCTCCGCCCCATCCAGCCGGGTTTGCAGATCCTCCAGCCGGTTGATGAGCTGATGATTTTTAGCCTGGATGGTGCCCAGCTCTCCGGCGGCCTTCTCAAACACCTGAAGCCGTGCCACCTGCCGCTCTTTCTCTTGCAGCGCCTTGCCGAGAGAGGCCACATCCTGGCGCAAACTCTTGATTTCGCCATCATTGGACTGCATGCGCAGCGCCACATCCTGCCCTTGGCTCTGGGCGCGTTTCAGGTCGGCGGTAAGCGTTCCGGCCCGGGCTTCCAGTACCGCGTTTTGGGTCTTCAGCTCAATGAGATCCCGTCTGGCCGTGGCCAGCTTCTCCTCCACCCCGGCGCTGCGGTCGCGCATCTGTACCATCTCGCTGTCGCGTTCGTTGATGGCGCTCTGGAGGCGTTTGTTCTCGGCATTGGCTTGGTCGCGGGCTCTCTCAAGCGTCTCCACCTGAGCCAGTAGAGTTTCGCTCTTTTTGCGTAGCCCCTTCAGACCATCGATGCTTTTCTCATAGGCTTGAAGTCGGGTGATCTCCTGGTCTTTTTGCTGCATCAGCTCGTTGAGCTGGGCCACCTCTATCTTGAGGGTTTCAATCTTCTGGATTTTATCCAGGATACGCTGGGGAAGCTGGGGATCGGCGGGGGCTACGTCGGGATCCGGGGTCAGCGGATTCTCCAACTCCTCTTTGAGAAGCGCCAGCTCCTCTTGCAGTGAATCGTTGCGCTGACTGACATCCAGCAGCTTATCCCTGGCCTCTTTCAGCTGGGCCTGAAGCGCGCTGTTGTGCTGGGTTAGTTGCAGAGTTTCGGGGCCGACGCGGTCGGGATGGGCCAGAATGGTTTGACCCGGATCAACGCTGGGATCGATGGTTGCGCCCGGCTTCCGGCCCGGATCCGTCGTGACACCCGGTTTTGGATCGGACCCGGCGGGATCGGCAACACGGGCAGTTTGGGTGCCTGGTTGGTTGCTATCCGGCGTCTGAGATGGGGCTTGGTGCGCCTTCTGACGCAGCTCCGCCAGGGTGGTGTCCAGACGGTCAATCTTCTTCAACAGGGTCGCATTATCCACCCGCACCGCCCGCAGCGCATTGAGCGAAGCCAGATAGGCCCGCTTCAGCGCTTCGGGAACCTCCGCCCCGTCGCTACCCTGCTGTTCAAGCTGCCTGGTCAGCTCCTGGGAGGCGCTCTGAATGGCCAGACGGTCGGCGTGGTGCGCCGTCATGATCAGCACCACCAGCACCACCAGTACCCCAGCCGCCAGCTCCAGCATCAGCAGCGGCGATTTGCCCCGAAAGGCACTCATGAATCGCCCCGCTCCTCATCATCCGAATCAAGCGCATCCTGGCTCTCATCGACAAATTGACCCAACAGATCCTTGAAGGCCCCAAACTGGGCGTTGAGATCCTCCAGATCCGGCGGCGGCTCATCGACCGGGACCGAATCCAACGGTGCCGGCACACCCTCCTGCCCCGATGAATCGGTGGAATCAAACGACTCCTGAGCAGCCTCGTACGCCTGCCCGGGAATCTCCGGCAGTTCAGGAAGTTCGGGAAACGCCGGCAGTTCAGGGAAATCCGGAAATTCGGGAAACGTCGGCAATCCCGGCGGCTCCATGGCGGAGGCATCCAACGCACCGCCATCGTCACTGGTCACCGGCTCCACATCATCCAAAAGCTGATTCATGGAGGCAAACTGGGCCGTGAGCGCTTCCAAACCACCACTGGCCTCGGGAATCTCCGCCGCGTAAGGCTCCATGGTACTGGGAATGGTGGGTGGAGCCTCATAGGGAAGCTCCTGCTCCGGCAGCGCCATGGGCGGCGGCGCATGGGTAGCCCCCACCGAATCCCGCAAGCCGGTCACCGCCGTCTCCGGGGTGTCCGACCAGATGGAGAGCAGATCCTGGGGTGACGGCTCCGACGGCTCCGGCTCTGTATCATTCGGTTGCGGCTCGTCGCTATAAAATGCCCGCGCCAACCCCTGCACTGCATCCCGACTCTCCGGGTCGGAATCCTGGGAATCTATGGCCTCCATACCGCTGCCGGCCGCAGGGGGCTCGGAACTTATCAGACCTTCGCCAGTGGGGCTCCAACTGGGGAGAAGCTCCGTGGGCTGCATGGGCACCATCGGTTCCGGCTCCGGTTCGACGGCGGCTGTCACAGGGCGGCTGCGCTCCGGCAAAGAGACACTTTGAGCCGCTGGCTCCAGCCCCACATCCGCCCCATCCGTCGCACCCCAAACCACCCCCTGGGGAACCACATCACTCCGATAACGGTAGGCGGCGCGGGCCTCATACGACGCCTCTGCAAACGCCTCCTCTTCCTCCGCCGACTCCTCGTATACCGGCTCAAACTCCAGCGCCTCATCCGCCATGGTGTAGTCGGGTTGGGGCTCCGGTAGAGGCTTCGTCGGTGGTTCCGGCGCTTGGGTCGCATGCCCCCCTCCAGCCACCACCGGCTCGGTGGTAGAGAGGGATTGATCCATCAGATTCCAGTGCTCCGGTATCCCCTGAGACGGCTCCCCGTCATCCACCATGGGCACCGGCATCTCCACCGCAATGGTGGGGGTTTGGTATTCTGCGCCATCGTAAAACTTGCGCGCCAGACGGGTCACCGCCAGTTGCGGCCCCTCGTCGGTGCTGGGTAGCGGACGACGGCCGGGTAGAAAACGGCTCCGACTGCGCTGCTGGGCAAAAAAACGGTCGGTGAGACGGCCAAAAACCGAGTCCTGAGGCTCCGGTTCCCGCGCTTCGATCAACTCCGATGGCGCAACCTGTCCAGGATGCTCCAGCCGTCCTACCAGACGATCCAGGGTTGGTGCCGGACCCTGACGGCGCTGGGCCGCAGGCGTACCACGGCCTCTAGTCGATTCCGGGCCTTCGTAGGGACGGCCCTGCTGATAGGCATACTCGGGATAATCCGCCTCCGGATCAACCTGATCGGGTGCATGACCCGCCTGATAGGCCGCCTCGGGATAGGTGGGCTCCGGCTCGTGCTCGGGTTCGCCGAAACGGGGCTCTCCTTCATAAGGCCGCTCGTCGTGCGGGGCTTGCTCCTCATGGACAGGCTCCAGATACTCCGATGCCTCATCATAGGCCGACTCTACATACTCGGAAGCCTCATCATAGGCTGGCTCGAAGTGTTCAGGGGCCTCATCATAGGCTGGTTCGGAGTGTTCAGGGGCCTCATCATAGGCCGGCTCTACATACTCGGAAGCCTCATCATAGGCTGGTTCGGAGTGTTCTGAAGCCTGTTCATAAGCCACATCCTGACGATGATCGGGATCCGCATAACGGGGCTCCGGGGTGATCGATTCCGGGATGTAGTCCGGCTCTTGATACGCTGGCTCCGCCGCATAGGCTGGTTCGTCATAAACCGGCTCCGGCGGCGGGGCGGGACGGCGGGGCGCTGACGGCATGGCCGGTGGCGGTGGGGGCAAAATTGCTTCAGAACCCTGGGCCGGAAATTCACCACTGGCCAGATAACCCGGCATCGCCTCCTGAAACTGCAACATGGCCCGCTGGGCGTTGAGAAGATCAGTGACATTGCCCTGGAGAAACTCCGCCATCTGCTGGAACGGCTCATCCAGCCCCTCAATCTGACGCACACTCTCCCGGAACGCCTCATGCAGACGCCCCATCTCCAGACCCACTTCGCGAATCGCACCCTCAAGGGCCGGATCGGGGCCGCTTAAGACCCGCTCGGCCCCCTCTTCCCCTTCGGCCAGCGGTTGACGGCGCAACAGGCCGGTCATCTGGTCGATGCGCTCCCGCAGCGGACGCGTCTCCTCGCCCACCGCCGCCAGTTGCGCGGTCAACTCGGCGCTGAGTAGCCGCATGCCGCTCTCCAGATGCAGCTCCAGCTTTCTCGCCAGCGACTGATTCTCCTCGTGAATCATCCCCTCCAGACGGTCCACCGCCAAACCCTGGCTATGGGCGCCAATCTGACCATCGGCCATGGCCGCCGCCAGATGACTCAACTGCTCGGAAACCTGAGTCAACACCTCGGTATCCTTGGAGACCCCACGGGACATCTGCCCCAGCGCCTCGCCGATCGCATCCCGAAGCGCACGCTCCTGATGACGCGCCATGCGGGAACCCTCTCCCTGCATGGTCTCAAGCAGCGCCGCCAGTGAATCATCCCCCAGGCCGCCACTGCTGCGATCTCGAATCTCCAGCAGAGAGCGATTCAACTGGGAACCGATCTCGCGCATGGCGTCGCCCCCCTCCAGCATCCGCTCCTGAAGGTCATCCACCACCCTTGATAGCGCCTGATTCAAGGCGATGGTCTGCCGGTCGGAGAGGCTGGAGAGATGATCAAGAATCGGCGCCATGCCCATCTCGTCCAGACGGCCCATCTTCGACTGAAACACCTCCATGGTCTGGCCCAACTGATGAGAGATGCGGTTTAGCGCCTCCATACCGCCGCCCACCTTGTCCTGCAAACGGTCGGTGACCGAGGCCATGGTCTGAAACAGCGCCGCTTCAACCCCGCCTTCGGCCAGCTCGGCACCATCGCGCAGCGCCTCAATAAGCGGATCCATCTTTAGCTCGGAGTTGCGATCCAGCCGCTCCTCCATGGTCTCCAGCGTGGTCTCAAGCTGCACCCCCACCCGGCGCATCGCCTCCACACCCTGGTCGGCATGACGGCGCATCTCCTGTACCACCGCATCCAGACCCCGCTGAGAACCGGTCTCCTGATCCGCCAACTCCTGAAGCGCCGAAACCAGCGGTGCAATCGAACGCTGCGTGGTCTTCTCCATCAACGACTGGGTGCTCTGCATGGTGACGTTGATGGCCGATGTCATGCGATCACTCATCGCATTCATGGCAGCCAATCCCGCCTCGGATTGACGGTGCAAAGCGTCATCCAGACGATTCACCACGCCGCTCACCGCCTCGTCGTGACGATCCGACATGCGCTGCCCTTCCTGGGCCAACGCCTCAATAATCGGCTCGGCGCTGAACGAGGCCGGTTCGGCCATCTTGCGACCCATGGAGAGCATGGAAGCGTTGAGCTGTGCCCCCAACCGCTCCACGGCCGCCATGGAGAGCTCCGACTGCTTGCTGGTCTGCTCGCCCAGGATGCGCGTGGCCTTCTCCAGCGCCGCTTGCTGTGCATCGGCCAGCTTCTCCACCGCCGTTGAAAGCCCACCCTCCTGACGGGTCAACGCCTCCAGAAGACCTCCCACATCGCCGCTTACCGTGGCATCGCCATCCAGCTTCAGGGTCATATCCCGCAGAGAGCCCAAAGAGCCAAGCGCCTTCTCCATCCGCTCCGCCAGACGCTCCAGTGCGGCATTCTCACCACCGGAGACCTCACTCCAGCGGGATAACATCGCCTCCAGCCGGGATTCAAATTCGGCACTGGGAGCCACGGTGGCCACCGCCGTGGTGCTGGGTTGCTCGCTGGACACCATCGCCTGCTGCTGCATCGCCTGCTGTTGCATCGCCTCCTGAGCCGTCAACTGCCGGGCCGCCACCTGCTGCTGCATATCGGTCTGATGCAGCACCGCATCCACCACCGCCTGCTGAGCCTTGGCCTCATCGGCCCGAGCCGCCGCCATGCCGGTGAGCGCTTCGGCACTCTGTGCCTGAAGCTCCGCCAACCGCTCCAGCGCCGCCTGCAACGCCTCAGGACGGAACGCCGCCTGACGATCTACCTGACCCTGAAACGCCACCATCAACTCTTCGAACTGACCACCCAGCGACTGCATGGCCGTGGCGCTGCGGCCGATCTTCTCCTGAAGACGATCCGCCACCCCGGCAAACGATTTAATCAACGCCGCCTCAACACCGCCACTGGTATCACCACCAATGCTGCCGCTATGAGAGAGCGCCTCAATCAACGGCTCAAACTGCAAGGAGCCACGCTCATCCAGTTGGTCACGAACCGCCGTCAGCGACTCCTCCAGACGCACCGCCACCCGGCGCAAGGCATCGGTGCCCCGCTCCGAATGGGCGCTCAACTCCATCACCAGACCGGAGAGACTCTCGGAGGCCCCATCCTGACGCTGGGTGAGGGTGCCCAAAAGCTCCATGATCGGCTGCATGTCTACGCCAACCTGCTGCTGCTCGCCCAGCTTCAACTGGATGCCGTTCAGACCCGCCTCCATACGGTCCGCCATCAATGCCAGCGCATCGCGGCTCTGCTCGCTGCCCCCCTGAAGCGGTGTGAGCAGACGCTCCAGCATCTGCTCCATGTTCTGCGACTGACGATCCGCCAGCGCCTCCAGTTGGTCCTTTTGATGTTCGGCCAACTCGGTGACCGTATCGGATAATACCTCCTTCTGCATGGCGGCCATGGCGGCCACCCGCTCCTGAAGCGTCAGCTCCTGGCGGGCAATCATCCCCTCCACCGTATTCTTCTGATGATCCACCAGACTCTGTACCGTGTCGGTGAGGACACCCTCCTGACGGGTCAACATCTCCAGAATCGGATTGACGTCAAACACCACCTCCCGATCCACACGATCAGAGAGAGACGCTACCGCCTCCTCCAGACGCTCCGAGAGGCTCTCCATCGCCTCGGCACCCCGACGGGCGTCATCCTTCCAACTGGTCAGCGCCTCCTCCAGATGGAGATGCGTGGCGCTGTCTCGGGCGTCGGCCAGATCCTTTACCGCATCGGTAAACAGTTGCGGCTGAAAACCCGATTGACGCCGCATCTGCTCCCGAAGCGCCCCCATCAGCTCCTCAAAATTGAGCGCCAGACCGTGCATCGCCTCGGAGCTGCGGGCCATCTTCTCTTGCAACTGGTCGGTCATCCCGGCAAACGCACGCAGCAAGCCGGTCTCCAGACGATCTTCCGAAAGCCCACCCTCCTCCGTGTCATTCGAAGCAATTGGAGAAAACTCCGCCATTCCTCTAGCCTGCATTC
>JADFWT010000260.1 GCA_015233785.1 Magnetococcales bacterium
TGGCATCGGCCATGGCGTGACGCAACTCCATCAAACCAATGGCCTCCACCGGATCCTGTACCGATGGATCCGCCAACACCTCCAGCACATCCCACTCTTCATCATCACTGTTGGGACGAATGTCCTCAAATGAGACGATGGAGATACCACGAACCTGATCAATCTGCTCGTGGAAGGTTTGAATGGAGATGCCTAGATGCGCTGCGACCTCTTCATCATCCGCCGGGCGACCATACTTGGCCTCCAATTTATTATAGGCTTCCTGAATCTGAGAGGCGTTTTGACGCAGCTGACGCGGCACCCAATCGATGGCCCGCAACTCGTCTAAAATCGCACCGCGAATACGAAACTCAGCATAGGTCTGAAATTTAATCCCACGATCAGGGTCAAATTTTGAGACCGCGTCGATCAATCCCATCACCCCCACTTGATAGAGGTCATCAAGATCCACCGACTGAGGCAGTTTCATGGAGATCCGACCCGCGACATAACGCACCAAAGGCGCATACTTGAGGATGATCTCCTCACGGGTTAGGCTCTTCCACACCTCTGCCGAGTTGGTCGCCTCGCTTACATCCGGTTTATGCATGTTCATGATGGACATGGCTCAAGAGCTTTCCGGCTCGGAGGTTGATGGGGTTTCCTCTTCATCCAGCAGCCGCCCCCAAAAAAAGGTGGCTCGGCCATCGTTATCCCGCTCCTGACGCTGCCACGCATCAACCATCCATTGGGAGAGTCGAGTAAAGGCAACAGAGGCTTCAGCTTCGGGATAGGCCAGCGACACAAGCTGCTGTTCCCGAACCGCACGCTGCAACAGATCATCCTTAGGGATATATCCGGCAAACTGCAGTCCGATATTCAAAAAACGGCTGGAGACATCAGAGATCGCTTTGTAGACCTGTTTGGCCTCTTTAGGACCACTGACTTGGTTGACCACCAGCTCAAAATTATTCAGGCGATGGTTTTTATACATCACCTTCATTAACGCATAGGCATCGGTAATCGAAGCGGGATCGGGGGTTGCCACCACCAAAATCTTCTCTACCGATAGAATGAAATAGCGCACATTGGGGGAGATACCAGCACCGGTATCCACAATCACCACATCGATGTCCGCATCCCAATTATCCAGATGATCCAACAGCGAAGCCCGCTGCTCTTCGGTCAGATCTGAAAGCTCTGCCACACCACTGGCCGCTGGTAGAATAAAGATGCCCTCAGGCCCCCGTACCACCACATCATCCAGTGTCTTATGACCCGACAAGACATCGGCCATGTTGTATTTTGGGGTGACCCCCAATACCACATCAATGTTGGCAAGCCCCAAGTCGGCATCAATGATCAGAACTTTTAAACCGCGCTGGGCAAACTGTACCGCTAGGTTTACCGATACCAGCGTCTTACCCACCCCGCCCTTACCACTGGTCACAGCCAAGGTATAGGGCACCTTACGGCGGGCTCTCTCCCCCGTGGGGGTCTTTGGCCGGGACGGGCGCGGTGCGTCACCGCGGCTCTCAGCATCACGCTGCTGCTGAGCCTGCTCGGTCAACTCGCGCAGTCTGGCTGCCTGGTTGTCCATGTCGTCGATCATAATCCCTTTGCCTTCACGCCTTGGCACCGGTTGCCCGGATTCCATCCATGGTCCGCATCTTCATGACACGGAGTGATCACAGATATTCTATTCACAAAACATGCCGAACCAACGCCCGAACATGGTTTTTGCTCAAACCACCTCATCTCCAGGCTCACCATCCCGCTGTTCAAACCATTTGGTCAGAACCTCCGGGGTAAACCAGCCCAGATTCTCCGGCACCCGCTGACCATCGGCATACATGGTCAATGGCAGACGTGCCCGCAAGCCTACATTCAACAGATTGCCAAAGGTGACCGTCTCATCGAGCTTGGTAAAGACCAAACCGGTGGGATTGAGGGTGGAAAAGCGTCGGAAAACCGCCTGCTGCTCGGTCTCTCTGACGTTGGCCGCCATGCAGAGCAGCGTCTCACGGTCTTCACCCATCACCGGTAACAGCGATCCTGTGGAGTTAACCTGACGACGGTTGTAGGGGGATGAACCCACCGTATCCACCAGAATATAGTCACAGCGATTCAGGGCATGCATCCCCGCCTTCACCTCAGAGAGGGAGCGGGCCACCACCAGACGCACCTGCAACAGCTTAGCGTAGGTCTCCAGCTGTGCCACCGCACCCACCCGGAAGGTATCCAGCGTAATCATGCCCACCGAACGGCGCCGGTTAAGCAGCAGATCGGCGGCAATCTTGGCCAGGGTGGTGGTCTTTCCCACACCGGTTGGCCCCACCAGCACGATCACCCGTGCGGTGCCCTCCAGTGGATCCCGGAATTTAAGATATTTTTTCAGCGATCCCTCAAAGCCCCCCCGCTCATTGCGGGAACTCACCGCCAGTTTGCGGGCGATGGGCTCTTCTGTACCGTGCATGATCAGCCAGGAGTAGAGCTTACGCCCCTCCCCATCCAGCTGCTGGATCTCACTATCCATGGGCCCTGGCAAGCCGGAGACCCGCGCCTCCAGCGTCGCCAATGAGGAGCGAATGGTGGAGAGATCCGACGCCATATTTTTAGCCCCACCCGCAGCCCGCAGACTGGCGCGGGAACCGGGACGGCCACGGGGTATCTCCGCCTCAGGCTCCTGAGCCGGGGGCTCTGGGGTGCGACTACGCAGCGGTGCTTCACGCTCAGGGGGGGCCGCTTTGGCCTCCCGTGTGGCAGCCCGCTCCGAAGGACGGCTACGGGACACTGGCTCGGTGTCAGGTTTCTCATCAAGCACGATGGTGGAGAACCCACCACGACGGGGGGCGCTCTCACGCTTCTCCACCACCCGTTTAGGGCTGGCGGGGGGCGGGTCATTGGAGGGGTTGGCCTCTTCAATAGCCTGAGCCACCGCTGGTGGACACGCTTTGACCTCGATAACACTGCGACCGGTGGGGGCACCGCCTGCACCCATTCCCGCATACTGCGGGTGGAAAGAATGACGGCATCGGCGCCCATCTCCTCCTTGACGATCTTCAGCGCCTCGCGCATGTCTTGAGCTTGA
>JADFWT010000261.1 GCA_015233785.1 Magnetococcales bacterium
CATATGTAATTCCCCTTCTTCCTAAGTTCCAACCCAGATGGGCTGGGTCATCGTTATCAAAGGTAGCCTCAATGGACCGAGACTATTTACCAAGAGCTTTCTGAATCGTCACGCCCATATCGGCGGGAGAGCGAGAGATGTGGACGCCAGCAGCCTCCAAAGCTTCGAACTTCTCGGCAGCGGTCCCCTTGCCACCGGCGATGATCGCGCCAGCATGTCCCATACGCTTACCCTTGGGCGCTGTTGCACCCGCGATGAACGCAGCAACCGGTTTGCTCATGTTTGCCTTGATGAAAGCCGCAGCTTCCTCCTCAGCGGTTCCGCCAATCTCACCGATCATCACAACAGCTTCGGTATCCGAATCAGCTTCAAACGCCTCAAGGCAGTCAATGAAGTTGGTCCCGTTGATCGGGTCGCCGCCCAAACCAACGCAGGTGCTCTGCCCCATTCCCGTTGCTGTCGTCTGCGCCACAGCTTCATAGGTCAGGGTGCCCGAACGCGAGATGACGCCGATCGAGCCAGGTTTATGAATTGGACCCGGCATAATGCCGAGCTTTGCCACACCAGGCGTAATCACACCCGGACAGTTCGGACCCACCAGACGGGTCTTCTTGCCCTGCATGAAGCGCTTAACCTTGATCATGTCAAGAACAGGTACGCCTTCAGTGATGCAGACCACCAAATCGAGACCGGCTGCGGTCGCTTCAATGATGGCATCGGCTGCAAATCCCGCCGGAACAAAGATCATCGATGCGTTGGCACCGGTCTCTTTAACCGCTTCGGCAACCGTATTAAAAACGGGCTTTCCAAGATGAGTCGTTCCACCCTTACCCGGCGTAACTCCACCCACAATCGGGGTGCCATAAGCGATGGACTGCTCGGAGTGGAAGGTGCCATTCGCCCCGGTGAAGCCCTGGACGATAACCCGTGTCTCGTTATTAACAAAAATAGCCATGGATACTCATCCCTCGCTTAACTGATGGCGGAAACGGCTTTTTGAGCCGCTTCGTCGAATCCGTCGGCTGCGATCAGATCAAGATCCGATTCCGCCAGAATCCGCTTCCCTTCCTCGACGTTGGTCCCTTCCAAACGAACGATCAGCGGAACTTTGATATCCACCTGTTTCGCCCCTTCAACAATACCCTGAGCAATGACGTCACATCGGACGATTCCGCCAAAGATATTGACCAAGACCGCTTTCACATTCTCATCAGAGAGAATCAGTTTAAAAGCTTCCGTCACCCGCTCGGTAGTAACCGTTCCACCCACATCCAAGAAGTTGGCAGGGCTGCTCCCTTTCAACTTGATCAGATCCATGGTGGCCATGGCCAAACCAGCACCATTCACCATGCAGCCAATCTCACCATCAAGAGTGATGTAGTTCAGGTCATGCTTAGACGCTTCAACTTCCTTGGCATCCTCTTCATCCAGATCCCGCAGCTCGGCGATATCCTTATGGCGGTAGAGACCATTGGAGTCGAAGTTCATCTTGGCATCAAGCGCGATCACATCACCGGCACCCGTCACCACCAGTGGATTGATCTCAGCCAGAGAGCCGTCACAGGCCATAAAAGCGTTATAAAGAGAGGTCATGAATTTAACCCCACTCCGAACCTGTCCCCCTTCCAGACCCAGACCAAAGGCGAGTTCACGCGCTTGGCAAGGCATGAAGCCAACGGCGGGATCAATCTGCTGCTTAAGAATCTTCTCAGGAGTCGCCGCAGCCACCTCTTCAATCGCCATGCCCCCTTCCGTCGAGGCCATCATGGTGACGCAGTTAGCAGCGCGGTCAATCACCATACCGAGGTAGAGTTCCCGTGCAATATCGCACCCCTCTTCCACATAGATACGGCGAACCAACTTTCCATCAGCACCGGTTTGTGGGGTCACCAGCGTCATACCAAGAATCGCATCAGCAGCTTCACGAACGCCATCAATTCCCTTAACGACCTTGACACCGCCACCCTTGCCGCGTCCGCCCGCATGAACCTGGGCCTTCACCACAAAAACTTCACCGCCCAAATCCTTGGCTGCCTTCTCTGCCTCGTCAACGCTGAAAGCGACATGCCCACGGGGCACCGCAACACCGTAACCGGCCAACATCTCCTTGGCTTGGTACTCGTGTATGTTCAATGGAGTCTCCTCAGATGCTATGATTCTGGAGTCTTCAGAACCCCGTTCAAACGGCGGCCCTGCTCTCCAACCAGATAGATCTTATATCTCTTCCGTCTTTCCATAAGTCGGTAAGAGTCGGGGTGACGTTCTTTCCGGTGGAATATTCAGCTCCTTAAGAGCCTCTAAAAATTCCTCCAGATGCGACAATCCCGGCTTACCTCCTTTTCCTGCCCGTTGTGCAAAGGCG
Source organism: Magnetococcales bacterium (assembly GCA_015233785.1). Classification (GTDB taxonomy): domain Bacteria; phylum Pseudomonadota; class Magnetococcia; order Magnetococcales; family JADFWT01; genus JADFWT01. Next base: position 2,363 of record JADFWT010000261.1, read on the forward strand.
GCGGCTTTCTGTCCGGCTCGCCGTCCAAAGACAATGATCTCCAACAAGGCATTTCCCATCAATCGGTTCTTGCCGTGAACCCCTCCTGTCACCTCACCAGCGGCAAAGAGCCCCGGCATGTCGGTGCCTCCGCTATAACCGATTGCAACGCCCCCGTTCTGATAGTGCAGTGTGGGATAGACGAGAACCGGAAGATAACGAATATCTATTCCTTGTCGCATGAACTCATGAAAACGTCCCGGCAACTCTCTCTCAATGGTGCCGATGCCATGCAACACATCAATCATGGGAGCATCAAGCCAGACACCAACATCTCCCTGAGGCGTCTCAACACCATTATCAAAGTCAACACATTCACGCATGATCGCGGCGGTGGTGACGTCTCGTGGTTCCAAACCAAAGACAAATTCATCACCATGCCGATTCAGCAGTTGCCCCCCAAGCCCTCGGAACTTCTCGGTCAGCAACAATCCGCACTGCTGCTCGGGAAAAAGGATGCCAGTGGGGTGGTACTGACTGGTCTGAAGATCGCGGAGAGGAAGACCGCTGCGGTAAGCCATCGCCAGACCATCAGCCATCGCTCCATAGTGGTTCGAGGTGGGGAAGTTTCGTAGATGAAGCCGTCCAAACCCACCGGTCGCCAACACAACCGCCCTCGCGTGGACGACGAGGATATCACGTTT
>JADFWT010000262.1 GCA_015233785.1 Magnetococcales bacterium
GATGCTGGTTAACTGTCAGGTGGAGCTGTTCAACGCCGGAACCATTATCCACCGCAGCGGGCGGAGTTGCCATCAGCGAAGCCGGGATCACCGGCATCGGCATCGGTATGGCCATGCGCGGCTATCGACCGATTGTTGAGATTATGTTCGGCGATTTTATAACTTTGTGCGCGGATCAGATGATCAATCACGCTTCTAAGTTTCCGTGGATGTATAATGGCGATGTACAGGTACCTCTGGTTATTCGTACGCCCATGGGTGGCTATCGGGGCTATGGCCCTACTCATAGCCAGTCCCTGGAGTCGCTCTTCATGTCCATCCCTCACCTGACCATTTTGTCACCCTCTCATCTCCACGATGCCGGAGCCATGCTGAGCTGGGCCGTGTTGGCGCAGAGTGGGCCGCTGCTGTTTGTGGAGAATAAACGGCTCTATCCGGAGTCGCTGCTGTTGGATCAACAGGCGAGCCGGAATGAGACCGCCTTCTCCCGCATCCTCCTGGAACCCCATGACCCAGCCGGGGTGATCCGACTGGCCATGGCCCCGGATGAGTCACCGGATGTGACATTGATCAGTTATGGCGGCATGTCCCCCCTGGTTTTGGAAGCGGCTCACCGGGCCTTCATGCATGAAGAGCTGTTGGTGGATATTCTGTTGGTGGGGCGGCTGCGTCCTGTCCCTCTGGAGCCGCTGTTACCCTCGGTTCGCGCCTCCGGTCGTGTCCTTTTGGTGGAAGAGGGGCCGCGTACCGGCGGTTGGGGAAGTGAGGTGGCCAGCCAACTCTCCGAGAGCTGTTTCTCCGAGCTGAAAGCCCCCATTCAACGTATCGGTGCTGCCGACACTCCCATCCCCTGCGCCCGCAATCTTGAAGCGGAAATTTTGCCCAGTGTCGATGGAATCGAACAGACACTCTACAAGTTGGCGGCCATCGGGTAAGCTGGACGAAACGCTAAGCGATTTAGCCGTGGGAGAGACGCGCCACGGACGCAAGACCTCTGTTGATAAAAAGGAGTGCTGCATGTCGGTCCATCTCATGACCGTTCCGCAACTGGGCGTCAATGACGACGTGGCGTTGCTGGCTGCATGGCTGGTGAACGATGGAGGTCGAATCTCCCAGGGGGATCCCGTCTGCGAGCTGGAGACCAGTAAAGCGGTGGTGGAGGTTACAGCGGAACAGAGTGGATATGTGGCCCTGCTGGCCGAAGAGAATGATGAACTAAAAGTGAGCGCACCCTTGCTGTTGATTGGTTCCACGCCGGAGCTGGCAGGCGAAGAGAAGCAACGTCTACAGGCCGCCGCCGAGGTCAGCGCAACCGGGAATCACCCCTCTGCCAGCGCCGGAGATGCCAAAGCCACGGCCAAGGCGATCCGATTGGCCGAAAAGCTGGGTATTGAAATCGCCAAGGTTCCACTGGGTGCCATTGGCGTGATCCGGGAAAAGGATGTGCAGGCATTCCATGATGAACAGATATCTCCGAATGGTGTAGCAATCTCCGAGCCACAGCCGTTTCAGACGGACCCCCATCGCATACCCACGGTGATTCTAGGAACCGGAAACGGTGCCAAAACCATGAAAGAGTGCCTGGATCTGGCCGGGACGCATCAGGTGGTAGCCTTTATTGGCCTGGAGGATTGCGGACTCTCCGAGAAAGAGGGCCTCCCGGTGCATACCCGAACCCAGCTTCCGCAATTGCAGAGCTTTGGCGTAGTGTGTGCCGGTGTGGCCATCACTAAAGGGATCGAACGGCTGGCCGATGTCCGCCTGTTGCAGTCGTTGAATATCGAGCCGCTCAACGTTGTCCATCCCCAGGCATTCATCTCGCCATCGGCCCAGCTTGGGGCGGGGTGCTTTGTGAAAGCCGGGGCTTTGATTGAAACCGCCTGTCGTATCGGTGATGCGGTACTTATCGACAACACCACCACCCTACCCCATGACAATACCATCGGAGATGGTTGCCATCTGGCTCCTGGAGTCACGCTGGGTAGCTCTATTACCATCGGACCCATGACCATTGTCGGCATCGGCGTCAGCATAGCCACCGGCAGCCGCATCGGGGGGAACTGCATTCTCTCGGTAGGTTCCTCCATCACCCAGGACATCCCTGACAACAGCGTTGTCGAAGGGGTGCCGGGCCGCATCATTGGACAACGCAAACCGGCAGGACGCCCATGACCCCCGACTTGAAGCCTAAATGGATCTTTTTTGATCTCGACGGCACCCTTTCCGATAGTTTGGAGGCGCTCTACAAGGCCTATGAGGGGTTTCTGGCCCGTTATGATCGCACTGGAAGTCGAGAGGAGTTCTGTCTGCTTAACGGGCCCTCCTTTGATGAAATCATCGACCATTTGCGCCGTGCCCATCAACTGGAAGAGCACTCACCAGAGCGCATGATGACCGATTTCCGTGCCGGGATTCTCCAGGCGTTCATGCAGGACCTTCAACCCATGGCTGGGGCCGATGAGACGCTCTCGCGTCTCAGCGCTCGCGGTATTCGCCTGATGTTGGTCACAGCAGGCAGTCGGGACGAAGTGATGCAGGTGTTGCGGCGTTTTAACTGGCAGGATCGCTTTGAAGCCATCATTACCGGCGATATGGTGACCAGAGCCAAGCCGGATCCAGCTATCTATCTTAAGGCGTTGGAGAGATCAAAGGCCGAAGCGCATCAGGTGTTGGTGGTGGAAGATGCCCCCCACGGCGTCGAGGCGGCCCAGGCGGCAGGATTACAGGTGGTCTGTATCGCTAATCAGCTCTGCCCACTGAGTGATGAGCAGAAAAAGGGGGCCTCCTGCATTCGGGCGCTTCCAGAGATTTTCCAGATTCTCGGCTGAGCCATGTCGGCCCCGAAAATTCTCCATGTGGGGCCCATCCAATGCCGCTGGGTCGATCCTCCAGAAAGCTGGTGTTCTCACATTCAGTCCCACGAAGCCGCTATTGAGGCCCATTGGCAGGCTCAACAGGAGCGCTGCAAAGGCGCGCTTCACAATGGGCTGTTGATGAACTATAGCGCCCATCATGTTGATCAAGATGGGATGCTTCATCTTG
>JADFWT010000263.1 GCA_015233785.1 Magnetococcales bacterium
CTCTGCCCGCTTTTCAAGAAGAGGCCAAAGAGGTCATCGTACCGCGTAAGGCGGTGCTGGAGGCCCGTAAAATTTTAGAAGAGAGTGACGAGCCGGTCACCGTGGCCATTGGCGATAACTATATTCAGTTTATCCGCCCCGATATCACCATGGTCTCTAAGCTGGTGAATGGTCGTTTCCCCAACTATAATCGTGTATTGCCACCGGTGGATGCAGGCACCCCCATGCTGGTCAATAAGGATGATCTGCTGGCCATGGTGAAGCGCATGACCGTGCTCTCCAATGAAAAGTCGCGCGGTATTCTGCTCAGTATTAAAGGGGGAGAGTTGAGCATCGATACCACCAACCCGGAGCAAGAGGCCGCCGATGAAAAGCTGGGGGTCGATTATGACGGCGATACGATGAAAATTGGCTTTAACGCCCGCTATCTCTACGAAATTATCGCCAGTATCGAAGCCGATGAGATCTGCTTCAGACTGCGCGGAGAAAAATTTCCGGTGCTGATCACCGATGCCAAACGGGATCGCTTTCTGTTCGTGCTGATGCCCATGCGGGTCTAAGGTTTTACCCAGCGCCATGTTATTAAAGAGTGTGCGGATCAAAGATTTTCGCAACATAAGCGCCGCCACCTTAAAGTTTGGCGAAGGGCTTAATCTGATCACCGGGCGCAACGGAGAGGGCAAGAGCAACCTGTTGGAGGCCATTGGGCTGCTGGCCACGGGGCGCTCGTTTCGGCGGGCGGCCTCTGGGGTGATGCGTCGCCATGGCCAAGGGCAGTTTCGGGTGGAGGCAGAGACCCAAGCGGGAGAACTCACCCACCAGATCGATTTTTGTGGAGAGGCCCAGGGGCAGACAGTACGCCTGAATGGCAAGACCATGGCCGCCACATCGGCACTAGGACGGGCTTTGGCAGCGGTGATTTTTACCCCGGAGACCACGGCACGACTGATACGCGGTGGCCCACGGGAGCGCCGCAACCATCTGGACTGGATTATCTTTAGCCGCCGTCGAGGCCATGCCGCCCTGGTGCGCGACTATCAGCGGGCTTTGAAGGCGCGAAACCGTCTGCTCAAGGGGGGCCATATCAACCCCACCGAGATGAGTGCATGGGAAGCGCAGTTGGCGACGCTGGGAGCAGAGATCACCCTGTGGAGAGAGCACCACCTGGCGGATCTGGCAGATCATCTACTGCCGCTCCTGCCCCGGCTGGATCTGGCAGAGCACCGCTTTGAGTTGATTCTCTCCAACCATCTGTTGCGCAGCCAGCAGAAAGAGGCCAAAGAGGTCAAAGAGGCAGATGAGGAAGAGTCCCAGGTAGCAGAGCTGCACAGTGGCTCCGAAGCGTGGCAGTCTCTACGGCAGGCGTTGCAGCAACAGGCGCTGCTCTTGCTCCACAACAGCCGCGATAACGACCGCCGCATGGGCACCACCACCATCGGCCCCCATCGCGATGATCTACGCTTTCGCATGGATGGCCACGCTTTGGCACGCTATGCCTCCCAAGGGCAACAAAAACGCTTTGCTCTGGGATTTAAGCTGGCAGAGGCCGCCTTGGTGGCGGAAGGGCTGGGGGAACCTCCCTTAGTGATTTTAGATGATCCCGCTTCGGAGCTTGATCGCGACGGTATCGGTCATCTAATGGCCCTGCTCAACGAACAAAAAGGACAGGTATTTCTCTCCACCTGCAATGCAGAAGAGATTCCCTGGCCCAACTCAACCCGCACCACCTTTGTGGTCACGGCGGGTGATTTTAAAACAGGACTGAAATGAGGCAGCAAACATGAGTGACGATATCGAAGAACAAGATCTCAATGCAGAAGCGCCAGAAGGGGCACCCGAAGAGGTATCCGAAGAGTCGTATGACGCGAGCAGTATTAAGGTACTTAAGGGTCTTGAAGCGGTACGCAAACGTCCCGGTATGTATATCGGCGATACCGACGATGGCACCGGTCTGCACCATATGGTCTTCGAGTCGGTCGATAACGCCATTGATGAAGCCCTGGCGGGCCACTGTGACCGCATTGTGGTGACCATTCATGCCACCGGTTATGTCAGTGTCTCCGATAATGGTCGCGGTATTCCGGTGGATATGCACGAAGAAGAAGGACGCTCCGCCGCCGAGGTGATTATGACGGTGCTGCACGCCGGGGGTAAGTTTGATCAAAACTCCTATAAGATCTCCGGTGGTCTGCACGGTGTGGGTGTCTCGGTGGTCAACGCCCTGGCTTCGTCACTGCGTTTAACCATCTACCGCGATGGTCGCGAGTGGTACCAAGAGTATTGCGATGGCGAACCACAAACCCCCATCAAGGATATCGGTGCCACAGAACAGAGCGGTACCATTGTCTCCTTTAAGCCCAGCCCTCAAGTCTTTAGCGAGACGGAGTTCTCCTACGATATTCTCTCCAACAGGTTGCGGGAGTTGTCGTTTCTCAACTCTGGGGTTCACATTGAGCTCAGCGATGAGCGGGGTGACGGCAAAAATAAGATATTCCACTACGAGGGCGGCATCCGCTCCTTTGTGGAGCACCTGAATCGCAACCGCACCGCGCTGATTAATCCCCCCATCGCCATTGCGGATGATCGCGATGATATTCATGTCGAAGTGGCCTTGCAGTGGAATGACTCCTACCAGGAGAATATCTTCTGCTACACTAACAACATTCCCCAGCGCGATGGCGGCACCCACTTGGCCGGTCTACGGGCTTCATTAACCCGTACCATCAACCAATATGCCGCCAACGCCAAGACCGCTAAAAAAGATAAAATGTCCCTCACCGGTGATGACTGCCGGGAGGGGTTGACGGCGGTGCTTTCGGTGAAGGTGCCGGATCCCAAATTTTCATCCCAGACCAAAGAAAAGTTGGTCTCCTCCGAGGTGCGCCCTGCGGTGGAGCAAGTCGTCTCTCGCAGTCTGGCCACCTTTTTCGAAGAGAATCCCCAGCAGGCCAAAACCATTGTCGCCAAAACCGTTGAGGCCGCCACTGTACGTGAGGCGTCGCGCAAAGCCCGTGAGTTGACCCGACGTAAAAGCGCTC
>JADFWT010000264.1 GCA_015233785.1 Magnetococcales bacterium
GGGCAATAGCGTCCATATGTTTTCGCACGAGGTTCCAACTCTTTCGTTATCAAGCAGGCGCGGCTTTAAAAGGGCCATTCGCCAAACGCTAACCGCCAGTCGGTGGGCGTCTTTTTTTGGGTGAGGGTTTGGGTATCTCCACCGCTTCCGTAGAAGCCGGTGGGCGCTCTGTTACCGGTTCTGCGGCGTCTGGAGGCGGCTTGTCGGTGGTTGGCTGGCTCTCCGTTGTTGCTGGTGGGCGCTCTGTGGTTGGTTTCGCAACTTCTGGCGTCGGCTCATCCACTTTGACTGGTGTCGGTTCATCCACTTTGACGGGTACATGATCGGCAGATGGCTCTGGTTTGGCCGGTTGAGAGATTTGCGCCTCATCAAGCTGTTTTTGCATGGGGCTGATCGCTACCGGGTCTTGCAGCGTGATCAGGTAGGCGATCACATCGGCCCGATCCTGAGCCTCTTTAAAACCGCGAAAGCCGCGCATGGAGGTTTTCGGCACCAGGGCGTTGGGATCGTCGATCCAGGCGTCCAGAGTGGTTTCGTTCCAGGTCATCCCTTCGGCACCGCGTTTTTTCAGATGCCGTGTATAGTTGTTAAAGTCCGGGTCGGAGGCTACGGTCTGTCCGTATGATCCCCAGAGGGGTGGGCCGACCTTGATGATCCGCTCGGCGCTGGTGTCGTGACAGACGCCGCAGCCGCTTTTAGTCAGCCTGGCGCCACGGATTGGATCACCCTCTTCGGGTGCGCCATCGGCAAAGGCGGACCCTGCCAGCAAGCATGCAAGCATCCACAGCCCCATTCCGCCCAGATGTTGGTTGCCCATTGCATCTCCATTATTCATCATATCGCGCCATCCTTCTCGCCGAGCCTGACCTATTAAAGGATCTCGCGGTATGGGATGCAAGCGCAATTTCTCCCGTGGGCAGGATCATGCCTTTGTGCTGCCGTCGGCGCAGGTTGCAAAGAGGCCCTCACAAGGGATTTAGGATCCGTCCGCCACCACCCCAAGTTGCTTCAGCGCGGCTTGCAGCGGCGTACCGAAGGGTTCATCCAGGGGTGTTAGGGGCAGGCGCAGTTCAGCGCGGCAAAGCCCCATCATAGCCGCCGCCGCCTTCACCGGAATTGGGCTGGTCTGGCAGAACAGCAGCCGGTTGAGAGTCAGTAGCTGCTGATGGATGGCCAGTGCCTCTTGGGTTTCACCGGCTTGCCAGTGGTTCCAGATGGCCACCACTTTATCGGGCACCAGATTGGCGGTCACCGAGATGGCCCCTCTACCGCCGATGGAGAGAAACGGCAGAAAGGTGGCGTCGTCGCCGGAAATCAGAGTTAGGGCATCGCCGCACTCGTCGCGAATCACCGAGGCGCGCTCCAGATCGGCGGTGGCCTCCTTGATGGCGACAATGTTGGGTATCTTAGCCAGCCGGGTGACGGTGGAGGGCACCATATCGACACTGGTACGGCCCGGCACATTGTAGAGCACGATGGGAATATCCACCGCCTCGGCCACCGCCTTGTAGTGTTGATAGAGCCCCTCTTGGGTGGGTTTGTTGTAGTAGGGGGTAATAAGCAGCGCACCCGCCACGCCGGCCACTTTGGCAAAGTGGGTCAGGGCGATGGATTCGGAGGTGGAGTTGGAGCCGGTCCCGGCGATCACCGGCACCCGTCCGTCCACATACTCCAGACAGAGCGTAATGAGCTCTTTGTGTTCGTCGTGGGTCAGCGTGGCGGACTCTCCGGTGGTGCCGCAGGGGACGATGGCGTGTACGCCGCCCTCAATCTGATGGTCGATGAGACGCTTCAGGGAGACCCGGTCGATACGGCCATCCTCAAACGGGGTAATTAACGCCGGAATGACGCCCTCAAACATACTGCACCTCAATCCTTGCCAAACAGTGGTTCATAGTGTGGTTTCGGCAAGTCCGCCCATGCGTGCTTGCCGCGTCTCTTTGTATACTCTGTCTGCGCCGATGTCACCCACCGATGTTACGCGCTGCCATCAAGCTCCGATGGCGCGGGCGAAGAGCGGCCACAGTTCATTCCATGCCTGATCGGACTGCGGTGCAGCCAGCGTTCGGCGTCCGCTCTCCAGCGCATGGGAGCGCAGCAGACCCACAAACAGGTTCACAGCGGCATCCACCGGCAGATCATGGGTGAAGGCTCCCTGGTCCCGCCCGCTGGTGAGAATGGCCGCCAGTCTGGAGCGGTAGTTGCCGACATCGGCGGCTACGGTTTGGCGCACCGACTCGGGAATTACCGGATCCAGCAGAAAGAGGCGGTAGAGGCCGGGGTGGTTGCGGAAAAAGTCCCCCTGATAGCGCCACAGCCGTCCCAGTTGCCGGAGCGGATCTTCGCTTTCGGCAGCCACCTGCTCGACGGGGCGCAGCAGATGTTCGCGCATATAGCCCGCCAAGACCCGAAACAGCGCCTTGCGGCAGCTGAAGTGGTAGCGCACGCCCTCTTCGGAGACGCCAAGTTTATGGGCCACATCGGCCAGGGAGATCTCCTGGGCATCCTGCTCCAATAGATTGGAGAGGGCTTGCAGAATAGCCATCTGGAATTCCGGCTGCCGAGTGCTTTTCGACAGTTTTTGCCCCTTGGCTTTCTCTCTTTTTTTCGCTTTGTTCTTACCTTTGCGACCCGCCATGTTGCATGTCCCATGACTTCAAGATTGAAATTCTGTCCCAATAGCCCCATTATTAGAGGATAGGGGATGTGTGGCGACGTTGGGCCGACGCGCCTGATGCGTCTTTCACCAAGCGCCGCCTTCCTCTTATGAGAGTAGACATCTATCGCACATTCAGCAAGCTAACTAGGAGAATAGATCCGTGAATCGACAGCGTCCTTCATTCAACTCGCACGAGAGGAACGCCTCTACGCACGCGGAGGCCTTTCCCGGCGCCTCTTCAACGTCCGCCGTTTCTGCGGATGCTGCCGCTTATCTTAAGCAGGTTTATGCCATGCTGGCTGCCAGCCTTTTTCTGGCTGTGGCGGCAGGCTATGTGGGTATGAGTCTGGCTTGGGTGGCTCAACTGGGCATCAT
>JADFWT010000265.1 GCA_015233785.1 Magnetococcales bacterium
CGCCTGGTTGTGCGGCCCTTTGATGGCTGGGAGCGGCTGCTGCGCTTAACCGGTTTGGCCTGCGCCGGAATGCATCCGCTGGAGGAGTAGCTGCGGGATTCAGAGCTTCCGCAGCGCACGATATTGAGATCACGCCACACTTTCTGATCGCCGGTCAGGGCTATTTTGGAGATATCCACCCTTCGGTTCAGATAATAGAGATTGGGATTGCTGCCATGATATTTCAATCTCTCTTCACCATACCATGCAATGCGCACGCGGTTAGGCTCGATGCCGCGGCTCAAAAGATAGTTGCGCACGCTCTGGGCTCTTTGGCGGGAGAGGGTCAGATTCACGCTGCTGGATCCCTGCCGACAGGTGTGTCCATCCAGGCGGATGCCTTCATCCATCAGTTCCGGTACCTCCGTGAAGGCGGTCACCACATGGTTGAGAACTTTTCTGGCACCGCTTGTCAGGCGTGCGGAGTTGAGGCGGAACATGACATTGTTTTCAGTATCTCCCAGGGAGAATGATCCCCCCTCCATGATGTCATCGACGATATGCTGCACCTGTTGCCGGTTGATCTGCCTGTCCACTTTGCGGATCTGAAATTTTCTGCCCTTGTATTCAATCAGGGTGTTGTGGTCGTGGCTCTTCAGGCTGGCATAGAGGTGTCTACGCAGCTTGTTGGACCCGATAGCGGCGTGATAGGCGTAGAGATGTCGCCGGGGTGTGACCGCCGTGGGCTTATAGTTACGATAGCCGGGATAGGCGGCAAATGACTCCTCGATGGTCATCATCTCATCATCGGAAAAACCGATAAACTCCAGGGAGAATGCATGGGCCCTCTGGGTGGATGGGACCGCCTCCCGCCACGATCTGCCATGGGTCGGGCGTATCTTCGCCAGTTTGACAGCCAGGGCATCACCCACCTCACGGGCGAGAAAACGGGTATGCTTGCCCAGCTCCTCACGGATACATGTCGTAGAGCAAGAGGCCGGGCCATACCAGTTGTGCGGTGATGTGATCTCGAAGTGGCCCATGCGTTGGCCACTGTGCACATTGAGAATACGTCCCGCCACCCGGCTCTCGATTTTGGTGGCGCTCTGGAGCCTGACAGGGGTGGCATAGAGCTGGAAGATAACCATCAGATCGATGGGTGGGTTGTGGATGGATCTTCCCTGGTGCACCAGATTGCTGTCACTGTGTGGACCGGAGCCCAGACGCAGCCGCGGTTTGACGGCGATCTCATCGAAGACATCATAGCCCTCTTCATGGAGCGTATTGACCAACTCGGCACGCACCCGTTTGAATGTCTGACTGCCGGTGGCAATGCCGTGCCGGTGGCCGCTCTCACCCACGACAAGAATATTGGGGTCATCCGCGGCGTTTAGCGGCGCACAGATCATTATGAAAAGAAGGGTAAACAGGATAACCAGCGGGCGTGAATGGCGTTTCATAATAGGGATCACACAATGAAAGAAGCGTGGAAAAGGGTGATTCGATAGGCTACGCAACAGTCAGTTTATAAAGATATATAATATGAACGATGTTTGCGCAGATATCAACTTATACACAATATCAGATAAAAGCCTCGGATTAAAATCTTTTTTGTTGGGTACGGTGATGGTGAGGTTGGTTTTTTTATATATGGGAAAATGTCGCTGGTCAGGTGGTATGCCTCATTGAGTTCGTCTGTCAGAACGATTGGATCGTAGCGCCATTGAATAACACTTGACCCAGGAAGACCTTGTCGAACGTCCAGGAAATCTGCAATCGCTCTCTCAGGGGTGGGATTATTCGGCTCGATTGAAGAACCGCCAACTCCCGTGATGGTGTACTAACAAGCATTTGGTCGATTCTGGAGTTCGTCGATAAGTTGAGTGTAATCCATGGTCAGGTTTCTTTGGGTTCCATTGTCATTGTGTGACTCCTGAGTAGTCCTGTATATAACTCTGATCTTCCATATCGTGTTATGCCGCCACCAACCCCGCCACCGTCGCATCCAGCAATCGCTGCCCATGATCTCTGACATTGGTGATCTGAGATTCCAGTTGATCGCAGAGGGTCATGAGTTGGTTTAACCGGGTAAGGATGCGTGTTTGTTCGGTGAGTGGAGGAATGGGGACAGGGCTCCCCCGTAGCTGAGTCATGTTGATGGAAGCCAAATTGGTCGTCTGCTTTGATGATCCTTCAAAATACCTTCTACCGACTGGAGAGTTGAAATACCTCATCACCCATGCCTGTGGCATTGATGGAGCAATCAGCCTTGCACGGAACACATGATTCTGATGGAGGCAGTTTTCAATCTCTCCGTTCCAAATCGCAGTCCTTCCGACCTTGTCCCAATCCCCACCTTCTGTGATGAGCAGATCGCCTGATTCGATACGGTATTTAACCAATTCATCGACCGGGACCTCAATCTCTTTCATAACGTTCAGATCAAGGGTACCCCTTTGGACATTTGCCACCCTCAAATAGGGGAACCAAGCCGTTTCCCTTCCCTGTAGTTTCCGGCCTTTAGTTACGCCTCCAACAATCACGGCGATATCTTCAAAGTGGGCGAAAGCCCATCCATTTGGTGGAACAAATGGAAAATCACTGTCTTGTAACGCTGGAATTGCTCTCCTACGGCGCACTAACATCTCTTTGTTTTTGATTTCTTTCTCCACCTTGATCCGCTCCAACAGTACCGACGCCGGTTCATCCTTTGGGTTCTGCGGCACCAGCTTCCCCATCACAGCCAGTTGCAGGATGCTCTGTCGGAGTTTGGCGACGCTCTGTGGGTGATCGTAGAGATGATCGAAATGGTCGCGGATGCGGCTCCATGCACTCTTGAACGCAGGTTGATCCGGGGCGGTAGTAAGGCTGTTCAGAGCACTCTTATTGAGCTGGATCTGGGTCTTGCGGCGGGCATCGCGTTGGGACTCCAGCTGGTCGCAGAGGGTCATAAGCTGGTTCACTTTGGCGACGATGCGTTTTTGCTCGGCTAGGGGTGGGAGTGGAATTAACATAGCCAGGAGCTCTGCTCGCTTGATCCCTTTGACGGTCAT
>JADFWT010000266.1 GCA_015233785.1 Magnetococcales bacterium
AAGACTGCCCAGCGGCTTGACCAGATGTCGGTGGTGCTGTTTCCACTATTGATCGTCGTGGCCATTGTCTATCTGGTAGAGTAGCCGAGAGTGAGGCTTTGGCCTCTCGATCCATGGAAAGGTTGAAACGTGTTCAGACAGATCTCTTTCAAAACGCAGATTCTCATTCTGTTCCTGTTCGTGGCGGTTTCGGGCGTGGTGGGCGGTGCCATCTCTTTGGGGGTACTCAGCCAACGGGATCTGCTGCTCGGTGATGTGAAGAACAGCCACCTTCCGCTTAGCAACATCATCGCAGAGATGAGCGCCCAACAGACCACACAGGTGCTGCGTTATAACGAGATTCTGCTCTTTGCCAGAACTGGGAACCGGGAGCGCTTGGAGATCAGTAACGAGGCGTTTATCAATGCTGGCAAGCAGTTTGTAAACATTGTCATTGAAGGCGAAAATATCGCTCAAAAAGGGGTAGAGTTGGCCCGCAGCGGGGCCGAGCGAAAAACCTACGACCAGATTAAGACCCAGCTCAGCGAGATGGAGAAGGCCCATACCGACCTTCAGTATCAAAGCTCCATCATCGTTCGTAGCATCTATCAGCATGAATTTCTAAATAAAAATAGCAATTCTTCCGCAGCCGTCCTACCCGATGATGCTGGGCATCACATGTTTATTGAGAAGGCATTTTCCCGGCTGGAAGATGATATTAACAAGGTCGAGAATCTGCTGAAGACGCTGCGTCGCATGACCGAATCCCTGCCGGAACCCACCTTTCATGAGGCCAAGAACCTCTCCCGTTGGGCTTGGTCAGGAACCTTACCTCTGCTTGTGGTGTCGCTGTTTGGCGGCTTGGGACTGCTGGTGATGATCTGGAATAGTTGGGATCGTAACCGGAAAGAGGAGAAAAACGTTCTACGCTCCCATACCAGCGGCATCCATGATCTTTTGCAAGCCCTCATCGCCTCATCCCGAGAGGCCGATGTTGCGCAGCAGGAGATTGCCGGCAATCAGGAGCATCAGATAGCTATTGTCTCGGATATGCTCTCCAAAGGGGCCTCGGAATCGGAGAGTGGACTGGAGGTTGATCCACGTCAAACCACCTCTGAGGCGTTAATTTTTGCCGATAACACCAGGCAGGCTGCCGAAGTGATCGTGCAGCGTATGGAGGATCTACGTAAATCGGTACGGGAGAGCGGACAGGCTGCTGAAGAGCTGCAAAAAATGGGAGAGAAACTCAGCCATCTCTCCATCCAGATCGGTGTGCTATCCACCAATGCCAGCGCCGAGGCGACTCGGGATCAAGCCAACGCTGGATTTGCGCTCTATACCGACGAACTGCGTGCGCTGGCCAAACAATCTGAGGAGACCACGCAGCTCTTCGGCAATCTGCTGGTGCATCTGGTGCGAATCAGCCAGGAGAATATGGAGGCAACCCGCTATGCGGAAAGCCGGGCTGAAGAGGTCCACGTCAATACCGGCAAGGTGAAAGAGCGAACACAATCGGTGAACAAAACGGTCCAGGATCAGACCCGCCGCTTGCAGGCGTTCAGTGTCTCACTCTCATCGCTTGTGGACGATATGATGAGTCAGCATCAATCTCTCACCGAGGCCCATTCAGCCAGTGAAAAGAGCGTCAAATTGGCCGAATCATCGATGACTCAGGTACAATCATTGGGGCGTTTTGTGGGAGATCGGCGCATGTTTTCCCGAGGCAGTAAGCATGCCGATGAGGAGGGTCAACAGGGTACCCCCTCTCCGTCGGAATCAGGGGGAGACAGCGGCGGATCGTGAGTCTTCGACGCCACAACAACGCTATGGCGTGGCGGTAGCCGGTTCGGCTGGAGCCTCCGGGGTGTTGGTGGCTTCTTGTTGAGGGGGTACTGTTTCGTCGGTTCCCGGCCCCTGTTGTGTAGCGGTGCTATTCTGCTGTTCGATCATTGATTTAAGCATGGTCATATAGCTGTTGTGAAACCCTCCCTCTTGGGCGGTTCGAATCTGTGTGGTCAACTTCGGGCGACCATTTTCATCGGTGGGTGGAGCCGGTTCTGCATTGTCTCCTGCCACCCGTTCCCCTTGTCGCTGGGCATCCTCACCGTTCTGACCATCCCCTTCAATACGGTCATCCAATGGACTCTCTCCCTCTGGATTGGTTTGGGCGGCGGCCTCTTCTTCTTCCAGTTGCTGCTGTTGCTGAAGCTCCAGATCCTCCAGATTGTAGTCGGCCTCTTCATCTATCTGTTCTGCAAACCCGTCCGTTTTGATCTTCTCGCTCTCCTGGGAAGTCTCGTTTAATCCATCTGCCTCTACCCGGCTGTTGGCACGCCCTTCGAACCCATCCGGCATTTCAACGGCGGTTCCGGTGCGGCCGCTGAATCCCTCTGGAGGCTTGGCGAAACTCTGCGCTGAACTAAAGCCATCCGTGGGGGCGGCGTTGAGATCATCCGGCTCATTGAACTGTGTCTCATCCCGCTGTGTGGCAGTGGGATCTTCTTTGGTCTGTTGTGGGGTGTTGGTCTCTGTGGCCGTGGGGGCATCATTTCCACCGCCGGTATTGGCAGCCGGTGCTGGCGCAGCGATAGCGGCAATGGGAGCTGGGGCTGGGGCTGCTGGCGCCACTGGAGCTGCTGGGGGGGTTGCAGTTACTGGAGCCGGACCTGATACAGGGGGCGTGCTGGGAGCCGGACCAGATGGACCAGAGGGAGAAGGCGGTACGATGACCTTGGCATCAATGGTGATCTTGAAGGTTAGCGACGCGGTGCTTAAAGCGCTATCGGTGGCGGTCACTTTGATATTGAGAAGCCCGGCATTTCCCACGGAAGGGGTGCCGGAGAAGGTGTGCGTGGCGGTATCGAAGTTGAGCCAGGCCGGTAGTGCCGAGCCGTTGACCTGGGTGGCGCTATAGGTGAGCAGATCCCCATCTGAGGCGATATCCACATCGGCAAAGGCAGTGGAAGGAATCTGGTAAGTGAACGCAGCCTCTTCGTCTCCCTTTTGGTCGATCAGGGTGGTTGTGCCAGTGGGGGCATCGTTGATGGGTG
>JADFWT010000267.1 GCA_015233785.1 Magnetococcales bacterium
CTATCCAGCACCACACTGGCAACATATCCGCACCACCAACCCGATTGAGTCGACCTTTGCCACTGTACGTTTGAGAACGGCAAAAACGCGGGGCTGTGTATCACGGCAGAGCATTCTATCGCTGGTTCATCAACTGGCAATGAGTGCTCAGAAACGCTGGCAACGCCTACGGGGATTCAAGCATTTAGCCGACGTGATTGAAGGGGTTAAGTTTGTTGACGGAGTACGGAAGAACACCACGGAAAAAAGCAGGATTGCCGCCTAATCAGCAGGTCCGCATACACCAGACTTGACCATAACTCCATGGTGGGCTATCTGACCCTGCATCTGACCAGGGCCATGCGCATTCCCCCCCATGAGAGCCGTGATCTGGTCTTGGCGGCGCTGATTCATGATCTGGGTGCAGTCGGGGTGGATGAACGCTTTCAGATGCTGGAGTTCGAAGAGCAGGATGCACACTTTCACGGCCTGCTCGGCAGCCATCTGGTCGCCAGCTATCCCCCCCTGTCCCACTTGCAGACCTATCTTCTGGGACACCATCTGGACTGGCAGCACGGCAAGGGAAATCGCATTGCCGGCATCTGGATTCCTTACAACTGCCACTTGCTGCATATGGCGGACCGCATCGCGGTGATGATTGACCGTTCACGCCCCATATTGGATCAGGTGGAATCGATCGTAGCCACCATACAGGATGCCTCGGGCAGCCGCTTTCCCCCCGATATGGTGGATCGCTTCACCCGCCTGGCCGACAACGAAGTGATCTGGCTCGATATCGCTGCCAACAAGATGGACCAGGTATTGAAACAGGGTGTCGGCTCCAAGACCATCCCCATGACCGGGGAGAACCTGACCCGCTTTGCCCAGTTCATTGCCGGTGTCATCGACTCCAGAAGCCCCTTCACGGCCACCCACTCATCGGGTGTGGCCTCGGTATCACGCCATCTGGCAGAGAAGATGGCGCGTGATCCCATCGTCTGCGACAAGATAGAGGTGGCCGGTTATCTTCACGATATCGGTAAGCTGGCGGTCTCACCGGCCATTTTGGACAAACCCGCCAAGCTGGACGAGGCCGAATGGCGGCACATGCATTCTCACACCTACTATACCCATGAAATATTGAGCCATCTTTCCGGTTTTGAAGAGATCGACAACTGGGCCTCCATGCATCATGAAACCCTGGATGGCGGGGGATACCCCTTCCATGTCACCGAAGATCAGCTCTCTTTGGAGGCGCGCATCATTGCGGTGGCGGATGTCTTCACCGCCCTGACCGAAGAGAGACCCTACCGGGCCGGGCTGGATCAGACCCATGTATCACGTATTTTGCGTGATATGGTTGCGAATAATCATCTGGATGATCAGGTCGTGACCACGGCTCTCTCCGACTATGAGACCACCAATCGGATTCGGAGCATGGCCCAGATGCGTGAACATCGCGACTGGATCTCTTTTCACGCACTGATCGACGAGCGTAGAAGAGTGCACCAGACACAATAGAATCAGCGGCAGATTCTACGGCTACAGCTACTTCATCAGAAGTGGTTGCGTCATCGGCTACGGCGGATTCTTCGGCTACGGCGGATCCATCAGAAGCGGTAGCATGATCAACAGCGACCGCTGCGGTTGATCATCACAGACAGAGCACTTTCACAAGGAGAGCGCCCATTCGGAAATAGAGAGGAAAAGATGATACGATACACAGAGATTGCAAAACATCCCATTGAGCTCTTCGCAATCGCCGTACTGATCTGGTTCCTTCTTCTTATTTATAATAGCCAGATCAACGGATTGGATAGCCTGACAGCGGCACGACTCGCCGGACATCACATCGCCCGGGACCACTGTGCAGGGTGCCACGACCTGAGCGTCACCCAACGCCCCCATATCGGCCCCCCACTCTGGCAGGTGATGGGGCGACACCCCGCCGATGACGCACAGGGGTTCGACTACTCAACCGACTATCGCAAGTTGGCCCAACTGAACCAGGCGGTTTGGAGTGAAGAGCTGATGCACGCCTATCTTGCCGGAGAGACAGCGCTGAGCCGCCACTCCACCATGTTTGTCCCCGATTTGAAACGCCCCTATATCCGGCAGGATCATAAGGGAAATCCATTTGTTACCCGCAGAACACACCTCTTCTACCCGGAACTGCTGAATCCCGAGCAGCGCCAGCAGTTGATCGTCTACTTACAGTCACTGGCCCCCAAAAGCAGAGCCGCAACCGGATAATTACAGGGATATGGAGCGAAATCGAAGCTGCATAGGGAACGGGAGGCGGGACCGTTCCCCTTGTCACGCTGAGCCCACCGCCCATCTTAAGGGTGCAGGACCGTCCCCTTTGTCACGTTGAGCACTCCACTCATCTTAAGATGATTTGTATAACTATCCCGGATCCCCACCTTGGCATCATCCTCCATACTGTGCCGTTGTCATCCGTGTCATATCGTGCAGTGGCATTTCAGGTGCTCACTCCCCCCATAAAGCACGTATTGACCACTATCTTACACATTATAGGGGAGTCTTGATGAACAACGCCATCATCCCATCCACCCATGATGAAATCGCCGCCAGACTTCAAGCCTATGTGGAAGAGTCGGAGAGCGCATTTTTAGAAAATACCGTGAAGGCGATCCAGTCTGATTCAAAGCGATTTGCCAAGTGGTGTTCAGAAAGGGGCTTCTCTTCACTTCCCGCTGATGGGGATACCGTCCGGGCTTATGTGGACTGGGGAGCGGAGAAGTTCAAACCAGCCACCGTCAAACGGCACCTCGTCTCTATAGCTCATCTGCACCGGGCCGCCGATCTGCCAGACCCCACCAAAGAGAATAAGGTCCGCTTGGCCATCAAGCGCATGAACCGCACCAAGGGCACCCGGCAAAAGCAGGCGCGGGGATTGACCATGCTGGACGTGGAAAGGATCCTGGCCACGGTGGAATGGACTGTACGCGATACAAGGGACGTGGCCATGATTCTGCTTGCCAGGGATCTTATGGCCCGCTCCAGTGAGATTGTGGCCCTGAA
>JADFWT010000268.1 GCA_015233785.1 Magnetococcales bacterium
TTGCGCAGGGGCTCTAAAAGCTGCAACTCCTCCTGGGAGGGGGGACCATCTTGGGCTGCCAGCTCCGAGTTGGAGAATCCTATTACCATCATAAAAAGGTGGTGGATCTGGTGATCGAAAAGATGCCGGTCTCCATCTCACTGGGTATGTGGACCTTTTTTCTTACCTATCTGATCTCTATTCCACTGGGCATTCGTAAGGCGGTGCGCCACGGCAGCCGCTTTGACATGTGGAGTTCAACGCTGATTCTGGCGGGCTACTCAATACCGGGCTTTGTGCTGGGTATCATGCTGATTGTGCTGTTTGGTGGCGGCAGCTTTTGGGATCTGTTTCCCATGCGCGGGCTGGTCTCCGACAACTGGGATACCCTGCCCTGGACCGCACAGGTTATCGACTATCTCTGGCATATGACCCTGCCCATTATCGCGTCGGTGGTGGGATCGTTTGCCGTGATGACCATGCTGACCAAAAACAGCTTTCTGGAGGAGATCTCCAAGCAGTATGTCCTTACCGCTCGGGCCAAGGGGTTGTCGGAGAACAAAGTGCTCTACCGGCATGTGTTTCGCAATGCGGTGATTCCCCTGGTGACTGGCTTTCCGGGATCGTTTGTGGCGGCTTTTTTCAGCGGCAGTTTGCTGATTGAGACCATATTTAGCCTAGATGGCTTGGGGCTTTTGGGCTATGAGTCGGTGATCAACCGCGACTATCCAGTGGTGATGGCGACACTCTACTTCTATACGCTTTTGGGGCTGTTTACCAAACTGATCACCGATCTCACCTATGTGCTGGTGGATCCGCGTATCACCTTTGATGGTGCCCAATAAGAGGGATAAGAGAAGGGAAAGTACGAGAGAAGATGGAAGAAGACACCGCTGCCGCCCCAAAGGTTTAGGGCAGCAGCGGAGAGAGCAGCAGCGACCGGATGCTACAGAGCGTTGTTGTCCCGCTCACCGGTACGGATGCGGATGGCGGTTTCGACAGGCAGAATAAAGATCTTGCCGTCGCCGATACGACCGGTACGAGCCGCCTGTTCAATGGCTTCTACAGCACGCTCTACCATATCATCTTCCAGCACCACCTCGACCTTCAGCTTAGGAAGAAAATCCACCACATACTCGGCACCGCGATAGAGCTCAGTATGGCCCTTCTGGCGACCAAAACCCCGAACTTCCGATACGGTGATGCCCTGGATCCCTACTTCGGAGAGGGCCTCTTTCACGTCATCCAGTTTAAAGGGCTTGATGATCGCCTCAATCTTTTTCATAAGAACTCAGCCTCCAACGGGTTAATCTGAAACTTTTTGGGGTGGCGTAAATAACGACCCATGATCCTCTTGCGCGTCGCCTTTTCTTCGTCAGGCGCTCCAAATTAACATGGTGGTCGGTATGGGCAAAGCGTTTATGTTGCGGAATATTCCTACATTCCCAACGGTTCAACGCCATCTTTGACCAATTTATAAACAATGGAGTCTACCAGCGCCTCATAACAGGCTGCAATGATGTTGGAATGCACGCCCACCGTTCCCCACCGTTCTGTCCCGGCATCCTTGGATTCAATAAAGACCCGAACCACCGCATCGGTGCCGCTGTTAGAGAGAATGCGGACCTTAAAATCCACCAACTCAATCTCTTGCAGCATGGGATAGAAACGGGAGAGCGCCTTGCGCAGCGCTCGGTCCACCGCGTTGACCGGACCGTCTCCCTCGGCGGCGGTGTGTTCCAGCCCTTCGATGGTTTCCACTTTGAGGCTGGCATCAGAGACCCAGCCCCAGCCGCCCTTCTCCTGAATGCGCCGCTCTACAATGATGCGAAAATCGTGCAGCGAAAAATATTTCGGCAGCATGCCGAGGGCCTTACGCGCCAGCAGTTCAAACGAGGCATCGGCCCCGTCGAATTGATAACCGCCATGTTCCAGATCTTTGATCTCCTTGAGAAGCCCCAAAACGCGCTCATCTTTGGGATCAAAATCGGTCAGGCCGAATTCATGCAACTTGTAGATCAGATTACTTCGGCCTGATTGTTTGGAGACTAGAACATTACGGCGGTTCCCTACCAGCTCGGGTGGAATGTGCTCATAAGTCTCGCTGTTTTTCATCACCGCCGAGACGTGAATCCCTCCCTTGTGGGCAAAGGCGGAGTCTCCTACGTATGGTTGGTTCTTTCTCGGAGGCCGGTTGATCATCTCATTGACGAAGCGACTGGCGCTGGTAAGATGCTTCAGCCCTTCATCATCGATGCTGGTACGGCGATTCATTTTAAGTTGCAGATTGGGAATCACCACCGCCAAGTCGGCATTGCCGCAGCGCTCGCCGATGCCGTTCATGGTGCCCTGAACATGCACTGCTCCCGCCTCCACCGCCGCCAGGGAGTTGGCCACCGCCAAACCGGCATCGTTGTGGCAGTGGATCCCTACCGGAGTTGGTCCCAGCTCTTGAATGACATGGCGGGTGATGGCGCTGATTTCCGTGGGGAGTGTTCCGCCATTGGTGTCGCACAGCACCAGACAGTCGGCTCCGCCCTCCGCCGCGGCTTGCAGAGTCTTGACGGCGTAGTTGGCGTTGGCCTTGTAGCCGTCAAAAAAGTGCTCGGCATCATAGAATACTTCCCGATTCTTTGATTTCAGGAAAGTGATGGAGTCCAGAATCAGCTCCAAATTTTGTTTCAGGGAGATCTTTAGCGCCTCGGTTACATGCAGACCCCACGATTTACCGAAAATGGTGATCACCGGCGTTTCGGCCCGAAGCAGCTCCTGAAGGGTCGGATCCTCTTCTGGCGGGAGGTTCGGACGACGACGGGTGGAGCCAAAGGCTCCCAAGCGGCTGTGCGTGAGGTTCAGCTTCTCTTTGGCTTGGGCGAAAAACTCGGTATCGGTCTCGTTGGCACCCGGCCAGCCCCCTTCAATAACATCCGCACCCAGCTCATCCAGACGTTGGGCAATGCGCAGCTTATCCCGCACCGAGAAGGTGATGCCTTCGCTCTGGGCACCATCCCGCAGCGTGGTATCAAAAAGAAGAATGGGAGA
>JADFWT010000269.1 GCA_015233785.1 Magnetococcales bacterium
CGTCGATGCGGTGCGGTTGGTGCGGGAAGGGGCGTTTGAGGTGGTGTTGATGGATATCCAGATGCCCGAGATGGATGGATTCCAGGCCACGGCTGAAATTCGTAGGGATCCCGGTTTTAAGGCGCTGCCGATTCTGGCGATGACCGCCCACGCCATGGCCGGAGACCGGGAGAAGAGTCTGGCGGCCGGGATGGATGACCACATCACCAAACCCATTGATCCCGATCTGCTGTTCGACGCCCTGATCAAGCGGATTCCACATAAGGATAGAGGCGTTGCGAAACAGCTCTCCAAGAGATCCGACCTTGGAAGTGGTACGGTACTGCCTGCATCGTTGCCCGGCATTGATCTGGAGATTGGACTTAAACATGTGGCGGGTAACCAGCCGCTGCTCAGGAAGCTTCTCATGGAGTTTCTGGAGGATTATCGGGAGATTATCGTCCACATTCAGGCCACTCTGAACGAGGATCCTGAGAGCGCCGGAAGAGCGGCGCACACCCTCAAAGGGGTGGCTGGATCCATCGGGGCCCATGGCTTGCAGGCGGCGGCTCTCGCCCTGGAGATGGGTATCAAGGAGAACAGGGCAGAGGCGCTTGAAGAGCTGCTGGCGGCCTTGGATCGGAATCTTGCGCCGATACTCCAGGGGCTGGAAAGCCTGACGGGCGATGAGGCGCAGGCGGTGCCGGATGCGGCGGCGGAGGGGGAGCTCACAGCGGTCAGCCCGGAGGATAGAGCGCGACTTGCACCGCTGATCCATGAGCTGAATGTCTATCTTAAATCGGGACACTCCCGCTCGGAAGGTAAGTTGGAGGAGATCCGCACCATGTTGGCCGGTCATGCGGGGCAGCAACTAAACCGCATGTTGGAGCAGATTGAAGATTATGAATATGAAGAGGCTATGGAGACGCTTGCTGATACGGCCATATCACTGGGCATCTCTATGCAGCGCGAGGAGGATGCGTCATGAATAAACGGGGCACGATTCTGATTGTTGACGACGAGCGATTCAATATCACCGTCTTGAAGGATCTTCTGGATCCTGAGTATGACACCATGGTGGCTAAGAACGGCAAACAGGCTCTGAGTCGCATCGCATCGGCGGATCTTCCCGATCTGATTCTGCTGGATATCATGATGCCGGAGATGAATGGCTATGAGGTGTGCGAACATCTGAAAAGCGATCCGTTAACGGCCAATATTCCGGTGATTTTTATCTCTGCGCTGAGTCAGGTGGGGGATGAGTCCAAGGGCCTCTCACTGGGGGCTATCGACTATATCTCCAAGCCCTTCACGCCCGAGTTGGTGCTGCTTCGGGTCAAGAATCACATGAAATTCAAGCAGATGAGCGACCGCTTTCGAGATATGGCAACCCTGGATGGATTGACGGGGATCGCCAACCGGCGTCGTTTTGATCTGTTCTTGGAGCAGGAGTGGGGCCGCTCCATGAGGGCCCAATCTCCCCTCTCCCTGATTCTGATGGATATCGACTATTTCAAGCCTTTCAATGACAACTACGGCCACGCGCTTGGCGATGAATGTCTACAGGAGGTGGCCAAGGCTTTCACCTCCGCCATGACGAGGAAAACAGATCTTATCGCACGTTATGGCGGGGAGGAGTTTGTCAGTGTGCTGCCGGAAACAGCAACAGAAGGTGCCGTTCTGTTCGGCGAGAAATTGCGTAGGGCCGTATCGGATCTGAAATTTCCTCACGCCCACTCGGGGGTGGTGGACCATGTGACCATTAGTTTGGGCGCCACGACGATGGTGCCCAGCAAAGAGCTCAAGTGCGAAGAGATGATTCTACTGGCCGATAAAAAGCTCTATCAGGCCAAGGAGCAGGGCCGGAACAGATTGGTCTACTGAATCCGTCTGCTCGGTCACGCGGCCGGCCACCTTGAACAATCGTGGGGCGTACAATGAAACAGCGGGAAACCATCCTGATCGTTGATGATGAACGCTTCAATATCAATCTTCTCAGGGATTTGCTGGATGAAGATTACGACACCATGGTGGCGCGGCATGGGCAACAGGCGCTGCAACGGGTTCGGGCCGGGACACCGCCGGATCTGATTCTGCTGGATATCATGATGCCGGAGATGGATGGCTACGAGGTGTGCCAACGGCTCCAGGCGGATCCCGAGACGTCTGAGATTCCCATCATCTTTATTACCGCCATGAATCAGGTGGGCGATGAGGCCAAGGGTCTTGAGCTGGGTGCGGTGGACTATGTGACCAAACCCATCAGTCCGGACCTGCTCAAGCTGCGAATACGCAATCACCTGAAAATCAGACAACAGAGCGCCGCGTTGAAAGCGCTGCTGCAACAACAGATGAAAGATCATGCGCAGCTTAAAAAAAGCCAGTCAAACCTGGAAAGAGCACAAGCGATTGCCAATTTCGGCAGTTGGGATTGGGATCTTGGAACCGATGCGGTTCACTTGTCATTCCAAGCTTTCAACATTATTGGCCTGCATCCCAATGATTTTCAGCCCACCCTCGATGGTCTTCTGGAGAGCGTTCCGCCAGAGGAGAGAGAGACTGTTCATCAGTTGATTCGAAACGCCGTGGAGCGTCCTGAAGATCGATTTGACAAAGTGCATCGGATCATTCGCCCGGATGGCGAGGTTCTCCATGTGCATGAAGTAGGAGAGGTCATTCGCAACGAAGCGGGGGATCCTCTCTTTATGACCGCCATTATTCATGATGTGACCAAGCGCCGCGCTGCTGAACATGAACTGCATCGACATAGAGACAATCTGACGCAACTGGTAACGGAAAAAACAGCACGGGTAAAGGCGATCGTTGAAACCGCCGTTGATTCCATCATCACCATTGATCAAAGGGGCATCATCGAAACGGTCAACCCTGCGGTGCAGCGGATGTTCGGTTGGTCGCCCGAAGAGTTGGTGGGTAAGAACGTCTCTATGCTGATTCCGGATAGCGCGATTCGGGCGCAACACGATAGCTTCCTGACCCGTTATCTGGAGACAAAAGAGCGACACATTATCGGTATGGGGCGT
>JADFWT010000026.1 GCA_015233785.1 Magnetococcales bacterium
GCGGAAACATTCTCTGCTTCTGGTGGAACTGAGATAACCAGTGGTTCAAACAAATATCACGTATTTACCACCGACACACCATCGCCACAACAAAATCTGGTGGTTAGTGCATCTAAAACTGGTGTTGAAATTCTTGTAGTTGCAGGTGGTGCAGGCGGTTCTGGAGCAGGTGGTTGGTGCGCTGAATCTGACCAAATTAAGCCCGGCCCGGCGGGTTGTTGCGTTGGAGGGATTTTTTGCCAATCGGTTTCAGTACTCTCTCAAGCTGCAAAATGGCGACAAGAAAGAGACGCCTCTGGCCCATTTTTTATTACAGAGCCGCACGGGGCATTGTGAATTTTTCGCCACCGCCACCACCTTGTTGTTGCGGCAGGCGGGCATTCCGGCTCGTTATATGGTGGGCTATTCGGTACAGGAGTATGATGATCGTGAGGGGCTGTTTGTGGTGCGTCGCAGTCATGCTCATGCCTGGACATTGGCCCATGTGGATGGCGTTTGGCGTCAGGTGGATACCACGCCGCCGGATTGGCTCGCTTTTCAGCAGAAGCGTGCCTCTTCCTGGCAGGCGTTATCAGATCGCCTGTCAGCGCTGATATTCCGCTTCGCCAAGTGGCGGGCCGGAGAGCGCACTGTCGCCGAAATGGGAATGGCGCTTCTGATGGCGTTATTAGCGGGAGGATGGTTGATCTGGCGACGTTGGCGTGGAGGCTTTAAGGGCGGCAGCACAAAGCGTTCCCGATCATCGTCCAAGGAGACAGGGCGGCGCGGGCATGCCTCCCCTCTGGATCCGGTGATGGCGCATCTGGAGCAGCAAGAGGGGGCACGCCCTGCCGGAGAGCCCTTGACGGTTTGGATCCAGCGATTGGGCGTGTTGGAGCTGAGGCCGTTGATCTATCTTCATTATCGATTGCGTTTTGATCCACGGGGGTTAAGCCCTGAAGAGAGCGTTCGGTTTCAGCAGGGTGTGCAGCGTTGGCTGGCGCGTAGAGAGCGCTTCACAACAGATCGAGAGGGCTCTTGAACCCGCTAGCACCGCCCAGGGTGGATGGTTTATGATTGCGGCATGAACGAGACTGCATTACACCCCCCGGCTGATCCCCAGAACATGTCTGTGGAGCATGCCCTGTCACTGGTTTCGGGCCAGATCGCCGAAGGTCGACTTGCCGAAGCCGACCAGCTCTGTTTCCAGATTCTTCAGCAGCTTCCCGACCATGCGCCATCGTTAAATGCTCGAGGTGTGATCGCCCAGTTGAGTGGACGACATGACGACGCTATCGCCTGGTTTCGTAGTGCCGTCTCGCTGGACCAGGCGCAGCCGTCGGTGTATGAAAACCTGCGTTTTTCTCTACAAGCCGCCGGAAGGGCCGATGAGGCGGAACAGGTTCGTACTCCTCTCTCCCCCTGTCGCAAAAGGGCGGCAATGCATCCCGATGATCCCGAAGCGCAACTCGCCCTGGCCCAGGCGTTGTTGGAGCGCGATCATCTGCGGGATGAGGCGGTGGTACGGTTAAAACAGGGGGCGCAGCGTCATCCAAACCATGTGGAGACGCTCTTTACGCTGGGGATGGCACTGATTAACAGTCAGGATCACCAGGAGGCGTTGGTCCCACTGAGAAAGGTGGTGGCACGCCACCCCGATCACACCAAGGGGTTGCTTATCCTGTGTAGGGTGTTGATTGAGCTGGGAGAGCTCCAGGAGGCCGAGGGTCATCTGCATCGCTATGTGGAGATGCATCCCGCCGATATGGAAGCGACTGAGAAGTTGGCCATGCTCTATCGGGTAACGGGGCGTTATGAGCAGGCGTTGGCACTCTATAGCAAGCTTATGGCGTCCCATCCCAACCATGTGATGATCCAGCGCCATATGGCGACTATTCTGCATGGTCTTGGTCGTCCTGAGGAGGCGCAGCGCTATGCTTTCAAAGCGCAGCAGGATCATCTTGAATCAGGCGTACTTCCCTGGACGACGTGGCATCAGCCGTTCAATGAGATGTTTGACCATTGGGATCGTGGTGAGACGGCCTGGGTTGATCGTTCGCCCCGTGTCTGGCAATACGATGCAGAGGATGGTCCGGATGTCGCCTATGAGCTGCATCAGGCCCAAGAGGTGGAGGCGGATACGCACCCCATGCGTATTCAATTGCTGTTTCCTCCCTGTTCTCAGCCGGCCCCCCCTCTCGGTATTGCCACGCTGAAGGCGTATGTCGAGCAGCGTAGTTCATTTCGTGTTCAATGCAGGGATTTGAATACGCAATTTTTGCGTGCGTTAATGGCCGGGATTGAGCGGGGAGAGACCGTGTTGCCACTCAATCAGGCGCAGCAACAACGCCTGGCGGAGTGTTTCGGTTACTTCAAGCGCAACACTGTTCACGAACGAAGTTCCGAGCTGTTTACTCGTTTTATCAGCACGCTAAGTACCAGCTTGGATCGGCAGTGCCGGGATGCTCTGGAGTGCGGTGCGCCCACGCCGCCTTGGATTTTGGAGTGGGCGGATCAGGTGTTGGCGGAATCTCCTGATGTGGTGGGATTTTCGTTGATGTTTCAAGAGCAGTACGCGCTGTCCGTGCTGATGGCAAATGTGCTCAAGGTGCGTTGTCCTTCTCTCAGTATTATCTTTGGCGGTGCGTTGATCAAAGAGGAGATGGGTGAGCAGGTTTTGGCAGGCCATACCTTGGTGGATCATCTGGTTCTGCTTTCCGGGGAGGCCCCTTTTCTTGCGCTGCTGAATGCGTTGGATGGTCAGAGCTCTTTCGAGTCGGTTCCGCGCCTGTTTCGTAATCAAGGTGGTCAGGTTCGTCTCAATCCCCAAGAGGCGTGTGCATCAGAGGTTGAACCGAAGGCCGATTTTTCCGATTTGGATCTAAGGCACTATCTTACGGCGGAGCCGGTGGTGCCCATTGCTGGATCAAGGGGCTGTTATTGGCGTCGTTGCAGTTTCTGCACCCATTGGCACTCCTATGGCGAAAGCTACAGTGTGGCGGATGTGAATCGGTTTGTGGATGCCATGGAGTGGTATATGGGGCAGGGGATACGCAACTTTCATCTCGTGGATGAGATGGTCGCCCCGCGCCGTTTTGAGCTGATTGGTCGTGAGATATTGCGCCGTGGTCTCAAACCCAACTACTACGCCATTGCACGTCCTACCGGCTTCTCGCGTGAGACGTTGGAGGTGATGGCCCAATCGGGGTGTCGTTATATTCGTTGGGGTGTGGAGTCGGGGTGTCAGCGGATTCTTGATCTGATCGACAAGGGAACGCATGTCGAGGAGATTCGGCGGCTGTTACGGGACGCTGCCCAGGTGGGGATAAAAAATCATCTGTTTCTGATCGTTGGTCTCCCTTCGGAGCGTAAAGAGGAGCTGGCGGAGTCGTTGCAGTTTCTATTTGATGAGCAGGCCTCCATTGATGCGATGCAGTATGCGGTATTTGGTCTGATGAAAGGGTCGCGTATCTACCATGAGCCGGAGCGGTTCATGATCGATGCGATTCATGAACACCCCCTCACCGGCAAGCTGAAATACAGCGTCTCGGAGGGGACCAGCCAAGAAGAGAATTTTGAAAATTTCAGGCGCTATGTACCTTATTTTGACACATTTTCAAGTTTTTCATTCTCCATGAGTATGTTGAGTCATCACGCTCTGTTGGTTTATGCGCAGCCCCAGGGGATTGTGGTGGATCGCCCCCGCCGGATTGATCGCCCATCCCTTTATGAAGGACAATCGGTGTAGAGTGGTTCCTGGAAGCGGAGATTCAAGCCGGATTGAGATCGAATAGCGTGGGGGAGATTGATGGCCCGTAGCCAAGGCCCTGTTAGAGCGAGCCGTTACCCATTTGTGAAGGCGCTGTGGTCCATTGCGCTGTTTTTGTTGCTGCTGGTCGATCCGGTATGTGCCGCGTCCGTTGCGGCCAAGCCGGTTGGGGTGCCCTATCAAAAGAGGCTCACCTATCCATACACCGATCATCATGAGATGACCATCTCCATTCCCACGGCAGGTCGTTACACCCTCATGGCTCATAGTGCCAAGGGCACGGCCCTGCAACTGGTGGATCGCTTGGCTGGCCCCGGCCCGCTAGCCGGGGAGGCGGGGAAAAGCGATGGTCGCCTGGATCGCTTCCTGGAGCCGGGAGCGTATAAGGTAGTGTTGAGAGGGCACGGCCTTGGCGATCAGCAAGGCAAGCTGGAGATCTTCGGCTATGCCGAGCAGCAGAAGGAGCCGTATCAGCGTCTGAGCAACGCCCAGTTCATCACTACGGAGCTTGCGGATCTTCAGCAGCGCTCTTACTGGATTATGCTCGCCAAGCGCCAACCGGTGATCATCGAAGCAGCCGGGCGGGCGCTGGCGGATTTACGGCTTTGGGAGCGTGGCCGCTGGCTGGTGGAGAGCAAGGTGATCTCCAGCCTCATCACCCCCAAGCGCGGCCAACCGCTTCAACGTCGGCAGCTCTCAGTCACCCTGGATCCAGGTCTCTATCTACTCAGTGCCTATGGTGGATCGGCTCAGCCCTGGAGCCGGAATGCCCAGCAATATCCGCTTCACATTCGCTACGGAGTACCGACGCTGCCGGAAGCGGGGGTGTGGCGACTGAAGGGCAACGCGATGGGCATTCACCGCTGGCTGGTACCTAAGAGGAGCAACTATTTCCGTCTGGCCCGCTCCTGGCTTGGCCCGGCGACATTGCAGGTGGCCAATTACAACCCGGATCGTCCCTTCAGCCCTGTCTCTTGGGAGACGCGGCATCTGGACAAGAGCAGTCGCCAGCTCTCTGTAGAGGTACGTTCCAGCGGCACCTTTCGTGATCGGCGTATGGTGACGGTGATCACCCCGCCTGGTGAACCCTTTACCCTGCAACAGTTTTACGCCAATCCCAGTCCTCGCTTCACCATGAATGGGCGCTACTGGATCCATACGCTTCATGCTGGAACGGCCGAGGATTTGATCGACGCCAGCGGGGTGATTCTGGAGTCTCCCAAAGGGTGGCCGAACCGCAACCGTCATCGATCCTGGCGGGTGGTAGAGGCAGATGCGATCTCTCTGGGAATTGAGCAGAGCTGGCGGCGGCGCTTTAACTTGCTGAAGCCGGTTCGGCTCTACGTGCGGGTGTTGAATGCCGGTCGCTATCGTCTGGAGGGAGATGGCGAGCGCGGAGAGTTTCGTTTCAGGCCGGTTCCAAAGCCCACCGGGCGCGGTTATCGGGAGCCCCACTACCGGCCATTGGGGGGTGGACAGTCATTGGAGGTGGGAATCTACGAGCTGGTCATCCGCCCACGTCCCAAGGCGGAAGGGGTGGTGGATGTTACGCTTCATCATGCGTCGGTTACAGAGCTTGCGGGTATTTCTCCGAGTCGGGTAAGGGCAGCGCTGCGTTTTGTAGATGTGGAGGCCCGTTCCGGCCATAAATATGATCTGCTGATGGGCGATCAGGGGGGGGCGGCAGCCGGATGGCGTATTGCGCCCAATCCGCACCCCATGACGCCTGGCGATGAGATGCCCGGCGTGCTCTCCGCCGGAGAGGTGTTGACCATACCGCTGCGTATCAAGGGTCATGGGAGGTCGAACCTCAAGGCGCTCTCCCATGAGGGGCAGCCGTTGATGCTCCGTATGAACGGCCAGCCGTCTGCGTCCCACTTGGCACTTCACTCTGGAACTTATCAGATATCCATTCACAATCATCATGATGCTTCAATGCCGTTTCTCATGAAGCTGGAGCAGAAAAGGGACACGTCGAAGCTGCCTCCAATGCCGTTGCTGCAAAAGGTTCGGAAGCTGGGTATGAAGGCGTTGCCGCTTCTGCGCTCAGATGTGCCGTTGCCGTTGGATATAAAGCGAAAACAGCGGGCTTCCATGCGCATATTGGTGGATAAGCCGGGACTCTATCGCATGCACACCAGCGGCCTTCTTGCCATGGGAGGCACACTGCGTACCCCTTTGCGTCTGTCGCTGGCACACCAGAAGAGCAACGGCATTGGGCGTAATGTGCGGATTCACTCATTTCTTGATCGGGGTCTGTACCTTTTTACCGTGCAGCCTCTGGGGAGGAGTGCCGGACATTTGGCGGCCCACCTGACGCGTGCAGCGCTGTTGGAGGGGGATGAACTTTCAGACGGTGAGACGACTCGCGTCACGCTTCAGGCGGGGCAGGGGGTGGTCTATCCGCTGCTGGTGAAGCAGGCCGGAACCTATCGACTGCATGCGCAAGGACGCAACAGGAGGCGGATCACCATGCGTCTGGAAGATGCGCAGGGCTGGCCGCTGACCCCACCGGGAGATGAAGCAGATGTGACGCGCCATCTGGCAGCGGGTCGATATCGGATGGTCATCCTGCCCCAGGATACTTCCATGCGGGTAGTGACCCGTCTCTCCCGTCAGGAATCTTCCAAGGAGATCAAAGGGCACGGCCCCCACCTGTTGCCCTGCAACCAGAAAGTGACTCATCGTTGGAGTCGCACATCGGCGCGTGACCGTCAGCCGGACCGGTGGCGTTTCACCCTGACTGCTGAAGACGCGATTCGTCTGGATCTGCATGGCGGGGTGGAGGGGGTGCTCTATCGAGGAGATAAGAAACAGGCTGAACTGTTTCCCGAAAAAGGGTGGAGCGGAAGCTTGCCGCCAGGGGATTATCGACTGGATCTCCGTCCGCCTCGTGAGGACAACCGGGTGGATTATCGCTTGGAACGCGGCTGTGAGGCATTGATGGTGGGACAATCGCGCCAAGTGGTGGCACCTGGCAGTGTCTCGGTGGCATTGGGTTCG
Organism: Magnetococcales bacterium; assembly: GCA_015233785.1. Taxonomy (GTDB): domain Bacteria; phylum Pseudomonadota; class Magnetococcia; order Magnetococcales; family JADFWT01; genus JADFWT01. Next base: position 6,752 of record JADFWT010000026.1, read on the forward strand.
GATGACTTGGTGGAGCTGGTGTCTCAGGGGACTTTTGACGTCCGTGCCGAGCTTCTGAATGGGGATGGAAAGCTGCTTGCTCGGGCAGATGATCGTCCGGATGACTGGAATTTCCTCATTCGTCGCCGTTTGAAGTCGGGGCGTTATACTCTAAAGGTAGAGCCGGTGGGTAGCGATGAGGAGATGACCACGGTTTGGGTGCATCGTGCCAGGGATGGAGCTCCAGAGGTGCCGCCACCGTCGACCGGCAAGCCAGAGATGCAATCCGAGCGCGGTCAAGAGGTAGATGAGAATCGTCAGGTTCCATCCGGGGATGGTGTTTCCGGGCCGGTTCAGTTGAATGACGACCAGCGGCAGACCTTTGCAGAGGTGGTGACTGAAGCCCTGAAGCAGGATCGAGAATCTCTGTGGGTACAGGAAGATGGCGAGATGCTGCTTCGTGGGGAGGCGATGCGCTTTCTGTTCAGCCCCGAGGCACCCCGCCTTCTGCATTTGAGAAGCAACCGTCCGTTGATGGCGTTGGTACGCATGGCCAAGGGGAAGCCGAGGGTGCTGCTCTTTCCCGAGGGTCTGAGTCTCAATCTGATGGTTCCTGCCGCCACCCATGGTGAGAGCTTGCTGGACCTGGCTCCCATGACGCCGGGGCTGCTCAGTGGGGCGCTGCGCATTTCAACGATTGCCGCCACGGAGATTGGAGAGGGGCGCAGCGATCCGATTCATCTGACGCCGGGCGATGTGCGGCTCTATCGTTTTGCGGTCCAACGGAGCGGGCCGGTGGGGATGGCGCTTGGCGGTGCGGCGGATCGCGGGATGGTGCGGCTGTTCGACGCTTCAGGGCTGGAGCTTGATTCCGGGCGGGTGGCGATGCAGCAGCTTGCTGCGGGTCGATACTATCTGATGGCGACGCTGCCTATGGAGGATCTTGCGTTGCAGGCGCAACCGGTAGTGGTGGGTATTAAACCTCCCGGTGAAGGTCCACCGCCGGATGTGGTGCAGCACTATCGGCAGAAGTTTGGTGCAAAATGATCCTACGGAGCGCAGCGATTGAGAGGATGGTTGCCAGCATGACAGAGAGCGTGCAGAGCGTTAAGAGGCGTGCCTATTGGTGGCCGGGTCTGCTGTTGGGTCTATTGATGGCCTCTCTACTGGTGTTGACCACGGCCCCGGTGGGTGTGCAGGCTGCGTCAGGTGGAGAGGGTGGTGTTTCGGTTGTGCCCAAACCGGAGAGTCTGGAAGCGCGTCAGGTGGTGATTATTCCTGACAGACTCTTGCGTCGTTGGGATCCGGTGACCATTTTTTTCAAGCGGCCTCTTGGGCCTGAGAAGAGTGGGCCAGAGGATCACCCGGCCCGTTTTGCCACGGTAACGCCCAGCCATCCGGGAGCATTTCGCTGGCTCAACCGTCACACCTTGCAGTTTCGGCCAGCCGAGCCGTGGCCGCCGTTGACTCGTTTTCACTGGCAGACGCCACACGGCGATGCCCATCCCACCACACTGATCGCCCCGCCAACGGCTACCATTCCAGCCCATGGGGCCAAGGATTTGCCTCCGGTCTCGGCCTTGACCCTCACCTTTCCCGAGCCGCTGGACCCGGTGTTACTGGCGCGTATGATCACCTTGGAGTTGCGTCCACTGCCGGGTATTGATGCCAAAGGGGGGCAGCATCTGGGGTCGGATTCCTTCTCGGTGAAGGCCTTGGAGCGTCGCAGTCGTAGCGACAAAGCGTCTTATGAGCTGCATCTGCACCGACCCATTGACGCCGGAACTCTGGCCATCGTCCGGCTACGTTTGTCGCTGGAGAAGGACCAGGCCGAGATGGCCTTAAAAGAGATTCGTTTCTCCACCGCACCGTCCCATTTTTATGTGACCCGATTGGGGTGTGCTAACCAGAAAAATCCTGTGACACCCAAGGGGGTGCATTATCCCCGCAGCAGACCGTTGCAGTGCGGACGAGCCAATCGAGCCGTGGAGGTGCAGTTTTCGGCGCCGCCCAGAGCGCTGGGGCCGATTGAGGCACGGCGTCTGGTTGCATTCAGCCCGGCGGTGGAGAATCTCACCTTTTCCCAGGGTGACAACCTGTTGACCATTCGCGGTGACTTTCTACCGGATCGGCTCTATCAGGTGGATCTTCACCCCACCGAGCTGAAAGATGTGTTGGGTCGTGGGCTCTCCATGCAGGGGAGCAGTCGGCTGTTTCTGCACTTCCCCGGCGCACCTGACCGCATTCAGTGGCGAGAAGAGCAGGGCATTATGGAGCGCTATGGTCCCCAGCAGGCCCCGCTGGAGGGGCGTGGTCTGAGCCGTATTGATCTGCGCATTCATCCTGTGAATCCATTGAGTCGGGATTTTTGGCCCTTTCCCCAGCAGCCGGTGTTGGTGGACGAGAGCAGCCCGCCCCCCGGACCTGGTGAGGAGCCAGCGAGTCACAATAATCCTGAAAAGAACATCTCCGCCGTGGGCATCAAGAAGCAGATTCAGGCGTTGGGCTCGCCGGTGATCTCTCAGATGATTGATCTACCATTGAAAAAAGGGGGCAGTGGGGCCCAGTTTGGATTGGATCTAAAGCCCCATCTTGAGAAGATCAGCGGTCATGGTATGCCGGGCAGCTATCTGGTAGGGGTGCGGCGTCTGGATCAAGGTAGCACGCGCAGTTGGATGCGGGTGCAGGTGACCGATCTTGCCTTGACCACGGTGGAAGAGGTCGATGGGGTAGGGTTTATTGTGACATCGCTTGCCAGCGGCCAACCGGTGCGCGGAGCGGAGATTCGTCTTGAGGGCTCCGTCAAGAAGCGAGGCGGCAAACCCCAGTGGCAGGTGTTGGCAAAAGGACGAACCGATGCCAAGGGCCGTTTTCAATGGCGTGCGCTGGGTTGGAAGCAGAATGATTGGCGTCATCTGCGCCGTATGGTGGTGAGCAAGGGAGGAGACCATCTGGTTCTTGATCCTGGTCGTCCGCCGGAGCGCTATGCCGATAATCACTGGCAGCGGGATGGGAACAATTGGTTGCAGTGGGCTTACCAGAAGCTGGACCGGCGGCGCCCGAATATTAAGCAGCTCTGTCATCTGTTTACCGAACGCCCCCTCTACAAGCCTGCTGATGCGGTGCATATCAAGGGGTATCTGCGTCGTTATCACAAGGGTGTGTACACGGTGTTTGCGCCCAAGTCGGCCCATCTGGAGGTCACCGGGCCGGGAAATCGGAGTTGGCGCTATCCGCTAAAGATGAGTGGCCGGGGCAGTTTTTATCACCGTTTTCAAGAGAAGCGTCCTGCAACGGGATCGTACCGCGCCCGAATTCGCCTCAAGGGTGGCCATTGCGGCTCGGTCTCCTTCAAGCTGGAGAACTACCGTCTGCCCCGCTTTGAGACGCTACTTTCCGGCCCCAGTCGTGCACCGCTGGATCGCCCGTTCACCATTCAATTGGCTGGGCGTTACTATGCTGGTGGACAGGTGGCGAACAGGCCGCTTCGTTGGCGGGTGACGCAGTTTCCTTACCACTGGAAGCCAACCCTTAACCCGGACTATTTCTACTCAACGGATGCGCGTTTTTCCGGGGAGCAGCCCTTCGAGTCTCAGCCCATACAGCACCAACAGGGCCATACCGATGACAAGGGAGCCGCCTCCATCATGCTGGATCCCAGTCGTGAGCCCACCGCCCAGCCCCGCCGCTATATTGTTGAGAGTACGGTCATCGGGGCCGATGATCAGACCGTCACTGCCACCCATGAAACTCTGTCCTTGCCGCCGTTTGTGTTGGGGCTTAAGGTGCCGCGCTATTTGCCCAATAGTCAGCCGGCTCAGGATAGAACAGAAAGTCAATCTACCGACGTCCAAGAGATTCAGGGGAAGTCCAATACGCGGCGTATTGATGGGCGGTTTGTGGTGTCCGGTTCTGAGGGAGAGCCTCTGGCCGGGCAGCCGTTGACGTTGCGCCTGCTGGAGCGGCGTTGGCACTCCATTCTCAGCGCTGGGGATTTCTCCCAGGGAGAGGCCAAATACCGCACCGAGGTGGTGGAAGAGCCGATCCACGAGCAGAGTTTCACCAGTACCGAAAGGCCCCAATCATTCTCCCTGCCGGTGACGCGGGCCGGGGTCTATGTGGTTGAGTTGGAAGGGCGGGACCGTCTGGGGCGGATGCAGCGGGTGCGGGTGGATCTATTTGTAGATGGCGGTGAAGCCGTGGCCTGGTCCCGTCCTCCCACCAAGGTGTTCAAGGTCACTCCAGAGCGGCCTAAATATGCTCCTGGCGAGATGGCTACCTTGGTGCTGGAGAGTCCCTTTCAAGAGGCCCGGGCTCTGGCAGTGGTGGAGGATGAAGGGGGGATCAACCGCTATGAGTGGATGGATGTTCGGGGGGGATCGGCCACCTATCAGGTGAAGATCTCGGCGCGCCATCTGCCGCGACTTCCGGTTCATTTTTTGTTGATGCGGGGCCGGGTGGGTCGGTCCAGAAGTGGGGGTGACCTGGGGCCGGATTTGGGTAAGCCGGTGACGGTGGCGGCCACCGCCTGGATTCCGGTGGATCCGGTGGCGCACAAGGTGGAAATCGCGCTGGAGCATCCCACAAAGGCCCTTCCGGGTCAGGATCTTGAGGTGAAGATTCGTCTTCAGGATGAGCAAGGTTCGCCCCTCCAGGGAGAGGTGACGCTTTGGTTGGTGGATCAAGCGGTTCTCTCTTTGGCGCGGGAAGCGCGGCTGGATCCGTTGCCGGATTTCATCGTGCCACGCCGCAGCCGCATCAGTGTCCATGATACCCGTAATCTTGCATTTGGTGACCTGCCCTTTCAGGAGATTCCCGGCGGCGGGGTCGGTGCTAAAAGGGCCATGTCGCTGCTGGATCGAACCTCGGTGCGTCGCCAGTTTTCAGCGGTGCCGTTCTACGCCTCCTCTATCATGATTGGCCCCAAGGGGGAGACCACCATCAAGGTGAAGCTCTCTGATAATCTCACCACATTTAAGGTGCGTGCTAAGGCGGTGAGTGGGGTCTCGCGGTTTGGGTTTGCCGTTGGGCGCATTGATGTACGCCTGCCGGTGATTGTGCAGCCGACATTGCCGCGTTTTGTGCGTCCTGGCGATCAATTTACGGCCAGTGCCATCGGTCGTTTGGTGGAGGGACGTGATGGGGATGGACGGGCCGAAATTAAGACTCAGGGATTGGAAATCATCGGAAAACATGAGCGAAGCTTCCAGTGGCGCAAGGGAGCTCCTGAGCGGATTCAGTTTCAGCTTCGGGTGCCGACGCCCTCTGTGAATGGTAGCGAGGAGCGTGCGCAGCCATCGGTATCGGTCACGGTAGGCGTTGAGCATCCGGCAGAGTTGGCTCGTGATGCCTTCAGCGTCAAGCTCCCCATCCGCCCGGATCGTCGGCCGGAGGTGATTCAGAGTCTGGAACATTTACGCCCAGAGGGGCCGTTGAAGTGGCCGATTGTGAAGGATGATTTCCGATCGGGCTCGTTCAAACGTACAATTCTTCTTTCGTCAGAACCATCGGTTCTTCGGATGGCCGGCGCGCTGAATCAACTGAAGCGTTATCCCCACGGCTGCACTGAACAGCGCATCAGTCAGTCTCGAGCGCTATTGGCTGAGAGGGCGTTTTTGCAGGCGCTCAAGTGGTCCAGCGAGAAGAGCGACCATCAGGCGGTGATTCAACGCACTCTGGATCACCTCCCTTTGACCCTGGATGAAGAGGGGTTGTTGGCTTTTTGGCCTGGGGGTGAGGGGCGTTTGATTCTCAGCGCCTGGGCGCTTCAGTTTATGGTGGAGGCTCGGGATGCCGGATATGGGTTGGATCTGGCTTTCTTTGAGAGGCTGGTACAGACCCTGCGTGGGGCTTTGCGCTCGGATCACCCCTATCATGGGGATGGCATCCGCTGGAGCGAGCGGGTTTGGGCGATAACGGCATTGGTTCAGGCTGGCGAGGCTCCCAAGAGCTATATGGCCGAACTGGCTCGAAATCATCCCTATCTTGATTTGGAAAGTACCGCTCAGGTTATTCGTGTTCTTGCCAAGCAGGGGTATGCCGAGGCGGGTGAGCCCGCGATCAAGAAGCTCTATGGACAACTCTGGAGCGGGATTAAGTGGCAGCTGCATGAGGGGCAGGAGCGTTATGCCGGGTTGAGTCAGGCGGCGCTATCGGATGATGAGATGGTACTCCCTTCTGAGAGTCGTGCGCTGGCCCAGGTGATTCGTGCCTTACAGGCCATGCCGCGTGGGGATCCGCGTTCGAGGCTCTTGGTGGATAGTCTGGTTGCGTTGGGACGTGGTGATGGTTGGGGAAGTGTCAATGCCGATGCCGAGGCGTTTTTGGCGCTGGCCGCCTTTATGAAGAAGAACGGCTTGGAGGGGCCCCCTCAACAGGTTGAAATGACCCAGGGCAGTGCGCGCCAAAAGGTTTATCTTGGTGGCGATAACGCCATGGTCTATAGAATGGTTTCCTTGGAAAACGTACCGGTTGGTTTGGCGTTGGTATCGCCAAAGGGGCAGGGGGATATGGGGCGTCCTCTGGCCCTGCATCACAAGCTGCACTACTTGCCGAAGCGCAGTGGCGCGCTGGTTGAGGCCCGTGTGGCGGGCTTTGTGGTGCAGCGGGAGATGAGGGTGATTTCTGAAGATGGGTCGGCAGATCGCATCAAGCTGGAGAAGCCCGGGGTGGAGGTGGCATTGCAGGTGGGGGATGTGGTGGAGGAGCATCTGCAACTGGTCAATACCGAAGCCCGGCACCATGTGGCGGTGGAGATTCCATTTGCCGCAGGTGTTGAGCCGCTCAACCCCGCCCTGAAGAGTGCGCTACCGGAGGCCGTGCCCAGCGGTTCTTTAACCCATCCTCCCACCTATCGCCTGTTTGGGGATGATCGTGTGGTCTATTATTATGATTATCTCCCCCAGGGAACCCATCACTTTTATCTGCGGTTGCGGGCCACGATTCCCGGTGAATTTATTCAGCCTCCTGCCAGGGCAGAGATGATGTACCGTCCAGCGGTGCAAGGCCGCAGTGTTGGGGCGCGGGTCGTGGTAAAACCTGCTCCGTCCCCGTGATGCCGGCGCGCTGTCAGGCGTGATGTTTCAGTACTGCACTATGATGATGCGGCGAATCCCATGCAAACGTCTGGCAGTTTGGTCGGCTGTTGTGGCTACGCTGGTGGTACTGGGTCTGGCGCTTTTCAGATCCGATTTTCAGACGCCGTCTCCCTCGCGTTTTCTGCTGGATCGGCATGGCCGTTTTTTGGCCCAGATTGGTGGTCATGAGCCGGGAGGGTTTGGTTATTGGCATCAGAATGCGTGGTCCCAGCGGGTGGTGGATGCGGTGTTGATCACCGAGGATCGCCGTTTCTGGCGTCATCCAGGGGTTGACCCGTTGGCCGTTCTGCGGGCCATGTGGCAAAATCTGCGCGGTTCCCGTCGTATTTCCGGGGCCTCAACACTGGCCATGCAGTTGGCCCGCATGCAGCACCCCGGCCCTCGCACGTTGCCACGCAAGATAGTGGAGGCGGTAACGGCTCTGCTGCTGACGGCGCGCCATGGTCGTCAGGCGGTGTTGAATCACTATCTTACCTGGGCGCCCTACGGCAATCGTAGTCATGGTTTGGCGCATGCCGCGCGCCTCTATTTTTCCAAGAGGCCCATCGATCTGAGTTGGGCGGAGATCGCTTTCCTGGCCGCCATTCCTCAATCTCCGGCCCGCATGAATCCCTTTACGCTCAAAGGGCGGGAGCGGGCCATTGGGCGTGGGAAGCGAATTCTGGATGCTTTGCAGCGTGCTGGGCGCATTGAAGAGAGTGATCTGGTCCTGGCCAGAGATCAGATTGCGCATCTGTCCATCCAGACTAAGCCCCATCGTCCACCTGAGGCCATGCATGCTATCCTACGAATGGAGAGAATGTTTTCTTATGAAAACATGCGGGGTGGTGCGCCGTTGATCCACAGTACGCTGGATCTGAACCTTCAGCGCCATACGGCTCATGAGTTGGAGGACCATCTTCAGCAATGGCGATCGGCTGGGGCAGAGCAGGGCGCAGTGATTGTGCGTCGGGTTGGTGACCGGCAGATGCTGGCCTGGGTAGGGTCCGGCAACTACTATACCAGCCCGGCTGGATCCATTGATTATGGTGCGGTTCCTCGGGCGTCAGGTAGTGTATTAAAGCCATTTTTGTTTGCTAAAGCCATAGAAGATAACGTGATTTCTTCGGGAACCATTCTGGATGATCTCCGTGCCGCCGCGCCAGATGTCGTTAATGCCGATCGTCGCTATCAGGGGCCGCTGTTGCCGCGCCAAGCACTGGCCAACTCCCGCAATGTTCCGGCTGTCCACCTATTGCGACAGGTGGGACTCAGCCGTTTTAACCATGTTCTAAGGCGGTTGGGGTTGCATCAAGGTCAGCGGGATCCCAGGCACTATGGACTTGGCATGGCGTTAGGAGGATTGCCGGTAACGCTTGAGGCGCTCTCTGAGGCTTATGGGGTGTTGTCGGGCGATGGCCTGTTGCGCTCCATGATCTGGTACAAAGGGCAGCCGCTCCATTCTGGCGAGAAGGTGCGAATCTTTTCTACTGCGGTCGTAAGGTTGGTGACCAAATTTTTGGCCGATCCCATGGCCCGTCTGCCCGCCTTCCCACGCATGGGGAGTACGGAATATCCATTTCCTGTTGCACTGAAAACCGGAACTTCTCAGGGTTTCCGGGATGCTTGGGTGGTGGCCTATAGTCCGTCGTATCAGGTGGCGGTCTGGATTGGGCGCAGCGATGCCACCCCCATGCGTAAGCTGGGTGGGGGGCAGAGTGCGGCCCTTCTGGCCAGGTCGATTCTGCTTCATCTGCACCAGGGGGAGAGAGATGGATTGAATGCCTCTCCATTTCCAGCGCCGGAGGGGTACCGGCAGGTGCCTATCTGCGCTTGGAGTGGCGGGCGTAACGATGGGCGTTGTCAGCGGGGATTTCCTGAGTGGTTTCCTGAGGAATACATGCCGCCTCTGGACCATAGTCGCCAGCGGCTGGAGATCGATCGACGAAATGGACTTTTGGCAGGCCACTGGACACCCAGAGAGGAGGTTCAGCCGCGTCTGTTTTATCGGTTTGCGCCCCGATATGCTGAATGGGCACAGCAGGCTGGATTGTCTTCACCTCCCGCCCGTTTTAGCGCTCTGAATGCCCCGGATGGCATCTCCCTGGTCGATCTTTCCATGCCTGGAACCAGGGACATGGTGGCTCAATCAGGGAGAGCGGTGAGGCTCTCCATCACTGCGCCTGAGTCGGGGCAGACCCTCTTCTTGGGGCCCGATGCAGCCCGATTGCAGCGTCTATTGATGCTACGGGTGACGGTGGATCCACCTGTTCCTCAAGTGGTTTGGTATGTGGATGGCAGGCCCTTTAAATTGGCGCCTCCCCCATATACGGTCCGTTGGCCGCTCCAGGCGGGTGAACACACTTTTCAGGTTCAGCTCCCTTTTCGGGACGTGCGCTCAGAGAGGGTCAAGCTCACCATCAGGCCATGAGATCTCCATCTATCGGTAGATGGTGTACATATTTCGCGCCTGTCCTGGTGATAGATATCGCATGGGAACAATAATCTTTCCCTTTTTATCGATCATGCCCCAGACACCTCCTTCAACGGTGGTGTGCTCGCCGATTCGAACTTTTTGACACGCTTTGCAGACGGAAGATGTCCCGTCGAAAAAAGGCCAGGCAAAGTCGAAACGGGCAGGAATGACCACCCGTCCGCTGGGATTATAAAATCCTACAAGGTTGTCCTGAATGAAACGTGCTAACCCCTCTTGAAAGGGGTCCGGGCCGTTATCCGAGGTCATGGGGCGCAGCAGCACTTTTCCCTGTTGATCGATAAGTGCCCAACGGTCCCCGATTACTACAGCCGCAACGCCATGGCTGCTGAAAGGCTCTGCCATGACAAAACGAGCGGGAATGACCACCTGGTCTTGGGCGTTCCGGTATCCCCATTTTCCATGTTCTTGAAAGCGTAATCTTTTTGTGGCGGGCGCTGCCTTTTCCTTTGCTGTGACGCTGGCGGGCTGAACGGCCAATGCAAGCAGCAGGGCCAGAGTGATAAGGGCACGACCAAGAGCGCCTATATCAAGGGGCATGCGATAAGCGTCATGCATAGGGATCACCAATCTCAAAAGGTTGGAATGGCTGCTCGTGCATGATTGCAAATTATGCTGTTTACTTGCGAGACGTCAAGCTTAAGGTGTCATGATTATTCTCCGATGCGTCAAAGCCATACTTAGAAATCAATAACATAAAATATTACTCCATTTTCTGTAGGGGCATGATATCATCTGAGGTTGAGACGCAATTTGGTCCACCTGGAACATCTCCATGGGGCAAGGCGCTTGAGGGGAGCTATTGAAATGAGTGATCAGCAGCGTGAGCACAAGGACGATCTGTTCGATGAGATCGACCAGCGCACCAACCTTGCCATGAGCAATGAAATGGAGATGCTGACCTTCTATCTCAATGATGGTCAGCTCTACGGTCTCAATGTTTTTAAAATCATCGAAATTATTGAAACGCCAAAGGAGATTACCCGTTTCCCCAATGCTCATCCGGTGATCAAGGGCGGGGTGGATTTTCGAGGGAAGTGCATCAATTTAATTGATCTTGGCGAGTATCTCGGTATGGAGCCGGTAGATCTCACCACGGGACATAGCTACATGCTGATCTGCGAATACAGCACCACCATTCAAGGGTTCCTGGTCACCCAGCCCAATATTCTGGTGACCAAAAAGTGGGATGATATCATACGCCCCGAGGGTGAGGTGTACGAAAGCAGTTGTCTCACGGCTATAACCTACCACGACGATGAGCCGATCCAGATGTTGGATGTGGAGAAGGCGCTCAATGACATTATCGGCATCGATATCACGGTGTCCGAAGAGTTGGTGGAGCGCGGTAAAAGAGTGGTGGAGAAGAGGCACCACATTTTGGCGGTGGATGATTCCAAGGCGGCCTGCATGCTGATCAATTCGGTTCTGGATCAGATGGGGATTGAGCGGACGGTGGTGGACAATGGTCCTGAGGCCTTGAAGCTATTGGAGCGTTCCATCGGGAAGGATGGGAAGAGTACGTATACGGTGGTGTTTACCGATATTGAGATGCCGATTATGGATGGCTTTACCTTTACCCGAAAGGTGCGTAAGAATCCGAAATTCGCAAATATTTATCTGGCTGTTCATAGCTCTCTGAGTAATAAAACCAATGAATACAAAGCTAAGAAGTTAGGGGCCAATGACTTCATCCCCAAGTTTACTCCCAATAATATGGCTCGCTTGGTGTTGGAACAGATTGAGAAAGCCAATCGCATCGCAGCCGGTGATGAGTTGGATGGCAGCGTATCCCAAGAAGTGACGCGAACAACCGCTGACGTGGCCTGATTTCGTAAAAAATCTCCCTTTCCATTCGATTCAATCAAGCGTTTTTCACCATCTCGCCTTCCAGCACCCATTGGTAGTGCTGGGGGGACTCCTTTGTAATATTTTGTAACGGATTAGCGTGCCATATTGCCGACCGATTCCGGGCGGTGTACGATCCTGGAAATATCACACCTGTTTTTATGTGAAGAATGGTTTACATCCTTTAATAACTCCTAGATTTGAGAGGAATAGAGGATGGGGCGTTGGTATGGGAGGCATTCATCCCGGCGTTTTTTGAGGCGCGTATAGGAGTGCGATCACCGTGAAATGGATCAATCTGAAAGTCAGGGATAAAATCATTCTTGTATTGGTGATTCCCTCGCTGTTTCTGATCGGTATCAATATCTGGGCTTTTTCTACCAGCAGCTCGGTCACCGAACATACCGAACTGATCCGCGACAAGGGTATTCAGCTAACCCTGCTTACCAAGGATATGAAACTCAGTGTGGTGCAGGTGCAGCAGTGGCTCACCGATATTTCTGCTACACGGGGGCGTGATGGTCTCAATGACGGCTTCGATGAGGCTGAAAAAAGTGCTCAACAATTCCGGAAGGATTTGGCCACTTTTCAGTCGATGCTGAATGACGGTGAGCAGGATCTAAAGCAGACATTGGAGCAGTTGAGTCTTCGTTTTGAGACCTATTATGCGGCGGGTAAAACGATGGCCCATGCCTACGTAAAGGGTGGACCAGCGGCAGGTAATCCGATGATGGCTGAATTTGACAGTGCGGCCGAGGCCATGAATGAGACTCTGGAACCGTTTATCGCCAACCGAATTGATTTGGGCAATAGCTACCTGGATCAAGTGGTGGTGGAGATTGCCACGTTTCGGGATGGGATCACCTGGTTGATGGCGTTGTCCATGCTGATTGTGGGGGTGGTGGGGTTTTTACTGGTGCGCTCCATCCTCAAAGCACTGCGTAGCGTGCAGGACACTGTTGGGCAGATTGCAGGTGGTGATCTTACCGTTCGGGTCCCCCATCGGCGCGTGGATGATGAGATCACCCATATTGGGGATCAGGTGAATATTCTTGCCGATAACATGACAGGTTTGATGACCCTGATCTCACTCCACTCGGGCAGCATCACGGCCTGTGCATCAGAGCTGGTACAGATTCGTGATCAGGTGAGTGAGGATGCCCGCCACTCACAGCATGTGGTGAATCAGGTTAGCGAACAGAACCAGACGCTCTCCACGGAGATCGGTGAAGTGCAGGGCGCGGTTCGTCAGGCCACTGACAACATCAATAGTATTTCGGCAGCGGCCAATCAGTTGTCGGGAAATGTCTCCACGATTGCTTCCAGTGCCGAGCAGGCCAGCGTCAACATCTCCACAATGGCGGCGGCAGCCGAGCAGATCACTACCAATATAGGCGGGGTCAACCAGAATCTCACCAGTGTCGATAGTGCCGTTAAGGATGTGGCGTCATCGGTGACCGAGATGACCGAAGCGCTGATGGCGGTTCGAGCGCGTTGCCAAACGGCCAGTCGCGCTTCTGAGCAGACCAATGAGCATGCCCGTAGCACACTGGAAATTATGGAGAAGCTGGCCGGGTCGGCCCAGGAGATTGGCCACACGGTTGATATCATCAACAGTATTGCCGAGCAGACCAATATGTTGGCCCTTAACGCCTCCATTGAGGCGGCCGGAGCGGGGGAGGCGGGTAAAGGATTTGCCGTCGTGGCCAACGAAGTGAAAGATCTGGCCCGTCAGACCGGTGATGCCACCTTGATGATTCGTTCGAAGACCAACGAGATCCAAGAGGTCACCGACGAGGTGACCAGAGCCAATGAAGAGATTTTCACAAGCGTTGAGCGCATCAATCAGGCCAACCAGGAGATCACCTACTCGGTGGATGAGCAGGCGGAGACTACCCGAGGCATTTCCGAAGCGATCCATGACGTCGCCAGGGCGGCGGATGAGGTGACTCACAGCGCTCTGGAGTTGAATAATGCCGCGCAGGATGTGGCCAGGGCGGCGTCCGAGGCGGCGCTTGGCACCAGCGAGGTGGCCAAATCGGCCCTGGAGGTCTCCCAGGCCGCCACGTCGGTGGCCGAAGATAGCACCCAGGCCCAGGAGATGACCCAGGCTATTTTGGCTTCGGTAGAGAAGACTGCCGACATCTCCAATGTGGTGAAGGGAAGCATGGAGGAGGCTGAACGAAAGGCGGGTATGATGCGCGGCTCTTCGTTCCAGTTTGATCGGATGGGTACAGTGCTTCAGCAGATGAGTAACGCCCTCTATGCCACCCAGGTGGAGATGGATGTCGGCGAAGCGCGCTTTAATAATCGCCAGCTTAAGAGAGACTATCTAAGCTGGCAGAGCCGCTTGGAGCAGGCGATTCCCGGACGCGCTGCCGTTACTGTGGAGGAGATCCCCGAAGCTGGTGCCTCTTGGTTTGGCCGCTGGATGCGGGAGCACGCCGCAGAGTATGGTGATTCGACGCTGTTTCGTGATTTGGGGCAGGCCCTTGATGATGTGCATAATAAGATGAAAGCTACGGCTTCTCACATTGTCGAGCAGGGTTGGGATGGGCGTATTGAGTCGGATCGGCTGTTGGGCGAATTTTTGGAGGCCCGCCGCACCATGTTTCAACTCAGTGATCGTCTCTATCAGGGCATGACCGATCCGGATGCGAAGGAGAAACCGTACTTTGAGTGGGATGACCGTCTTAACACCGGTCTGGAGCAGGTGGACGCGGATCATCTTTACCTGGTGGAGCTTATCAACCGTTTTCATCAGGCCATGAAAGACGGTGCGGATAAACAGGTGGTGAGTGCAATTCTTAATGAGTTGACCGACTACACTGTTTCTCATTTTCAGCGTGAGGAGGTCTATTTTGACCAGCATGGCTATCCTGACACAGCGTCGCACAAAAAGATTCATCGAGAGATTGTTTCTACAGTTCAAGGGCTTGTAAATAAGTATGACGAAGGGGAGTTCTCGGTGGGGATTGAGCTGCTGGCCTTTATTAAGGTATGGCTTATTGAGCATATTCTTGAGACCGACATGAAATATGTACCCTTTCTGAAGGGAAAAGGGGTACACTGAGCGGCTAGATACATGGATCTTTTGGCCAGTTGAGGGGGGCTTAAAAGGGAAATGGCGCATGCCACTGATGTTCTCATGAAGCATTTTAAAGATAGTAGTGCTCTGTTCGATGCCATCATGCAGTCGGCAGTTGACGGTATGGTGATTATCGATCAACGGGGCGTGGTGTTGGCCTTTAACCGTTCAGCGGAGAAACTTTTCGGCTACAAGGCCGAGGAGGTGACGGGCCAAAATGTCAGTATGCTCATGCCTTCTCCGTTTCGTGAAGGCCATGACGGCTACCTTGAGCGTTACATCGCCACGGGCCGCAGGATCATTGTCGGCACCATTCGTGAGGTGACGGGACGGCGCAAGGATGGCTTCCAATTTCCTCTGGAACTGTCGGTGAGCGAGTTTCGCAGCGAAGGGTGTATCTTCTTCTCCGGTATTCTGCACGACATAACCGAACGCAAAGACGATGAACGGGCGCTTCAAGAGGCGCGCACTCAACTGGAGGAGCGGGTACGAAAGCGTACCGAACAGTTGGAGCATGTCAATGAGCGACTCCAGCAGCGGCTTGAAGAGGAGAGCCGCATGGCGGCAGAGCTGCGTCTGGCATCCAAGGTGTTTGAAAATGCCGGAGAGGCTATTTTGATCACCGATGAGAATGCACGAGTCATTTCGGTGAATGACGCCTATGTGCGTATCACCGGTTTTGACCGGGACCAGATTATTGGTCGCAATCCGCGTATCGCTAAATCGGGGCGCCATGACAAGTCGTTCTATAAGGCCATGTGGGATGGGCTGCGGGAGAGTGGTAAGTGGAGCGGCGAGATTTGGGACCGGCGGGATAATGGCGAGATCTACCCCAAATGGCTCACCATCACCGTAGTGCGCAATGAAGCCGATGAGGTGAGTAACTATGTGGGGATCTTTACGGACATCAGCGAGGCCAAGCAGGTCGAAGAGCGTCTCCAGCAGTTGGCCTACTACGACTCTCTGACCAACTTACCCAACCGCAAGCTCTTCAGTGAGCGGTTGGAGCATGATCTGGAGACCGCCCTGCGGCACAAGAAGCGTCTGGCGTTGATGTTTATTGATCTGGACCGCTTCAAATATGTCAATGACACCTTTGGTCATGCGGTGGGGGATGAGTTGTTGGTGGAGGTCTCCAAACGGCTTCGTGGCTGTGTACGTAAGGCGGATACCGTGGCGCGTTTGGGGGGTGATGAGTTTACCGTGATTCTCACCGATGTGGGGCGCGAAGAACATGCGGCCCAAGTGGCCGGCAACATTATTACACAGCTTCAGAAGCCGATCCATGTGGCTGGAGAAGAGCTGCTGATTGGGGCCAGTATCGGCATTAGTCTTCACCCTCAAGATGGTGAAAATGCCGAGACGCTGGTTAAGCATGCCGATATCGCCATGTATCAGGCCAAGAAGGGCGGGCGCGGTATTTTCAAGTTCTTTATGGAGGAGATGAACGCCTGGACCCGCCATCAAATCACATTGGAGGCCAAGCTGAAGCGGGCGGTGGAGAGGAACGAGTTTACGGTGTTCTACCAGCCCAAGGTGGATCAGATGGCCGGCAAGGTGGTGGGTATGGAGGCGCTGGTTCGTTGGGAGCACCCGGAGCATGGCGTGGTCTCCCCTGGGGAGTTTATCCCGCTGGCCGAAGAGACCGGCATGATCATTCCCATCGGTGTCCAGGTGCTCACCGAGGCGTGCCATCAGGCCAAGCGTTGGCTGGATGCCGGTTTTGGATCCTTGCGCGTGGCGGTCAATCTATCTGCCCGACAACTTAGTCAGCGCGATGAGTTTCGCCAGACGCTGGAGGCGGTTTTGGAAGATACCGGTCTGCCGCCGGAGATGCTGGAGATTGAGGTGACCGAGAGTATGATCATGCAGGATGTGGATCACACCATTAAAACCCTGCAGGGTCTCACCGAGATGGGCATGCATCTGGCTATGGACGATTTCGGTACCGGCTACTCATCTCTGAGCTACCTGAAGCGCTTTCCCATTGATACTTTGAAGATTGATCGCTCGTTTGTGCGGGATACTCCGGCGGACCCTGATGATGTGGCCATTGTATCGGCCATTATCTCCATGGCGCGCAGCCTCAATCTCTGTGTGGTGGCGGAGGGGGTGGAGACACGCGAACAGTTGGTTTTTCTGAAAAATCTAGGTTGCTCGATCATCCAGGGGTACCACTTCAGCCCGCCGTTGCCATCGGATAAATTTGAGGATTATCTGAGAAAATTCTCCATGTAGCATCGGGAACTACGGGGTGTTAAGCAGTTCATCCAGTGCCTGTTCAAGCTCCGATAGGAGTGGTTCCATCGGCCGATGATTGTAGGGCGTGAGCAGCCTCTCTTCCAACTGTTGGGCCGAACGTTTGATGCGGTTGGCAGAGAGGTTGGATGCAGCCCCTTTGAGCTTGTGTGTCGCTCGGGCCGCCTGTTCATGCTCCTGCGTATCGATGAGATTCCGTATATCTGTGATGCCCTCTCTGTGTCTCCTCCTGAAGCTGGTCAGAATCTCTTCAAAGAGCGCTTGATCACCCTGTAGACGCTCCATGACGTCCGCCATATCGATGCCTGGAACTGCGATGGGAGAGGGGGGTGGTTGCACGGTGGTTGTGTCTGAGTTGATGGTTACGTCCGGGTGCTTGTTGACGCCCTTTTCCCTATGTGGCGCGTTCTGTGGAATCCAGGTATAGAGCATCCTATGTAGGGCATTCAGGTCTACCGGTTTGGTCAGATGGTCGTTGAGCCCGGCTTCAAGGCTTTTGCGACGATCTTCCTCCAGGGCATGGGCGGTCATGGCGACAATCGGTAAGCTGTCGTTGTGTGGATAGCGACGAATGGTACGTGTTGCTTCCAGTCCATCCATCACCGGCATCTGCATATCCATAAAGACCAGATCGAAGTCATGTTCGGGGTGTTCCAGCACATCCACGGCTTCCTGACCATTTCCGACACAGCCGACGAAGCAGCCTGACTTGATCAACATTTCTCTCGCCAGCTCTCGATTGACCTCGTGATCCTCCACCAGCAGTATGCGAGCGCCCCGAATCTCCTCCAGCTTTTCTTGATATGAATGGGGCGCAAGGTTCGGTTGTGAAGTTGGGCCATGGGGGTTCACCGCCATGGTCTCAAGAAAGGCGCGTCTTTGTGTCTCGTCGGGTAGTGAGAAGGAGGCGGTAAAGGAGAAGCTGCTGCCGGATCCCTTTTCACTCTCAACCTGAAGACCGCCTCCCATCATACCGACCAATTGACGGCAGATAGCCAGTCCAAGGCCGGCACCTCCATATTTTCGGGTGGTGGACATATCCGCCTGTTGAAACATCTGAAAAAGAGTGGCCTGTTGCTCTGCACTGATGCCGATGCCGGTATCCCAGATGGTAAAGCGCAGCCAGGCAAAATTGGGGGCGTGGTGCACGATGGCGATCCGGACTGTAACGGCTCCTTGATCGGTAAATTTAATGGCGTTGGAGAGCAGGTTGGTCAGCACCTGTTCCAGCCGCATGGGATCACCGATCAGTAGGTCGGGAACCTCCGATTCGACAATAAAGCTGACCTGGAGCTTCTTTCCGCGGGCTCGGGTTTCGGCAAGAATCTTTTGGGTCTCAATAATCTGACCAAGAGAGAATGGAATATGCTCCAGAGCCATTTTTCCGGCTTCAATTTTAGAGAAGTCGAGAATATTGTTGAGCAGCCCCAATAGCATGCGCGAAAAGGTATTGAGTTTTTCCAGATGGCTTTTTTGCTGTATGGAGAGTGGGGTATCTTTCAGAAGTTGCCCCATGCCCATCACCACATTGAGTGGTGTGCGGATTTCGTGGCTCATGGAGGAGAGAAAGTCCGATTTTGCTCGACTGGCGGAATCGGCAATCTGCTTGGCGGTCCGCAGGTCTTCTTCAATCTTCTTGCGCTCCTGTATCTCCTGGAGAAGTCGTTCGTTGGAGGACAGCAGCTCGGCGGTACGCTCTGTGACGCGTAGCTCCAGCTTCATTCGGGCCGATTCCAGCCGTTTTTCAGCAGCGCGCCGGGCCAGAATCTCCTGTTTCATATCCCACCCCATCTGCACCACGTGGTGTGATGTTTCGGTGAGTTCGGTCACCTCGAAGGTGGGTGGGTGTTGGTCGTACTTTCCTTTGGAGAAGCCGTGGGCAATATGGTTGATCTCCAAGAGGGGTTCGGAGAGGGTGCGGCTCATGCGGCGAGCGCGTTGATAGAGCATCATAAAATAGATGGCGTAGAAGGCGATCATTCCGGCAATCATCAGCCAGGCGATGTGTTTAACCTGTTCCCCCAGTGTATCGGCCCGTGCGTTGACTTCCGACTCTGGTGCCAATAGTAGCAGACGCCATCCGGTTTCCGGGATTTGTGACCAGGCCGCCAGCTTTGTCGTCCCGCCAAGAGATAGGCGATTGATGCCGTGAGGTTGTATTTTCATAGCCTGAGCCAAAGAGCCCGCATCGGGGCGCTTGTTCAGATTGAAGCGATTCGGTTTGAAGGTATCTTGCAAAATGGCTTGGGCGTATTGGTGATGGGTAAGTTCGTCCAATCCCCAATCTTTCTCTCCCGCAGGCGGTAGGGCCATAATCACGCCGTCTTGATCCAGGAGCATGCCATACCCTTTCCATGGCAGACTGATGTTGAGCACGCGTTGCGTGATGGTACTGACGGTGATATCCAGCCCCACCACCCCTTCAAGAAAATCCCCCTTCCCGTAGACCGGCGCAATGGAAGAGAGCATCCACCCTTGTCCGGCGGGATCGATATAGACTTTGGTCCAGACTGATTCGCGTCTTGGATTATGCTTGGCGTCGGCCTTGAAATAGAAATTAAAACTTGGGATGTTCATCTTTGGGGTGTACTGGTTGATGACATCAAAATAGGGAATGATGATATTCAGGGAGTCGAAGGAATTGAAGTAGGCTTGGGTGACGATATCGTGGGTGGCGACGATCCCTTTCATGAACGGGTCGAGTTGGGTGAGGCGCAGCGCTTTCTCACGCTCCTTGTCGCCCACTGTAACAAAGCCGCTGTAGAAGATGGCCGAACCTCCGGTATCCCGACTGGTGTGCCATGCCCCATCCGGGGAGGAGGTCATAGCTCTGGGGGTGGCAGGCGTGTGGGGGGTGGTTAGGGCGCGGGCGGTCTCCAGGCGGAACAGGTCGGTAGTGTGGGCCACATCCCGCAACTGATGGCTGATCAGTTCGGAATGGAGCTTGGCGGTGTTGAGCAGTCGTTCTTGGGCTATCTGGCTGACCGATTCGATATTTTTATCGCGAATGATTTCGTTGGTCAGGAAGTAGGCACCCACCAGCACCACTTCTACCAGTAGCAGTGGGATAAGTGCGGTGCGAAAAAAGGCGCGCCAGATCCAGGTGGAGAGGTTCATTTAGTAGATCTCCAGAATGAACGACATGACCATGGGGAAGATCTGATGCGCTTCCGATCAGGAAGAGATCTGTATGGTCGGGATTTAATGTATGATTTTCTATGTGAAGAATAAGCGAAACGGCTTGGAAGTGCCATGGTCATGTCTGATGTGTTTGTGTGGGATAGGTGGATTTATGACACCATTTCGACACAAGACCAAAAAAAAGGAGCCACGCAATGAGCGTAACTCCTTCTCTGATTTGGCTCCCCGGCGCGGACTCGAACCACGGACAAGGTGGTTAACAGCCATAATTTGATGTGTAACCTACTGTTTCGACATGGTTTCTTGCCTTGCCTGTTTAAGCGGTTCATCGTTCCCATGTTGCTGGTATACCTTTGATATGCCCCCAGCGCGTTACCCCCTCAAGGCACAATCTAGGCACATCCAGGCATGGCTTGTAGCCTACATTGGCGGCCCAGACAGAAGCCAGGGCCTTGTCAAGAGCCATTAGACCGCATGTTGGCCAATAAAGGTGCGTGCTAATGAACGGGAAGAGGGCTTCTTCTTGATGATAATCTCAACGTCACGATCCAGAGCATTCAGAAACTTGAAAAGCCGCTCCATGGTGAACCCATGCAGCTTACCGCCCAGGATCGCCGACACCTTCGGTTGATCAATACCAAGGATGGCGGCGGCTTCCTTTTGCTTCAGGTTGCGCCGCTTGATGATCTTGCTGATTCGGATGGCAAGGGCCGTCTTGGCGTAAAGCTCTTCGGCGTCCGGCAAGCCAAGGTCTTCAAAGACGTTCCCGCTACTCTGTTCGGCTTCAATTCGTTCGCTCATGGGGTATTCCTCTTTCCTTGGCTCCACTCTTTGTGGCGGCGCTCTGCTTCCTTCAAGCGCCTTTCGACTTTATCCCGATCCGCTTTGGGCGTCTCTCCACCCCTCTTTGACTTCTTCTTGAAGGCGTGTAGGGCATACACCACCCCCGCCAGTTTGACCGTGTAGACGGCCCGGTAGGCGTCGCCATCGAAGCTTTCCATGATGGACAGAACACCAGCGCCGCTAAACCCCTTCCACGCCTTGACGCTCTGATGCTTCAGGCCGGATTGGGCGTACATAAGCGCCGCACCCATTTCCTGTTTAACTTCTGGCGGGAATTCGGCAAGGCGCTTCCGGCTATCCCCGAGCCAGACCACTTGTTTCTCTAGTTTCAAGTCCATGTCTTTATTGATATGCCTATATTGGCATATTGTCAAATCAATCGTGAGTTTGTGAGAAGATGAGCCGTGAAAAAAGGAAGATGAGGGAAAGTGAGTTCCCAATTTGGCGATGATTCAATATCAGAGATGGTTTTTCAAGCTTACCAGAGCTGGCCAAGTAGTTGAGCTATGGATTCGGGTAAATCCATCTTAGCGACATCATTATTGAGTTGGTGCAGATAACCAAATTCGCTTGGAATTTCCACTTGATCATCGTCAAACAGAAAAACTTCAAGTTTTGTAAGGTCACTTATTTCACGTGGAATTTCTCTGATAGGATTATTCATGATGTCCAGATACATCAGGTTTGACAAAGAGCCAATTTCCGATGGAAGTGTGGTGATTTGATTGTCGAACAGGTCAAGAAACACCAACTCTGACATATCGCCGATCTCAGGGCCTATAGACACAATTCTATTCAGGCTGAAATCAAGGAGTCTGAGTTGCTGGAATCCCCCCAACACAGCCGGGAATTCAGTGAAGAAGTTTTCATCAAGATACAGCCGCTGCAACTGCGTCAATGGCTCAACCCATGGCGGCAAAGCTGTCAGTGCGCAATCAAGCAGATTGAGCGCCTCCAAATCTCCCAGGTTAATCTCTTTGGTCGGTTGGAATCTGTGGCCAATATTGGCCAAATCAAGCCTTTTTCCATCCTTGGTCAACATCTCATTCATCCCCTGATGATGCGCCCTCATTTGAAAAATCTTCCACCTGAGCGAACCCAGCCCCTTTTTTTCCATAGAGCTGCGCCACAGCGCCACGCCCAGAAGCCATCCGTTCACCATATCGAGCTGGCATGGTGGGGCTCTTCCAGCGTCCGGCCTGCATGATGGCTCCCAGTTCCGCCCCGTTGGCCGTCAAATCTTGCGCCATGCCCACCCGGCAAGAGTGGCCGGATAGATCATCAATCCCCGCCAGCTCCCCTAGACGCCTAAATGAGCGGTAGACATCTGAGACAGAAAGGCGAGTGCCACGCTTGACATTGCCCCCCCTGGTCAATGACTGGAACACCGCGCCCTTTTCGATCCCTGCAAACCGTAGCCAGTCCTTCAGGGCCTTCACGGTAGGAGGGGATAGCCACCGTTCCGCCCCCTGGCCTTCCTGGTCTGTCTTGGACTTGCGGATAATGGCGGTTCCTGATCCATCTTCAGCGTAATGGAGATCGGCCACGTTCAGCGCCACCACTTCACCAGAGCGGGCCATGAGATCCCGCGCCAGCATGATCATGGCAGTATCGCGGGTATTTCTGGGCGACCATTCGACGCTGGCAAGGATCCGCTCTACATCGAGCATGGTTAAGCCCCTGGCTTGCTTCTGGCGCGTGCCCTTGGTGCGATTCATCCTCTTTACGGCTAGGCGTACCTTTTCCGCCTTGGTGGGGTCGGGGAGCTGGGCGGCGCGGTGGAGGTGGCCGATTGATGATAGATGGCGTTTGACGGTGGCCGGTTTGTACTTTTCCGCCCCCCAGTCCACATAAGCCCTTAGTGTGTCGGTGCTAGCCGGGATGGAATCAAGCCCCCTTTCACTGCACCAATTGGCAAAGCACCTGGTGTCTCCCTTGATCGCCCGCATGGTGCTCTTAGAAAACGCCTGTTCTGAATCATGGGCGTAGGCTTGGAGCTTGGCGGCGATTTCGTCGGGGGTGGTGGTGATCAGCGCCTTGTTCATCGGGGTCTCCCTATATAGTGCATGGTAAGTGTTATTAGCATGCACTATTCCGATCCCATTTCGCAACCCCCTTACCGCGCCACTTTCGCCCCCTTCCGCGCCGCCCATTTCAGCCCATGAGGCCAAGCCATGAAAGGGAAGAGCCAGATTTTCAGATTTTGCCAATTGAGCCGATAACGCGCCACAAACGCACCCGGCGCGTTATGTCGATATGAGGAGATCCGGCCAGATGTCGGCCTGCATGATGTGGACGTGTACGGATATGGGGCATTTGGAGCTGGCCGGATCCGGGCAACGTCTGGCGGCGGCCACCGGATCAGCGGCCCGGATCGCCCCGACGCGGTGGCCATCGATCTGCACTGGGGGAGTTGCCGGCCACCCGGCCAGATGGGCGGCGCTGGTGGTGGCCACCGGGGGATCTTGGGGAGGTTGAGCCGGGAAGAGAAAAAAGAAACTTATTCGCCAAAAAGAGGATTTGTTCAAGAGGGCCTGTTTTCTCATATGTGAAGGCATATGCATTTTTTCAGGTATTCTAGGGTGGGTT